>CAIQUS010000216.1 GCA_903875045.1 uncultured Bacteroidales bacterium
CCTGGAGGCAGGTTACATCATTTTCCAGTTGTATCCCTACTACAAGAATTATGGAAAAAGAGTAAGCAAATCGCCTAAAATCTATTTCACCGATCCGGGACTGGTTTCATATCTTCTGGGAATAAAAAGCGCTGAGCAATTGAAAACGCATTACCTGAAAGGCGCTTTGTTCGAAAACCTGGTCATTCTGGAGTTGCTGAAACAGCGATTTAACAATGGAGTCCCGCAGGATATCTGGTTCTTTCGCGACAGCAATCACAATGAAGTGGATGTTGTCGCAGAAAATGAGTTGCTGCAATGGATGGAAATTAAATCCGCAAGAACTTTTTCACCTGATTTTATCACCACATTCCGGTTTCTTGATAAAAACGAGGAGGCAGAGAAGGATAATAAGTCGATCATATATGGCGGTGATGACACTTTCTTATATAAGGGATTTAAAATTGTATCATGGAGAGATCTAAGGAAGTTTTAAACATAGCCTCTATCAGTGTTTTATGGGGAAGGATCTCCCTACTGGACCGTCACCCTCAAAAACACAAATCTGATACAGACAACAAATAATACCTTGAAAACCCTACGTACATAGGCGATACAGTGAACCCGTCCAAGTCCCAGGCTGATTACCAAGGAGGCTTAACAGCCTCTTTTTTTTTGCCTGATCTTCAACGTAGTTATAGTATTTACAAGGGTTTCATTTAGCAAGCATTTTTTACTTTAATTGATCCTGTACTTTGGCCGCTAACGGCAATTCATTTGCCATTGGATTTTGCTTGTGCTAACATTAAATCTAGCGCTTTCCTGTTATAAACTTTCCCTCGCACGATAACAATTTCAATAGTTTTTGTGTTTTCAATATTTTCCAATGGGTTCTTATTCAGTAAAACCAGGCTAGCAAGTTTGCCTGCCTCAACAGAACCAAAATCAGCTTTTTCGTCCATAAATATTGCAGGGTTGATTGTTGCAGACCTTAATGCATCAAGTGCAGGCATACCTCCCTTTACCAGTAGGGACAATTCATCATGCAAAGAAAATCCCGGAAAAACATAAGGATTTGGGAAATCGGTTCCTGCAAGAAATTTTACTCCTTTCTCATTCATTTTCCCTATTAAACTTAGCTCAAAAATACACCTGACTCTTGAGCTATTCGCAAAATTATCTATTTGGCTTTTTGTATAAGGACTCATTTTTTGATTCCAAATCTCAAGAACGTATCCTGGCAGATAAGACTTTCTATAATCACTTGTAAATATTGTATCGTTTAAATAACTCATTGCCCTGTTAACTGTCAAGGTGGGGCATAACCACATGCTGCTCTTAGCCAGGACGGAACATATAGTATCAAACTTTTTGTCTGAAAATGTAACAACGAGTGCTTCATTTGATGAGTCAGCAGACGAGCAGGCATTCAGAAACCCATATAAATGTTCCGAGCTGGCCATTCCAGCTTCAATTGCCTTGTAGATTGAAACCCTGTTGGGTATATGACCGGCAAATGGGATATTTCTTTTCCTGGCTTCCCCGGCAATAGACATAAAACATTCTTCGGATAACGAACTGTAAACTTTGATAAAATCGACCTTTTTATCTATTTGATTTTTTACGGCATCAACAGCTTCACCTGGTGTTGCAACCACAACACCATCCCCTGTTTGATTTGAGAAATTTAACAATTTGATCCCTTGATAAAAGAACAATTAACATAAAGTTCCCAATTTGCGAATTTCACAATACCTTTGCCATCAGAATTTACTACATGGACAGAATATTTTCAAAAAGCACTTTGAGGGAATTTTGTGAATCACATCCTGATTCAGAGCAGTATCTAAAGACTTGGTACGACACTGCAATGAATTCAAGTTGGAAAACCCCAAATGACATAAAGCAAAAATATGCAAATGCAAGTATTTTAAAGGAAGCCAGGATTGTATTGAATATCAAAGGGAATAACTACCGATTGGTAGCGAAATTTAACTTCGAGAAACAATGGATTTTTATCAGGTTCATTGGAACACATGTGGAATATGATAAAATTGACGCAAATACGATATAAAAAATACGGACATGAATATCAGCCCAATAAAAAACGAGATTGACTATCGGAATGCTTTAAAACGCCTTGAAGCCATCTTTGATGCACCGATTGGAACTCCGGAAGGTGATGAAGCCGATTTGATTGGATTAATGGTGGATGAATATGAGAAAAAGCACTATCCAATCGAAGCACCTGATCCAATTGAAGCCATCAAGATCAGGATGGAGGAAATGCAATTAAAGCAAATGGATTTAGTAAATGAAATTGGCGGAAAAAGCAGAGTTTCCGAAATATTAAACCGTAAGCGCAAATTAACTGTTGATATGATTCGTAAATTGAACAAGCGATTGAATCTTTCACCAGAACTTTTGATTAATGACTACAAAC
Source organism: uncultured Bacteroidales bacterium (assembly GCA_903875045.1). Taxonomy (GTDB): domain Bacteria; phylum Bacteroidota; class Bacteroidia; order Bacteroidales; family FEN-979; genus CAIVAT01. The sequence goes on from CAIQUS010000216.1 coordinate 2,423, forward strand.
TGACAAGGTAAACGACAGGTGCAATTTTATTTATCAAAACCATTTGCCTTACACAAGGGGCTCTCGCCGAACAGTTCGCCGGACAGGAATTCCTTTCATCCGGAAAAGACAAACTGTATTATTGGACAAGAAAGGCGAAAAGCAGTTATTCAGAAACGTTGTAACCCCGTTCTAAACATCAAAGATAAAAGGCAGATGTCACCATTACTTTGTTTTTTGCACATGCAAAACAAGTTTAACTTTTGTTCCAGACGAACTATCGCTTGTTATTTCAATGGTTCCATTCATCTCCTTGATGATCTGATAGGAGATAGATAAGCCGAGCCCGGTTCCTTTTCCTTCCTCCTTGGTTGTATAAAAAGGAAGCATGATATTCTTGATGTCATCATTGCCAATCCCAATACCATTGTCCGTTATTTCTACAATGATGAACTGGTCCTCCCGACGGGACCTGATGCCGACAAGCATGTCAAAATCCTGTACCACTTTGTTTTTCTTCTCTGTTACTGCATCCTTTGCGTTGATAAGGAGGTTGAGGATGACTTGTTCAAATTTAAAGGTATTGCCAACGATTGTTGGCATTTGCTGCTCTAGTTGAATATTGAGGATGATGCCATGGTGCTTGAACTGTTCCACAATCATCGATGATGCGTTAATAATGCTCGAATTCACATTGAAGGCAGTGAGTACATAATTATCGTGGCTTCTCGAAAAGTCCCGGACATGATCTATGATGTCCCTGATCCTGGTAATGTTTTCAAAAATTTTATCTGATTTATTTTTAAGGAACCCGGCATCGATGGATTCAGCTTTGAAAGCCTCAAATAAAATTTTATCCATCACCATTGAAATGATGTTCAAGGGTTGGTTGACCTCATGGGCGATACCTGCAGCCATTTCACCAAGAGTCGACATACGGTCAGTATGGATCTGTTTTGCCTCCATTTCCTTCCTTTGGGAAATATCACGGATGATTATCATAAAAGAAACGGGAGTTCCATCGGCGCTCTGCATTAAAGTGGCACTGATTTCGCCTGTAAAAACAGATTGGTTTTGCTTTCTGATGGTAACGCCGATATTTTGTGTAAAGCCGTCGTATGTGGTTTTGGCCAGTAATTCCTTTAAAAGTTCCTGTTCATCTGATGAAACAAATTGAAAAATCAGTTTGCCCACAAGATCATCTCTGGAATCGGCTCCCAACAAATGAAGCCCGATTTCAGAAACCTCTACAATGATTCCCTTCATGTTGGTCAACACCATGCAATCGGGCGAGGCATTTAACATGGTTCTGTATTTTTCCTCGCTTAATTTGAGGGTTTGATCTGCCATTTTTCGGTTGGTGATGTGTCGAATGGTGCTCACCACCCCAACCACTACTCCATTTATACTGTAAGTTTTAGCAGAATGAGACAACCACCTTACTGCTCCCGTTTCATCATGGATCCGGTACTCGATATCCCTAAGTTCCTTCCCTGCATGAAATATCCCATCCCAGGCTGTACGATCCAACTCCGTATCATCAGGATGTATAATGTCTGGCATCTGAAGTCCGATAAAGGTATCGCCCGGATATCCGAGAACCGTTTCACATTGAGGACTGACAAAAAGAATCTGGCCACCTGCATTGGTGAGTATTGTGAGGTCTGTGCTGTTGGACACAACGGTTTTTAGTAATTCTTCGCTATGCCTCAACGTGTCTTCCGCAATTTTGTGCTGAGTGATGTCTTTGTCTACACCACGGTAACCGCTAAGATTTCCATTGTTATCAAGTATCGGGAACCCATTGGTGAGAACACAAATTTTCCGACCATTTTTGCCGATATTCCAATTCTCAATATCCTTTATGGGCAACCCTTTGGACTTGATTTCGAAAAAAATCGCTGCGACTCTCGCTGCTTCATCCGGTGGCATGAAATGGAAGGGTGTTTTTCCGATAACCTCTTCCTGTGCGTATCCAAAAAAATCAAAGCTTTTTTCTGAAGCGTAAGTATAAACTCCGTTTTTGTCAACCTCCCAAATCCAATCAGCCATGCATCGGGTGATCTCGCTCATGCGGTTTTCACTTGCCAGCAGTGCATTTTCCGCAAGCTTGCGGCCTGTGATATCGACAACGGTTACCCGGCATTGGTCATCATGTTCTGTTGCTATGCCGGTGAGGTGAACATACATTGATGAGTTACCATCTGTCGGAAGAGCCACCTCGCAAGTCTCCTTTACAAAGGCTGAAAAAACCTTCCTGAGAAAGAGATAAAAGGTTTCCTTGGTATCGTCGGAAATAAAAAGTACAAACGGTCGATTTTTCAGATACGAACGTTCTCGTCCCAGCATCATGGCCCCGCACAGGTTCAGCTCAAGAATTATCCCTTCCTTGGAAAGTGTGAAATATCCCGACGGACTGAAATCGTATAATTCTGCATATTTATCTGTGGCAGCTTTTGCTATCTGCTCCTTCGCCATGATAAGCTCCTCGTTTTGCATTTCCAGTTCAATCTGATGCACCTCAAGTTCATGAGTAAGTTTCAGGGAATTTGCAATCGCAATACTTAACTCGTCAGCTCGTTTTGCTTTCTCTTCGTTTTGAAAAGCCAGTTCCTTGTTGGCAATGACCAACTCACCTGCCCGTTTCGCCTTCTCTTCATTTTGTAAGGCTAGTTCTAGAACAAGCTCCAGGATTTCGGCCTCTGATCTCTTTTTCAGCAACTCTTCCGCTTTACGGCGCAGTGCCGCTGCTTCTGATGTGTTTTCGTTTTTATCCATCCTGATTTTTGTGTATGAGCAGCGTTATAGGCCTTTAACTGACAGTTATGTGAAGCAAAATAAAGCAGGAACCTCACATAATATTTTCTAAGTGTTTAAGAACGATCAATGAGTTTGCATATAGTATTTTATGTGAATACCAGATACAAATGTAGTCATTATACCAAGACAATGTAAAAAGGCTTGGTACATAGTGGCATACCTGCCTTCGGTGTGCCATCGCTTGAGAAAATGTCCACCATGACAGGAACTACCAGCCACTTCTTCAACCATTGCCAGCCTGTTTAAAACTTTTAAAGACAATTTTGGCAGATGTATTGACAGTTCAGTATCTTTGAACCGTCAATTTTGCTTTCGGAAATCATCCTTGTGACTGAATTTTAAACGGAAGTGATTGTTAACTTCAAAATGTATCACTGAACATGAAATATTTTTTTGTAATCGCCCTTCTGATCTCCGTATGGGCATGTTCGTCAAAAAAACCGAACACTGAGGGACTTAAATCAATCATCGAGCAGAAAACCGGAGTAACTTTTAAGGTTGCATCAAAATCAGATACGTCAGAAACGCTTTACTATGTTCAGCAGGAAAAAGATTTAGCAAAAGGTCTAGGACGGTTTGACAGTACGAAAGCAGCCTGTATATCCTATTTTAACAGTCCTGGCACCTTTCATGAAATCGCCGATAAGGCATTTTTCCAATGGAACAAGGATGGTTTTTTTGCGGTTCTTGTTTCGGCACTGGATAAGGACAGTAATGTTGTATTCAGGGTAGCTACCTCGACCAGGCCCATTCCGATCGGAGAATTTCGCAAATGAGCACTCGTTCGAAGAGCAGTTATCGTTGCACCTATTATTTCTAACCTCTTAACACCATTATGCTATCTACAACAGACAATATATTCCCTGTCTATCATGAAATACTTGGCAGGCCGGAAAAGGAAGCATTATTAAAACAGCGCTCAAAAGTAATTTGGCTTACCGGTTTATCCGGAGCCGGAAAAACTACCCTGGCCAAATATCTCGAAGAGGCATTGTTCAGCAAAGGATTTTTCACACAGGTTCTCGACGGTGACAATATCAGGTCGGGCATCAACAGCAACCTCGGATTTTCGGATGCTGACAGGTTTGAGAACATCAGGAGAATTGCAGAAGTTTCAAAATTGCTGGTAAATTGCGGCGTAATCACCATCAATTGTTTCATCAGCCCAACCGAAGAAATCCGTGACATGGCTCGCAGGATTATCGGGAAAGATGATTTTATTGAGATTTATGTGAATGCACCCCTTCAGGTTTGCGAGGAACGCGATGTAAAAGGCTTGTATTCCCGCGCCCGTCGCGGAGAAATCAAAGATTTCACGGGAATCAGTTCACCATTTGAAACCCCGGAAAATATCGATATTGAAATCCGGACAGATTTGCAAACCATTGAGGCGTCCGTAAAACAAATTCTGGAGTTTGTCCTTCCGAGAGTTAAATTCTAAAATGCAGGCAATGCAGACAATGCAGTCAATAATTACATTGCTTACATTGCCTGCATTGTTTGCATTGGCTTGATTTAAACCGGAGCATATTTTGTGTCGGGTTTATCCCTGATTGGAATAATGCCTGCCATTTCGCCCAGTACATTCACCAGGTCGGAGCCGGCGGGTACGACAATTTTTGAATTATCTTTCAAAGAGGTTTCCAAAGCCTGTATTTTACGAAGAACCTGGGCGTTGCCGATAAAAAACTTTTCGGCAGCTTCATTAACGAGTGCAATAGCCTGTGCCTCCCCTTCTGCCCGCAGGATCTGACCTTGCTTCACCCCTTCCGCACGCCTGATTTCTGCACGTTTCTCACCGTCAGCTTTGGTTTCAGCGGCTGTGGCATAATCAACTGCGGCAATTTTTTCATTTTCAGCCTTCACAATCTTGTTCATGGTTTCCTGAACATCCTTGGGCGGGTCGATCTCCTTTAATTCAGTACGGATGATCTGAATGCCCCAGCTCCGGGTCTCATCCAGTAAAGTACCATGAAGTTCCTTGTTGATTTTTCCACGTTCGCTGTTGGCCGATTTCAGGGTCATGGTGCCGATGATGTTACGCAGTGTTGTCCGTGCAAGGTTTACAATCTGATATTCAATATTGTTAACATTGTACTGTGAATTTTTCACACTTTCCTCATCATTGGTGATTTTAAAATAAACCTGGGCATCCACTTTTGCGTTCAAATTGTCATTGGTAATGATTTCCTGCGGTTCGGCATTGATCATTTTCTCAGTGATATTGACCTGGTACATCAAATCGATGCCAGGAATTATCCAGTGAAACCCCGGACCTGCAAAGCGGTTGTATTTGCCGAAACGTTCAATGAGTCCGCGATGAGTTGGACGAACGATCCGGATACCTGAGAAAAAGAGCAACCCGACTGCTCCGACGACGATCAGAATTAAAACATTGTTCATGGCGATTTGGTTTTAGGTTTATTGAAGTAAATATTTTGTCACAAACTTATGAATATTTCCTTATGAAACCAAGATGTCAAACATAAAAAATTGAACTCGTTTTTTTATTACATTTGCCCGTAACATTAAATCTGACAGTTATGGTAAAGAAAATGGCCGCCTTGATGGCACTTTGTGTATGGATGGGAATCCTTATTTCCGGTTGCACCGGTCCTTCCGGCAAAACAAACTCAGCTCTCACCCCTGAAGATTCACTGCTCCAGGTTAAAATCAACGAATACGCAACGGTAAAACTTACCACCGACCTCACAAAACTGAGCGACAACGAAAAAAAGATGATTCCCATATTGATCGAAGTGGCAGGCATCATTGATGGTTTATTCTGGGACCAGGCTGTGGGTGATAAAACGGCTTTTCTCGACACCATCAGTGACACCCTCATGCAACGGTTTGCATTAATCAACTACGGGCCGTGGGAAAGATTAAACGGCAACACTCCCTTCATCCCCGGCTTCGGAAATAAACCCGAAGGTGCAAATTTTTACCCCGCCGACATGACCAGGGAGGAGTTTGAAAAATGGAATGACAAGGATAAAACCAGTCAATACACCCTTATCCGCCGAAATGATGACAAATCATTGAAATCAGTTTGGTATCATGAGGCTTATTCAGCCCAAATAACCCGGGCAGCTGAATTGCTCAGACAAGCATCAACACTGGCAGATGATCCGGGATTGAAAAAATATCTTGAACTTCGTGCACAGGCTTTTTTAACCGATGACTATTTTGCCAGTGATATGGCGTGGATGGAAATGAAAAACAACACCATCGATTTTGTGATCGGCCCCATAGAAAATTACGAAGATGAACTTTTCGGGTATAAAACTGCCTACGAAGGCGCCCTTTTGATCAAAGACAAGGAATGGAGTCTGAAACTTGCCAAGTTTGCATCCTTTCTTCCCGAATTACAGTTAAGTTTACCTGTGGATGCAAAATACAAGAAGGAAAAGCCAGGCACCGACTCCGACCTTAACGCCTACGATGTTATATTTGTTTCCGGAAACTCAAATAAAGTGAGTAAGACCATCGCGATTAACCTCCCGAATGATGAGAAAGTGCAACTGGCAAAAGGTTCCCGCCGGCTTCAGCTTAAGAATGCGATGCGTGCAAAGTTTGACAACATCCTTGTTCCTATTTCCGATGTGCTGATTGATTCAACACAGAAAAAGAACATTAAATTTGATGCTTTCTTCTCAAATGTCATGTTTCATGAAGTTGCCCATGGATTGGGCATCAAAAATACCATAACGGGTAAGGGAACTGTGAGAGAGGCCATGAAAGAGAAATATTCATCCATCGAAGAGGCAAAGGCCGACATCCTCGGACTTTTCATGACGACACAGCTTATTGCCAAAGGCGAAGTGACGGAAATTACTGCTGAAGATTGTTTCGTGACCTATATGGCAGGCCTGATCCGCTCGGTTCGTTTCGGGGCAGCAAGTGCACATGGAAAAGCAAATATGATGTGTTTTAATTTCTTCGCCGACAATGGTGCATTCGAGCGCAGTGCCGGAGGTACCTATATGGTTAACTTTGAGAAAACCCGTGAGGCTATGAATAAATGGGCAGCCATGGTCTTGAAATTCGAGGGAGATGGTGATTATCAGGGCGCCTCGGCCTATCTTGAAACCAACGGAAAGATCAGGGAGGTATTGCAAGCTGACCTTGAACGGCTTAAAACTGCCAAAATCCCTTTAGATATTGTATACGAACAGGGGGCCTCGGTGTTGGGGTTATAACATGAGCAGATGAAATTCATTTAAAAAAAGAATAATACTGTATATTTACCAACTGAATTTAATAATTACAACCTATGGCAGATAATCTTCTCGAAAAGGCCAATGAAATACTTGATAAGGCACAGCTGGCATCAGCGGAATTTCATCAATTCGACCAGGAACAAACAGACAGAATTGTAGAGGCTGTTTTTAAAGCAGGGTTCAACAACCGGGTAAAGCTTGCAAAAATGGCCCAGGAGGAGACCGGAATGGGCAAATGGGAACATAAAGTGATCAAAAATGTACTCGGGACTCAATTGGTTTACGAAAGTATCAGGAATGAAAAGACTGTCGGCGTCATTTCGTCCGACCCAAAAACCGGGATCACTGAAATTGCCCAACCCCTGGGTCCTATTCTTGCGGTCATCCCCGTTACCAATCCCACCTCGACCACCATGTTTAAAATCCTGATTTGTCTTAAGTCACGCAACCCCATCATCATCAGCGCACATCGCGGCGCTGCCAAATCATGCAGTGAAACAGTCAGAATTTGCTATGAAGCTGCTCTTGAAGCCGGTGCCCCGGAAGATTGCATCCAGATGATTTCCTCAGGCAGCAGGGATTTCACCCAGATGATCATGGGGCATCCAAAAGTTGCGCTTATCCTGGCTACTGGGGGCACAGGACTGGTGAAAGCTGCCTACAGTTCAGGGAACCCGGCCATAGGTGTAGGTCCGGGAAATGTTCCGGTATTTATCGATGAAAGTGCCGACATCCCCTTTGCCGTATCCAACATCATATCATCCAAAACCTTCGACAATGGGACCATCTGTGCAAGTGAACAGGCCATTGTGGTGGTGAAAACCATTGAGCAGAAGGTAAGGGAGGAATTCGAAAGGCAACATTGTTATTTTTTGAATCCGGACGAAATCAGACAAGTTGAGAAGATCGCGATTGTGGCAGAAACAAACAGTATGAGTCCTTTTATTGTCGGACAGCCGGTCTCTGTCATTGCTGCCAAAGCGGGGATCAATGTTCCTGACGGCACCAAAATTCTGCTGGCAAAGCTTGATGGCATCGGAAAGGATTATCCGCTGTCTGTTGAAGTACTGGCGCCCATTCTGGCTTTTTACGCTGCTGATGATTACCATACCGCCGTGAATTTGTGCGTCGACCTGAATTATCTGGGCGGGATCGGACACAGTGCGTGCATTTACGCCAATGACGAAAAAAGGATCATGGAGTATGCTGAATTACTGAATGCCGGACGTGTACTGGTTAACACACCTACCTCCCAGGGAGCGGTTGGCTACTTTTACAACCACCTGCCCCCCTCACTCACCCTGGGTTGCGGAACAGGAGGTAAAAATATCACCACAGAAAATATTACAGCAAAAAACCTGATCAATATTCAACGGGTCAGCCGGCGTAAGCCAAATGAAATGTGGTTCAGCCATGACCAATCAAAATATTACGATGAATCGCTCGGTGCTGATGAAATCATGAAAGATTATTACAAAAATCATTAATCTGTATTCAATGGTAAGCTTTACTTATAACGAGGAGAATAAAGTCCTGACGGCTACTTTTGCCGGACGCATGGACACAATAGCAGTTCAAAAGGTGAGTGAAATGATCAATATTCACATCCCTGTAAAAGAGGGGATATCTGGGGATAAAATAATTTTTGACCTTCGGGAAGTTGATTATATATCTTCCTCATTCATCCGGATTTGTGTCAGCACTGCCAAACAGGCGGGACCCGGGCAGTTTTCTATTGCCCATTGCCAGCCATTTGTAAAGAAAACGTTTAAAATCTCAGGGCTCGATGATATTCTGAATGTAACCTGATCTGTTCCAACTGGCTGAATTTGCTGAATGATCCGGGCTCAAGCGCCCGGTATCATGCCATTTTCAGATTATATTGTGTGAATCCAACAATTGTATGTATCTTTGCAATCTCATTTGAAAGATTGTATTTCAATCTGTATGTAATCCTCCCACTTTTACAATTCAGCCCACGTACATTTTTTTAAAGAAACTCCGTTACAACGTTGTCATGACAACTTTGCAACCGGAGAAATCAATTTTATATACATTAATAAACATTAAATGAATTTTGAAAATCTGAACCTTATCCAGCCTTTATTGAATGCTGTAAATAAGAAAGGGTACCTGAACCCGACACCAATCCAGGAAAAAGCGATCCCTACAGTTTTACAGGGAAAAGATATTTTTGGTTGCGCACAAACCGGCACCGGTAAAACGGCTGCATTTGCCTTACCCATTTTACAATTACTTGAAACTGAAAAAGACCGTAATCAACGCAGGGCTGTCAGGGCTTTGATCCTTGCCCCTACCCGTGAACTGGTCGCCCAGATAAGCGAAGAGTTCAGCACGTACGGCAAAGGACTCGACATCCGCATTGTTACCATTTATGGGGGTATATCACAAAAAAACCAGACCCAGGCGCTTCAAAGCGGGGTTGATATTATTGTTGCAGCGCCGGGCCGGTTGCTCGATCTGATGAACCAGGGATTTGTCCGCCTTGATAAAGTGGAATATCTGGTACTCGATGAAGCTGACCGCATGCTGGATATGGGATTTATCAATGATATCCGCAAGATCACCGCAAAACTGCCGGCAAAAAGGCAAACCATGCTCTTTTCGGCCACAGCGCCAGATGAAATCAGAAAACTGGCTGCATCTTTATTGAATAATCCTGTCCAGATAAATCTTTCACCGGATACCATGCCACCAATCCTGGTTTCCCAATCGGTTTACCATGTAAAAAAAGAGAATAAGAAATTGTTACTCACACATGTCCTTAAAAATGAATCGCTTAAAAATGTACTCATCTTCACCCGTACCAAACATGGAGCGGATAAAGTTGTGAAAGATTTGATTCGCAACGGCATCAAGGCGCAAGCCATTCACGGCAATAAATCGCAGAGTGCACGCGACAAAGCCCTGAAAGATTTCAAAAGCAGGAGTATCCGAGTGCTGGTCGCCACCGATGTTGCCTCGAGGGGTATTGATGTTGACAAGTTAAGCCACGTGATCAACTACGAAATTCCGGAGCAGGCGGAGACTTATGTTCACCGCATCGGACGAACAGGGCGGGCCGGCGAAACCGGAGCGGCATTGTCATTTTGCTCCGCCGATGAAAAACCATATCTGAAGAATATTCATAAGCTGATCCACAAAAATATTGATGTGGTTACTTCTCATCCGTTTGCCATTAATTAAGTCGAAACAAACTTTCCGGGTTTAAAAACCCGGAAGTTTTTACAAGATTTTGTATTTTTGTGTTTCAATCAAAGGAAAAGAAATTTCCAGGCAGAACATGGAAAACCCAGCACTCATGCCAAAATTCGATGAACCGATGGAGGAATTTCTGAAATCAGACGGGTACCGGAAACCATCGGGGGAAATCACTTTTTCAGACTTCCAGGGCCAGGAAGAATCTAATTATGCCTACTGGCGTAGCCTTACTCCTGCTCAAAGGTTAGCATTGCATACCATCATGGTCCATTCCATCTATAAAGACACGGTGATGCGAAATTCCTGTAACCGGGGTTTTGAAATAGTTTTTACCGTTTGATCCGCATGAATATATTTAATGACTTTCATCAACGATTCGTGATCAGCCTGCTGGAAAACCAGGTAGAATTTCTGATTGTTGGCGGGTTATCTGTTGTTTTTCATGGATATATCAGAACAACCGGTGATATGGATTTATGGGTTCGTCCGACAAACGAAAATAAACTCAAACTCCTTCCGGTTATGGTTCGATTTGGTCTTTCAGCAGATTCAATTGATTTGCTGAATAGCAAGGACTTTACAGAAACGCTGGCATTTCATTTTAACAACCCTCCCGAAAAAATCGAATTTCTTACTTCAGTATCAGGACTGAACTTTAACAACGCCTTAGAACGTTGTGACCATCTGAACATTGAAAATTACGATGTCCCTTTTCTGAGTTTCGAAGATCTGATAATCAACAAAATGGTTGCAAGACGGCTCAAAGACCAGGCAGATGTTGAAGAATTACAAAAAATTCATCGCAAACAGTAACTAATTATCAACAGGTTAGGAAGTCTTGATTCATGGGGCTCAAGCCGGAAGACATGAATCAAACCTAAACCTAAACAGTTGGCTAAAGCCAACTGCAATAGACAGTTCATTCCGGGAATCTATTTCAGCCAGCTTCAATTATCCCCTCGGATCACCCTTCAACGGCATCTTCGCCATCTTTTCAACGGTCATGCTTGGAAAGCCAAACTCCTCCACTATTTTTCCCTTGACCAGATAAACCCCCTCGCCCCGAAAAGGGTATGAGGTAACTGCCTTCGGAAAATGGACGGTATCAAAGAAGCGCCCGTTGACATCGATGAAAGTGCCAAAGTGCATCCACTCCCTTTTAATCGTACGAACATATTTAATGGTAACGAGCAGCCCCAGCATACGAATAGTTTTTCCGACGTATGAGGTCATTTCGTGTGCAAGGATGTCGCCCCTGAATTTCGTCGCCAGCAAATCGAAATAGGAATAGGTAACCGGAAATCCAAGCAGTTCGATTTCATCGTACACATCGGCAATGAGATTCTGTTCAAGTTCTGGAAGTATAAATTTCTTAACCGGAATGGAATTGAAAATTGAGAATTGGAAATTGACTACAGAACCTTCGGCATCTGTTTGCCCGGTTTCGCCATTTCGTGATTTCGCCATTTCGCTATGTTTACCCAGCAGAACATGGGCCTCCCACAACAGCGATGCCTTGGGTTTACCCGTGAAGCGGAATGCCCCCACCCGGATAAGAATGATCAGTTGGTCAAGGGTAACCGGAACACGTTGTATAAAATCATCCAGGTCAGCATAAGGCTTTTCTTCCATTCTTAAATCGTACATCTCATATCGTAAATCCGTAACCGCTTTTCCCACACCCGCTTCCAGGCCTGTCACATGGATAAAACCCAAAAAAATATCCTTTCCCCGGATACACGTCTTATATTCACTCCGGTTAACGCAAGGCACATGCAGATTTGCACCTGATACCTTCGCCTCGTTGAAATAAACCCACGAGGAATAGAATCCCCCGAAATTATTGATTACCCCTGTGATGAACTCCAGCGGGAAATGGGCTTTAAGATAAAGGCTCTGGTAACTTTCCACTGCGTATGAAGCTGAATGGGCTTTTGAAAAGGAGTAACCGGCAAACGATTCGATTTGCCGCCACACCTCTTTGGTTACCTCTTCGGGATACCCGGATTTTCTGCAATTCTCGAAAAACTTGTCGATGATACGCTGCAACTCCTTTTTCGACCGGTATTTTCCGCTCATGGCCCGCCTGATCACATCGGCATCGGCCAGGTCGAGACCGGCAAAATGGTGGCAGATCTTCAGCACATCCTCCTGGTAAACCATCACACCATAGGTTTCCTTCAACTGCTGCTCCATCACCGGATGCAAATATTTAAATTTATCGGGATGATGAAACCGGAAAATATACTCTTTCATCATTCCTGAGCGTGCCACGCCCGGGCGGATGATCGAACTGGCAGCCACGAGTGTCCGATAGTTGTCGCAATGCAATTTCTTCAGCAATCCGCGCATGGCAGGGCTTTCAACGTAGAAGCATCCAATGGTACGGGCATTGCGCAACTGCTCCTTTACCATTTCATCCTCTTTGAATGCCTGCACCTTGTGGACATCGATTGCAACACCTCTGTTCTTTTTCACGATCTCCACCGTTTCATAAATATGGCCAATGCCCCGCTGGCTCAGAATGTCGAGTTTTTCAAAACCGATGTCTTCTGCCACGTACATATCGAACTGTGTGGTTGGAAAACCTTTGGGGGGCATATCAAGTGCGGTATAACAGGTAATAGGTTCCTCAGAGATGAGCACCCCGCCGGCATGGATGCTGCGCAGGTTCGGAAAGTCGGCCATCATCTCCCCGAGTTCATTGATCTTGCGGATAATATGGTTATTATGGATCGCCTCCTCCGGATGTTTGAGAAAAGCATCGATCTCCCCTTTCGGCAACCCGTGAACCTTGCCAAGTTCACGGTAAATAGATTTATCCCTGAAGGTGGACATGGCGCCGAGGAGGGCGGTGTGCGCATGTCCATACCTTTTAAATATATAGTCGAGCACTTCATCGCGTTCCTTCCATGAGTAGTCGATGTCGAAGTCGGGCGGTGAGGTTCGTTTGGGATTGATGAAGCGTTCAAAATAGAGGTCGAGTTCGATGGGATCCACATCGGTGATACGCAGGCAATAGGCCACGATGCTGTTGGCACCACTCCCCCGCCCCACGTGATAAAAACCACGTGACATGGAATAGCGGAGGATATCCCAGGTGATCAGAAAATAGGAGGCAAAACCCATCTTATCTATGATTTCCAGTTCATGGCGGATGCGGCGCCCTGCCTCGCCATGGCCTTTTCCATAACGGTATTGAAGTCCGTCCATGGCCAGTTTTTCGAGGAGTACGCGATCATCGTAGTGGTCGCCGGTGAAGGTTTTTTTGTTTTTACAGGCCTTGAAATCGAAGTCGATGGAGCACGCTTCAACCAGTTTTTGGGTATTGCGGATAATTTCAGGAAAATCGCGGCACGTTTCGAGCAATTCATCAACGGGCAACATGATCTCATCGCAGGATGCGACCTGATGGGCTTCAAGCCGGCTCAGCAACACATTGTGGTCGACCGCCCTGAAGTTGCGGTGCAGTTCGTACTCCTGCCTGTTGCGGAAAGTAACCGGGGCCATCAGCACCATCCGGGGAATGAGGTCGCGGTGGCGGGAAAGCATGAGGGGGCTGAGTTCGGAGGGGCGCACACCAATATACGATTGACGATTGACGATTGACGATGTTGCCTTAGTTGCCGAAGGCAAATCATTTGAAATTCGAAATTCGTTGTTCAATATCCGATATTCAAAACTGCCTGTAGACGAACGAAGGACGGATGAAATGGGATAAATAACAAAGACATTATTGAATTCAGGGGCCTTATCCGGCAAGGGCAGGTTATTGAGGTTGTGGTGGCTCAGAAATTCGTTCAGCTCGCGGAAGCCCTCATTATTTTTGGCCAGCCCGGTGTAAAGCAGCCGGTCGTCGCGCCGGAATTCGATCCCTGCGATGGGTTTGATCTTTTTCTCTTTGCACACAGCAACGAAATCCATGATACCCGTGGAGTTATTGATGTCGGTGAGAGCCATGGCAGGGACAGTTTTTGTGGCTGCCTCACCGGATGCATTGTCAAGACCATACGCATTTACAGCTTCCTGCACGAGGTTGTCCATGGAGATGGTTCCATAACGGAGGGAGTAGTAGGAGTGGGAGTTTAAAAACATGGTGAAATAAAACACACTTATCTGTTATAAAACATAAGTTTTGATCGTATATTTGCAATGGCATTTGAGAACAGGATTATTTTGAAGGCTACGATCGACCAATGTTTCGCCGAACAAGTCCCGTAGTGAAAACCCAACATAGTCCTGTTTTCTTTTATTCTAGTTCCCTGATGATTCCGTGATCATAATAAAATACCTTATCCCTGGTTTCTTTTACCTTTAGCCATATTTCATATATTTTTGCTTCATATACCACAATGTTGTAGAAGTCATGAACTCCGGCAATTGACAGGTCTCCCCTGTTGTTTGGATTAAATCCCACATAATATGCATCCACAAGAATTTTCGGTAATTGCAATACAAGCATCAATTCGAGTTCAGGATAGCCATGGTGTTTGCTGATTGAATGCTTTAACCCTTTTGGTGAAAAGTATACCAGCCTGTTGATCGGAACAGAAAAGAAAACTCGCTTGCTCAAACCTGACTTTTTAACCCAACTCCATATCTCTCTTCTTAATTCGGTAATATTTTGTTCATCTTTCATTTCAGACAGATTTAGACAGTGTACGTGCTTCTTAATCGGGCAAATACAAGAAAGGTTATCCATTTGTTCACAAATAGTTTATCGTTTTGTAAAACAAACTGTCTCATATAGTGTTGGGAAGAAGGCTGTGATTTTACGTTGATTAAAATTTAACCATTAATACGACTACAATTTAATCAAATATTATGAATAAAATTCAAAATCTTTTAAAAAATAAATATTACTTTTGAACCATTCAATAGCACCGATACCCGGATGAAATAGTTGGGAAATAGACGAATTTTCTCAGTTTCACAGAATTTTACGGAAATATCTGACCTCATGAAAACACCAATTGCAATTCTGATCTTGTATTTCATCCCCTTGTTTGTTTCTTCTCAGGAAATTAAATCCCCGCTTGAAAAGAGCAACTTTAGCAACCTTACATCATACAATGAATTAACATCATATATTCAATTACTTGACGCAAAATCTGATTTACTGAAAGTTGAAATCATCGGTCAGTCAGTTGAAAAACGGAATATTTACGCGATGATGTTTTCTTCCTCACAGTTCGACAAGGACCTGTCAAAAATTAAAGTACTCATCTTTGCACAGCAGCATGGCAATGAACAATCAGGCAAAGAGGGGGCATTGCTGCTCGCAGGGGAGTTGCTCAAACCGGAAAACAGGCCTCTTTTTAACAAAATTGATCTTGTCCTGGTTCCCCAGGTAAATCCTGATGGTTCGGAGACAAATAAAAGACGGAACGCAAATGATGCCGACCTGAACCGTAACCATCTGATCCTGAGTGAACCTGAAACAATGGCTTTACAAAGTTTATTCAGTAAATACTGTTTTGAAGTTTCGATGGATGTACACGAATATTCACCATACGGGGAAGCATGGAAAAAATACGGTTACAGAAAGAATGCGGATATTACCGTAGGGGCCACAACCAATCTGAATGTTTCAGCGGAGATCAGAAAATTATCCAATGAAGATTATCTTCGTTATATATTTAAATACCTGAGTGACCGCAAGTTTTCCTCATTTGAATATTGTCCAGGCGGACCGCCGGATGTCGAATACATCAGGCACAGTACTTTCGATATCAACGATGGCCGCCAGAGCCTTGGAATTCAAAACACTTTTTCCTTTATCCAGGAAGGCATGAACGGGAAGGATGACTCGGTTGAAAACCTTCAGCACCGGGCTAAAGGACAGATGACCGGCATGCGTGGATTGCTTGCGTATGTTTACCGGAATAAAGATCTCATCAAAGACCTCGTAATTACGGCACGAAAAAAATTAATTTCAGGTGCTTACAGTGAAACTGTTTCTGTTCAGTCGGAACACGTCAGAAACGGAGAGAAACTTCAGATCAAACTCCTTTCTTATTATTCAGGCAATGATTCTGTCGTAAATGTAAACGATTACCGGCCTGTCGTAAAGTCCCTGTCTGATGTAAAAAAACCGGTGGGGTATCTCATTCCCCGGAAATACACGGAACTTGGTGAATGGGCTGACAAACATTCTCTTACGCGGAGACCTTTTAAACAATCAGGAGCCTTTAAAATTGAACAATATTTCATCAATGGCATTGATTCCATCGATTTTGAAGGGGATGTTGTTGTAAACCCTCAGACTGTTGTCAGGGAATTCCGGGAGCCTGTTTCCGACAATGATTATTTTTTCATCCCGGCGACACAGTTGAAAAGCAACATGATTGTATTGGCTCTGGAGCCAAAATCGATGCTGGGATTGGTTACTTATAAAAACTATGCCCATCTGTTGAAAAACAGGGAAGTTTTCCCCATCCTGCGGGTAATAAAAAAGTAGATGATAATTTATATTTTCAGTAACTGATAAAAACCACTTCTATGCGTATCGAAAAAATTGAACTTCGCCATATTAAAATGGTGTTGGTGAGCCCGTTTGTAACTTCAATGGGAACAGAATATGATGAAGAGCATATCATTGTCAGGGTTGATGCCAACGGCGTTACCGGCTGGGGAGAAAGCGTGGCTGAAGGCACCCCGTTTTACTCTTATGAAACAGTTCAGACAGCGTGGCATATTCTGCAGGATTTTTTAATTCCTTCTGTTCTGGGAAAAGACCTTGCCAACGTTGATGAGGCAATTGCCGGTTATGCAAAAGTCCGCGGTCACATGATGGCCAAGGCCGGACTGGAAGCTGCCTTGTGGGATGCGTTTGCAAAAACCCAAAACATCTCTCTTTCCAAAATGCTTGGCGGAACCCGCGAAAAAATTGATGTCGGAGTGAGCATTGGAATTCAGTCGTCTGTTGCTGAACTTATTAAAAAGGTTGAGGGATACCTTGCTGAAGGGTACAAAAGGATTAAAATCAAAATATCCCCGGGCTATGACCTTCAATTTGTAGAAGCACTCAGAAAGGAATTTCCCAATATCTTATTACAGGTCGATGCGAACTCTGCCTATACACTGGATGATCTCAGCATTTTTAAGCGGATGGATGATTACAACCTGTTACTGATTGAGCAGCCACTTGGTTATGAAGATATTTTCGATCATTCAAAACTGCAACGCGAACTAAAAACCCCTATTTGTCTGGATGAGAGTATTCATTCGCTTGATGATACCCGTGCAGCCATTGAATTAGACAGTTGCCGGATCATCAATATCAAACCAGGGCGTGTGGGCGGATTCACAGAATCAAAGCTCATTCATGACTATTGTGCCTCCATGAACATTCCGGTGTGGTGTGGCGGAATGCTTGAATCGGGAATTGGCCGGGCCGGAAATGTTGCACTGGCATCATTGTCCAATTTTACCTTGCCCGGTGACATATCGGCAACCAAAAGGTATTACAAGGAGGATATTGTTGATCCCGAATTTGTCGTCAATCCTGATGGCACCATGGATGTTCCGACCAAACCGGGAATCGGGGTTGACGTCAACATGAAAGTGCTGGAGAAGGTTACGGTGAAAAGTGAAACTTACAAAAAATGACCTTTTGTGTAAAAAAGATTATATCTGTTGTTTTTGTGCACCCTTATTTTATAATTTCGTTATTATTTAATCATTCACGTTTTCAACACTATGGTCATTACTAAAACAACACCTTTGTATTTGCCGCAAGGGTTGTTGTTTCTTTTCTTTTTATTCGGATTCACTCATCTTGCTGCACAACCCGGCCGGTTTTTGCTGGTTGGTGGCGGAAATGAAAAAAATGGAGTCGCAAGTTGGAGTACTCCGGCTTATCGCTGGGCCGGTGAAGGCAGAAAAGTAGCTATTGTAGGTTATTCGACCGGCACGCTTGCACCATATTTTATCCAACAGTGCGGTGCACTAAGGGCAAAAGAATTTGCCA
Organism: uncultured Bacteroidales bacterium; assembly: GCA_903875045.1. Taxonomy (GTDB): domain Bacteria; phylum Bacteroidota; class Bacteroidia; order Bacteroidales; family FEN-979; genus CAIVAT01. Next base: position 20,639 of record CAIQUS010000216.1, read on the forward strand.
TTGCCAGTTACGACAGCGCAAACAGCCAGGCGACCTATGATACACTGACCAGCTATGATGTGATCTTCTTCAGGGGTGGCGACCAATATGATTACTACAGTTTATACCGAAACACAAAACTTCAGGAGGCTGTATATGATGTTTACATGAGGGGTGGCACCATCTGTGGTACCTCGGCTGGCATGCACATACTTTCTTCGGTTGTTTTTACAGCAAAAAACGGAACTGCCTACCCCTATTCCTGTATTGAGAATCCTAATAACTACTACGTTACACTTGCTGACGATTTTATGAACTTTTTCCCGGGTTTCCTGTTTGACACTCACTTTGCAGAGCGCGGGCGTTTTGGGAGGCTGGTAGGTTTTATGGCCAATTACTCACTTAATAAAGGAGAAGCTGTTACCGGGCTTGGCATGGATGACATGACTTGCATGACGGTTGATGAACAAGGTTTAGGGACTGTATATGGAACGGGATGTGCAAATCTTTATAAATCTGGCAGCAACTATTCATTGAATGGCACCAAATTGCTTGCCGATACGGTTCAAATAATTCAATTGTTGCATGGCAGTACTTTTAATTTCCAGACGGGTCAGATATCGTATGCCGGACTTGATCATCAGATGAGCACCAACGGACTTGAGGAAACAGGCAATTATACCATTCTGGCCAGTGGAAGTAATCTTGTTTCCGATAATCAGGCCATGCTGAACGACCTGGTAAACAATTCAGGATTACAAAAAGCGGTAATACTTGTGTTAACCGGTGATCAAAACCTGGCAGACGCCTATAAAGGCAAACTGATGGAACTGGGCGCCGAGCAAGTGAATATCTTCGTCCTGAACATGGAATATGGTAACGACGCTGAACTTGGCAACCAAATAAACCAGGCAACAAAAATCCTGTTTTTGAAGAATTGGTTTATCTTGTTTTCCTCATTTATGTCGACTCCCAACGGTAAATTGCTTCAGAAACAGATCAAAAGGGACAACATGATCACCGCCTTTATCGGAGAGGATGCACGACTTGCAGGAAAAACAGTTATTGACAACTACCTTGCCCTGTATGCTTCCTATTATGGTGAACTCTCATTTGGGAAAGGGCTTTCACTGCTGAATCACACGGTGCTGATGCCCGACACCTATTTGAATACAGATGTATTTGAGAACACAGCAACCGCTGTTCCTTATGCAATGGCCAGGGATAGCCTGAAATATGGAATTTGGCTTACAAACCACAATTACATGAAATACACCCCGGTGGCGGGCAAAGCCACTCTCACAGGTTATGGAACTGCGCCAGTGATGATTCTTGCCAATGCCGGAACCCAGGCAGGTTTTTCAAGCCACACTGCATCGGGCAGTACCGGCACAAAGCCTCGCATGGTGGCGGGGTTTGAACATTTGAACCTTTCACTGATCGATTACACCACCCCATATTTGATGGGCAACGTCTATTCATCCGGCATCAATACGCTCGGCAACAAGAACCCGCTGGTGATTTCACCTGATCCGGTTCAGGATGAACTGACCATGAGATGGAATTCAACCGGATATGATTGGGAAATCCTTGGTCTGCCGGGAACCCGACTCCTGAAAGGCAAGTCAGGCACCGAGCAGGAATCAGTGGATATTTCGTTGTTTAAGCCAGGAGTCTACCTGCTCAAGGTTCACAACAAAAAAAATAACGAGTCAAGGGTTTTAAAATTTGTAAAAAAATAGGCATTTAACACCGCACCCCCTTCCCCCTCTCCCAAAGGAGAGTGGATGATGGGAGAACTTAATGACACAATATGAACAAATTACGAACATTGCTGGTCGGCACAATATTTTTAATCTCATCTGTTTCAAACAGTCAGACGCCTTCAAAGGGAAGTCTTGTGATCGTGGGAGGCGGACTTGAAGCCAGCAACAAAAGTATTTTCAACCAGATGATCGACCTTTCGGGAGGAACCGATAAGGCTGTCTTTGCCGTCATCCCGTCGGCAGGAGGCGCACCCGTTCAGTCGTTCATGTATTTCAGAAGTGAATTGATTTCTTACGGTGTAAAACCCGAAAACATCCACCTGATCCCTGTGGCACTGATGGACGATGACAGTACCAAGGTTGTCAATGAATCAGCGTGGAAAGATAACGGGAATAATCCCCGATTGGCCAAAATGGTCAGGGAATGTTCTGCAGTATGGTTTACGGGCGGTGACCAGTTACGTACCATGAAAACATTGATCAGACCAGATGGAAGTAAAACGCCAGTGCTGGAGGCCGTATGGGATGTATTCAACGCGGGAGGTGTTGTTGGCGGAACAAGTGCCGGCGCTGCCATCATGAGTGAAGCCATGATTGCCGGAGGCAATAGTATTGGTGCGCTCACCCATGGCGTGGTAACAGGATATGAGGGAGATGATTTTCCGGAGAGTGATGGCGTTCTGATGACAAAAGGGCTGGGATTTTTTCCGCTGGGAATTGTTGATCAGCATTTCAATAAAAGAGCCAGGATCGGACGACTTGCCGTAGCCCTTATGCATGAGAAGCCAAGGTTTAATTTGGGATTTGGTGTAGATGAAAACACAGCCCTTATTTATATCGGAAGTAAAAACCTGGTGAAAGTGGCCGGTGCTGCAGGGGTTACCCTGATTAATGCTTCTAATGCACGGATTTCATACGTACAGAACCTCCCGGAAATCGAAAACCTCGTGGTGAGTTATCTTGACGAAGGCGATTCATATAATATTTCAACCGGAATCATTATGCCTGCCGATGATAAAAAACCCACCGGTGGCAAGGAATATTATCATATTAAAAATCCAGGACAAGCTGGAATATTGTCAGGTTATTCCAATAGTTTCCAGGACCTTATTACTGTCAACCTGATTGACAACAAAGATGCCGATACCATTCACAATCTCAGTTTTTACAATCAAGATTCCGGATTTCTGGTCACATTGTGCAAAACATCACAAAGTGCAGGTTTTCATGTTGAACGTCCCGTGGAAGGGGACAAATATACTGCAACCGGCATCAGGATGGATATCATCCCTGTTCATATCTCCGTAACACCCATGATAGATAAATAATAACCAAACTTTGACTGTATGAAAAAACATTATTTTTTGCTTTTATTGTTCGGGTTGCTTCTCCGGCAACTGGCCGCACAGGAGATCCCCGTGAGCGGAATCATCCTTTCTTCTGATGATAATTCACCCATTCCGGGAGTTACCGTCCTGATCAAAGGGACCTCACAAGGAACCACCTCCAACCTCAACGGGAAATATTCATTGCTGGCGCCTCCAAACGGGGTCTTGCTTTTTTCCTTTGTAGGCATGCAAACCCAGGAAATACCTGTGAACAACCACAAAATAATCAATGTCAAACTGACCGACCAGGACATACCACTTGGCGAGTTGGTTGTGGTAGGCTACAGCACCACAAGTAAGAAACTCCTCTCGGGAGCAATTGAGGTGGTGAATAATGAAGAGATCAAAAACATACCCATCCGCACCCTTGAAGGTGTGCTTCAGGGTCAAACGGCCGGACTCGCCATCAACATGCAGTCGGGTACCCCTGGTGGTCAGAATGTAATGAAACTCAGGGGCGGAAGTTCAATCAATGCAAGCAATGCACCCCTGATCGTCATCGACGGGATCCCTGCGATTACCGGGCAGTATTCTCAGGTGGGTATGAGCGGGCAGGAACTCAACGCCATGACCGATATAAATCCCAATGATGTTGAATCGATGACCATTTTAAAGGATGCATCCGCCACATCGGTTTACGGTGCACGTGCTTCCAACGGGGTTATCCTGATCACAACCAAGAAAGGAAACCGCGATAAAACGGATGTGTCGCTGAACCTCAGCTATGGATGGCAGACCCTGCCAAAAAACAGGATTATCCCAATGATGAGCGCTTCCGACTGGAATGCTTACAAGGGAACCAATGTACAGGGGATCAATACCAACTGGATGGATGAAATCCTGATCACCGCACCTACCGCAAACACGGAACTCTCGGTCAGCAGCGGAAGTGATAAATTCAGGCTCTTCATCTCAGGAAACTATTATGACCAGGGTGGTGTTGTGATGGGATCATCGTATCAGCGTTACAACGGACGGTTGAATGCGGACTACAAGATTCTGCCCAATCTGACCTTTGGCGGCGGGGTTTCAATGACTTACTCAAAAAACGCCAGGGTTGAAGGAGATGCTACACTTAACGGCCCCTTGCCTAATGCCATGTCGATTCCGGCAATTTTTCCTGTATATGATTCAACTGGTGCTTATGATGAATCCATGTTTTATGCGAATCCGGTGGCCATTGCCAAAAATTCCATTAACTATGCATACACCAACCGTACCGCCGGAAATGCTTACCTCGAATATAAATTTTTAAATGGTTTTACATTTACCTCCAAAATCGGGATCGATATATACAATCTCAGGGAGCACAGTTACGACCCTACAACCACCCGTCAGGGTAAAAAATACAATGGTCTGGGCATTGAAGGAACAAGTTATGCCAGCAACCTCACCACCAACAATGTGCTCCAATACATCAATGAATTTGACAAAAAGCACAACATTGACATCCTTATCGGTCACAGTTTTGAGAAATATGCCAGCCGGACCACTTACATCGAAGGAATAAACTTCCCGAATGACGAACTTCAGTATCTTACTTCGGCCGGCACCATCCGTGCTGCTTCAGCGAGAGCCCTCGACCGTGTGTTGAATTCGTACTTCGGACAAGCCAAATACAATTACAAGTACAAATACATCTTCACTTTCACGATCAGGGCTGATGGTTCCTCGAAATTCGGCAAGAATAACCAGTACGGGTATTTCCCTTCGGGTTCATTTGCCTGGCGTATGTCGGAAGAACCTTTCCTGAAAAAGGTGAAATGGATCAATGAACTGAAAATCAGGGCGATTTGTGGAGCCACCGGAAATGACGGCATTGGTGATTTTGGCTACCTTGGCCTATATGGTGGCGGGTATAATTATGGAGGTGGTGCCGGTATCGCACCTTACAAATTACCCAATCCGGACCTGAAGTGGGAATCAACGATCCAAACGGGACTGGGATTTGATTTGTCGGTATTAAAAAACAGGATCAACCTTAATTTTGATGTATATTACAACCACACCAACGACCTGCTTCTCGACAGACCCCTTCCTTCCTCATCCGGTTACTACAGCATCGCAGCCAACATCGGGCAACTTGAAAACAAAGGGCTCGAAGTCGTGCTGAATACGGTAAATATCGATAAGGCATTCACCTGGACCTCTTCCCTCAATTTTGCCATGAACCGGAACAAAGTGCTGAGCCTTTATAATGATCAGCCGATTGACGACATGGGACGTGGCGGAAACCGCGTTGAGGTAGGTCAGCCAATCGGGATCTTTTATGGCTACAATTGCCTTGGCGTCGACCCCACAACAGGGAACCTCGTGTATGAGGATATCAACCATGATGGCGCCATTACCTCTGCCGACCGCATGAAAACAGGCGATCCGAATCCTGATTTCACCACGGGATTTACCAATGTATTTGGCTTTTTCAACTTCGAACTCTCTGTTTTTCTGCAAGGGGTGTACGGAAACGACATATTTAACGGAACGTATATCTACCTCGAGTCGGGCACCGGCGAAGACAACCAGACGGCACGCATGAACGGTCGCTGGAAGAAACCGGGAGATATCACACAATTTCCAAAGGTTGGTGATTCATATAAGTCATCCAGGTTTATTGAAGATGGTTCTTTCATCAGGGTGAAAAATATCACCCTGAGTTATAATTTCAGGAAGGACTGGCTTAAAAAGATCGGGATGAAGTCGGCCAAAATATACGGTACCGTGCAAAACCTGTTCACCTTTACCAACTATACCGGTATGGACCCCGAAGTAAACTACTATGGAGGATCGAGCAATATCATCCAGGGGACAGACTTTTTCACCTATCCGCAATCGCGTACCCTCCTGATTGGCCTTACCCTTATTTTTTAACCTTAAACTCTGAACAAGATGAAAAAAATATCCTACATATTGCTTGTCATCGCGCTTGCTGCGATGTCGTGCACCAAGATGCTTGACGTTCAGCCTACAGATGCCATCTCGGCCGATGTAGCCTTCAAAGACAAAGCCGGGGTTGACAAAGCCGTCACCGGAGCCTATAATTCCCTTCATGATGCAGGCAACTACGGGCGCAACCAGGTCATCGTTGAAGACCTTGCAGCCGATAATCTCGCCTGGACCGGTACGACCCGCGAATACATGCAGATAGCCGAAAACAATATTGCTGCCGACAATGCCATTATTGATGGTTTATGGGCATCCAATTATGATTGCATCAACAGGGTCAACAATATACTCTTTCGTATTGCCAACATAGACATGACGCTATCCGAAAGAAATACCTACACCGGTGACGGACTATTTCTACGTGCATTGTCACATTACAACCTTTTATGTTATTTTGGCGGCATTCCGGTTAAAACCAAACCAACCCTCGACCTTGGTATGATCAACCAGGCACGCAATTCGGTTGCCGAAGTTTATACCCAAATTATTGCTGATCTTTTGCAGGCAGAAACAATCCTTCCTGCCACGAGACCATTGGGATGGGCCAGTTCCTTCAGTGCAAAAGCGCTGCTTGCAAGGGTTTACCTTGCACAATTTCAATCCACAGGCGATCCGGCCATTGCAGTTCTTGCCAAAACCAAGGCAGATGAAGTAATCAACAATGGCGGGTTTACCCTTGCCCCCGCCTATTCCGACCTGTTCAACGGGAATACCAGCGAATCCATTTTTGAAGTTGTATTTGATGCCCAGAATTATAACCGGCTGGCCCAGTATTTCTTCCCTGTGAGCCTTACCGGCCGGTATGAGGTTTCGCCTCCAGCCGCCTTTATCCAAAGTTTCCAGGCTACCGACACCACCAGGTTTGATGCTTCCATCACCTTTGATGAGAAGAATCTGCCTTATGGAATCAAATACAAAGACTACACATCCGGAACCGACCGGGTTTATGTGCTGCGTCTTGCTGAAATGTACATGATCCGCGCCGAAGCCCTGGCTTATACAGATGGGAATATTGAGGACATCAGAAGCGATATCAACACATTGCGAACTCGCGCAGGGTTGCCGGCAACAACAGCTACCAACATCCCGGAACTTAAGCTGGCAATTGAGAATGAACGCAGACATGAGTTTGCTTTTGAAAGCCAGCGTTGGTCTGACCTTGTCAGAACAAAAAGAGCCACCACCGTACTTGGAATCGATGAGAAATTCACGCTCTTTCCAATACCCCTCAGTGAACTTCAAACAAACAATCTGATGACCCAAAATCCCGGATATTGATCATTTCTCAACCTGTAAATGTAAAAATCATGAAAAGAAATCTGTTATATTTAGTCTCTGTGTTGTTCATCCTGAATTTGGGAACCGGATGCAAAGAGAAGGACATGGGCACACCGGCTGCCAGCACCGTGGCCAGTTTCAGTTATGTTATCACGAACCAGGGATACTCGCCGTGTGAAGTGGCGTTTACCAATTCATCGTTAAATGCTGCGGGATATTTGTGGGATTTCGGAAACGGACTCACCTCAACAGAAGCCAATCCCACCACGACCTACGCAACACCAGGATTATACAATGTCAAACTCACCTGCACCCCGGTAAACACCTTGTATTACAATCAGACGGTTAAAACGCTGGTTGTGAATGTAAAAGATCCACTTGGAGGCCTTACCCAGGTTTTTTACTATACCTCCCGGGGAACAGTAGGAAATGGTCATCTTGTCATACTGGATGATGCTCCCCCGCTGATCCAGAATTTTGTCGAAGCAGACCTGTCGAGACCTTACGGAATTGCAGTTGATACTGCCCATAAAAAAGTATATATAACTGATTATTCGAATCAGGCCATTTACCGCTACGATGCAGATGGGAAGAATGTCCAGAAGATTCTTGATGCCAAGGTTGCCGGACAGGAATTCGTTGGAGATGCTGAAGCAATTTTCGTTCTCGGGGATAAAATTTACTGGGGACGCACAGGAGGCATTTACAAAGCCAACCTTGATGGCTCTAATCCTGAAGTACATATTGATTTTGGTGCCGGACCGCCCGAATACCCCATTGATATGCAATACGACCCTGCCACCAATAAAATTTACTTTGTCAATGATAAAACTGATTACACTGGCGGATTCTGGTCGGTAAACCTTGATGGGTCAAGCATGACTGAAATTATTCCGGATGTTGACGGTACAGCACTTGAAATGGATTTCAGGAATGGTAAAGCTTACCTGGTGCTTTATGGTTCTGCAGGGACTGTTGCCCCCGAAAATGGCGTTTTTATGTGTAATTTGGATGGAACCGGCGTTACCAAAATCGGAGATTATGGCCTCAAAGCAACCTGGGGTATCACCATCGATGAAAAGCGGAACAAGCTACTGTGGGGGTATAAAATCTCAAACTCGGCACCTGACGGGAAAATAATCCGGGCAAACCTCGACGGATCCTCTCCGGAAGACTGGATTACAGGTGTAAGCCCACATGCCATGCAGGTGGTTTGGATAAAACTTTAATTCGCGGCAGGTGACACCACCTGGCAACCCATAAAAAAAGCCGTCTGAAAGGACGGCTTTTTTTTATGACCTTTATTGTAAACACCTATTTGACTAACATCATTTTCCTTGATGTAACCTGATCGCCACATCTGAGGGTATAGTAATAGACACCAGCAGGCAGATCTTTTGCATTGAAATTGACACTGTGTGTACCCCTTGTTTGATTTGCATTTTCCAAAGTAGCCACTTCGCTCCCGATCACATTGTAAACCTTTAAACTTACAAACCCGCCATCAGGGATATAATAATTAATGGTCGTTGAATGACCAAACGGGTTTGGCGCATTTTGCCCGAGATTGAATTCATTTTTGGCAGATTTTATATCGTCAACGGAAGTGATCAAAGCCTGATATTTCGTTTCTGCGGCTAAAATGTTGGATAACATGGTTTGTTCATCTGCACCGAGCGCCAATGCGTAATACACATTAAATGATCCCCCCGGAGCCAGAACCACCGGCATCTGCGCAGTGATTGTAACAGGTCCATCAACGGTTGTCGAAGTATATTGAGGTTGCAGTGCACCATGATTCATCCAGTTCCATAAACTGGTATCAACAGAATAGCCATCATACCATTCAAAGGAATAGAGGGATGACAATGAAGATGAGAGAAGTTTCATTCCCATATTTACCTGATTGCCCCTGTGAAACCTTATAACGTCCGCTGCACTGTTGTATGTTACTGTATCAAATCCATACTCCTGATTGATTTCAGGAATGATATCCAAACCTGCTGAGGCATTCATGGCATCCGTTTGCATATTTTTGATATTGAACCTGACAATGGTAAAACTTGCGTTGGTCCAGCCGTAAGCGTTCAATTTTACATTTACAGCAGGGGGTAATCCTGAGTAAGAATTGTCGTAGGCATCATAATTTTCAAAATCACTCTTTGTCGGGTTGGCGACCAATACCGTTGGTTCCAGTTGCTCAGAGTCATTTGTGTAGTCAAATACGGATGTCGGGGAAGTTTCAACCAAAATCGATGCACGTTGCAAATGTCTGATGGCATCAGGTGTATACAAACGGATTCTGCCATACTGGTTTACATCAACCTCGAGGGCACCTGTGGTAAAAGAGGCCTGGGAATAACCATCCGCAATGGCCATCAGTACAACTGCCATAATGAGTAAAGTTTTTTTCATAGGAATTAAGTTTTTAGGTTTGACTTATGTTTATGCAAATATAATAAATCCAAAGAAAAATGGAACGTTGAAAATTAAGTTGAGATCAAAAAACATACTAACTTTGAACGCAAGATTACTCACCTAAACCCAGGCCTGTTGTCATGTCAAAAAAAGTAAAGATACCCCACACCTATGTCATCGTCTTCTTTATTATCATAATCGCAGGAATATTGACCTGGATTATTCCCGGTGGCACTTTTATACGTGAGACCATTACCGTTAACGGGATTGATCGCGAAGTAGTTAAAAGCAACAGTTTTCATTATATCGGAAATTCTCCTCAAACCTGGCAAATCTTTTCTGCTATTTTTGACGGATTTGTTGACAAAGCCAATATCATTGTTTTCATCCTGCTCATCGGAGGAGCCTTTTGGATCATGAACCAGACGAAATCGATCGATATCGGAATTTATGCATTTCTCCGTTACACGAAAAAAATCGGGAATAACCGGGTCATGAAATACCTTGGGATAGATAATCTCATTATCGTACTGATCATGTTAATATTCAGTATTTTCGGAGCGGTATTCGGTATGAGTGAAGAGACCATTGCATTTACAATCATATTTATTCCGCTTGCCATAAGGATGGGTTACGATTCGATTACCGGAGTATGCATGTGTTATGTTGGCGCCCACCTCGGTTTCGCAGGGGCTCTGCTCAATCCCTTTACCATTGGTATCGCGCAAGGATTGTCGAAATTGCCGCTGTTCTCCGGGATCGAGTACAGGCTGTTCTGCTGGGTCGTTATCACTGTCACAGGAATCGCATTTGTTCTATGGTATGCCAATAAAATCAGAAAAAAACCAAAATCATCCTATGTTTATGAAGAGGATGCTTACTGGAGGGAACACACCAGTAAAGACGAATTGACCATTGAATACCATACCCCGACATCCGCCTGGTTTGTATTCGGGGCCATCCAGATTGTTTTAATCATCTTTTCCATTTTCTATCCGCTTACAAACCTTAGGATTGGACTTTCAAGCATCATCATACCGATCCTTCCCATTCTTGCTGCCATGTTTCTGGTATCAAGCCTTTTGTTATTAAGAAAATCGGTCCATTTTTTCATCCTCAATCTTTTCTTTTTTACGATTGCCTTTCTCATCGTAGGTGTAATGGGTTATCAATGGTATGTCATGGAAATTGCTACCCTCTTCTTTGTCATGGGCATATCTTCCGGGCTTGCCATGAATTACAGCCTGAATACCATCACAAATTACTTTCTTGATGGGGCCCGTGATATCCTTTCAGCCGGGATCATCGTTGGCTTGGCCGGAGGGATTATCATCATCCTGAAAAACGGACAAGTGATTGACACCCTGCTCTACTATGTGGCAGGCTCCATGAACAACCTGGGAAACTATGCGACAATCAGCATCATGTATGTGATCCAAACCGGCATCAATCTGATCATGCCATCCGGTTCGGCCAAGGCAGCGCTCACCATGCCCATCATGTCACAGTTTTCCGACCTCATCGGTGTTTCCAGACAGGCAACTGTGATGGCCTATCAGTTTGGGGATGGTTTTACCAATATGCTCACTCCAACATCCGGTGTACTGATGGGTGTGCTCGGAGTATCACGCATACCTTATGATAAATGGCTTAAGTGGATCGCTCCCCTGATGTTGATTTTGTTCGTCCTTGGTTTTCTGCTACTTATCCCAACAGTAACCATGAAACTGAACGGTTTCTGAAATATCATGAAATTTCAGAAAAATACTATCCGGAATATCGAAAAAGTGCATAATCATCGTCAAGGAATCCATCAACATCATACAACCATCTGATGTATGCTGAATGTAAAGAAAATTTCAACCAAATGGATTTATTTCATCGGAGTAATGGTATTCATTATTACCGCGTGGTTTTCTGTCGGATATAACCAATTTGATGAACACTTTCAGATACTTGAGTTTGCCGGGTTGAAACTCGGGATTACAGAAAAAGCAAACCTCCCTTGGGAATACCAATGCATGATGCGCCCTGCCCTTCAGCCGCTGGTCGTTTATTGCATTTACAAGGCCATCGCCGTTACCGGGGTTACCAGCCCGTTCATCATGGCCTTCTTCATCCGTTTATTTTCAGCAATTCTCACCCTGGTGAGCATTCATCTGGTCATCAGGCTGTATGCCCCTGGTATTTCCAACAGGAAATTGCTTTACGCTTTTCTGATTCTATCCTTTTTTCTTTGGTTCGTTCCATACAACAGTGTCCGGTTTGCATCCGAAACAGTTGCCGGCAGGGTATTTCTGATAGGATTGGCCTGGTTCTTTCTCCGGAAAAAACTGAACGGATTTGATTATTTGATTACAGGCCTGTTACTGGGAGTATCATTCATTACGAGGTACCAGGTCGCATTCATGATATTGGGCTTTGCCGCATGGCTCGCCTTCATCCAAAAAGCCGGTTTCAGAAATTTGCTGCTGTTCACCACAGGGATTATCCTGGCCACTGCTCTGGGCGTGTTAATCGACAGATGGTATTATGGGGCATGGGTGATCACCTCCTGGAATTATTTCCTGCAGAACATTCTCCTTGGTAAAGCCTCAGGATTTGGCATAAGCCCCTGGTGGTTTTATGTGGAACAAACTTTCATGAATGCCATTCCTCCGCTGAGCCTTGTCTATATCCTGGCCGTTTTTCTGTATTTCATCTATTTTCCCAAAGATATTCTGACGTGGACGATGGTTCCGTTCCTGGCCATGCATTTCCTGATTCCTCATAAGGAGCTCAGGTTCATTTATCCCATCATCGGTTTTCTTCCTGTAATGCTCATAAGAGTTGCCGGGGTTATCCTTCAGAAAAAAGGATTTGAAGTGATGGGGCACCGTATTACAAAGATTGCCGTCATGCTTTTCTGGGGTGTGAATTTTCTGATGGTTGTCATTCTGGCATTTCGTCCTGCCGATGTCCAGATCGCGTTGTTTCAAAAACTCTGGAATGATTATCCAATGCCCGCCAGACTGTATTTCACCGGAGATAACCCGTATTACCGGGCAAATGCCGACATCTGTTTTTACAAAAGGAAGACACTTACTTTTCAACATGTGGATTCACTGGGAATGGTCATTCCACCGCCTGATACCATTTGTCTCATTCTGTCGGATAAACCAGGTTTACAGGCCGCCAGTCAATTCAGGCCGGTATTGATATTTTCCACCTTACCTCCATGGGTGCGTCATTTTAATGTGAACCATTGGATTGAGCGTACGAGCTTCTGGTATATTTACGAATTAAGAAAAATCCAACCCCCTAATAATATCCCTTGAATAAAAAAGAAATTTTTACCGGGTTCACGCTTCTGATAGCGATTGCCTGTGTGGCCACCTTCACGCTGAATATGATCAATGGCAAGTTTCTGCTCGGTGACTTCAAGGTATACTATTCTGCTGCCATGAACCTTATTTCAGGCAAACCTGTTTACCTGATTTCATTTTACACTGGCTCCGGCTTCTATAAATACAGCCCGGCAATACTGTTTTTTTTCCTGCCATACCTGTTGTTCAGTTTTAAAATTGCTGCCATTATTCACTTTTTCATCCTTGGAATTGCCTACTGGTATACATTGAACCTGATCCGCAAATTGATCGGTGAATACTTTTCAATGTTGAATGTCAAACATGAAATGTTGCTGATTTCAATTTCGTTTATCTGCATTCTGATCCATTTTACCAGGGAAATGTACCTTGGCAATATCAACATTATTTTATTGATGTTATGTTGCCTTTCCATCAGGAATATCCTCACGGGAAAAGCCCTTCAGGGCGGTATTCTGTTTGGGATTGTCATCCTGACGAAGCCCTACCTGCTGATCCTGTTGCTTCCGCTGTTGCTGAGAAAAAAATGGAGGGTGATCGGCTCGATGAGCCTTACGGTTGCCTTCGGTCTGCTCCTGCCCTTTCTTTTCTTTGGGATACAAAAAAGCATCGGTTTGTATGGGGATTGGATGCAATCCGTGCTCGTACACGGAGAGCAGTTCCCCGGAATGACCTCCATCGACTACTTCATCCGGTTTCTTATCCCATCATGGCCGGTGTGGGGAATTGCTGTTATCTTTTTTATATTGTATGCCCTCGCTGCCATATTGATCCTGAGCAACCTTCAAAAGGAAAAACAGAAGGGAATATATCCTGGTGCAGCTGATATGAATTTCATGTTCGAATGGTTTTTACTTATTGCTGTTCTTCCGAACCTTATTAAAACTGATTGGGTCGTGCTGCTTTTCAGTGCACCGCTCATCGTATTCATGATATTCTATATTGCTTACCATAAGAAATACGTATGGATTCCTGTTTTGTTCATTCTTCTCTTTTTTTACGGGGCAAATTCCGATGACCTTTTAGGCAGGAGTCTCTCTCATGCGATTTTGCAATCGGGGCTGATGGGATTAAGCAATTTTTTTCTGATCATCGCCTCTCTGTTCATGTTCCTTTCTCATCGCAAACGAATGTTATGATTATTTCGCCATTTCACCATTTCGCCATTTCACCATTTCACCATTTCGCTATTTTTAATCGCCACCCCTCTCACCACACTCTTCTGCCCGTATTTCCTTCTGATCCGGTCGAGTGCCTGGTAAAGGTTCACCATTTCCACATGATCATCGAACATATTGAGTTGCGGGTTTCCCGAGATGAGGTTGCTGAAGCGCACACCGATGAGGCGTATCAGCATACGGCGCTGATAGATGCGATCGAATAGTTCCTTTACGACAGGGATGAGCTGGTGGTCGAAGGCTGTGTAAGGCACCTGCTTTTGCAGGGTATGGGTGTCAAAATTCGAGTATCGGATCTTCACGGTGACACAGGCGGTGAGTTTCTGCTTGTCGCGCAACTCAAAAGATATCTTCTCCACCATCTTAACCAGTATCTCTTTCATCCGGATGATGTCGATACTGTCCTGTTCAAAGGTGGTTTCGGTACTCACCGATTTGGCTTCATGGTAGGGACGTACCGGTGTCGTGTCGATGCCGTTGGCTTTCTCCCATATCACCGTGCCATTTTTACCCATCACCTGCTCCATCATCTCTACGGGGATGTGGCTCAGGGTATCAATCGTTACCACCCCCATCGAACGGAGCAGCCGGTAAGTCTTCTCCCCTATTCCAGGGATTTTGCGAATGGAGAGAGGTGAGAGAAAAGGTTGCACCGCCTCGCCCCCCACGTACAACTCCCCGTTCGGCTTGGCCTCGCCCGTGGCAATCTTTGATACCGTTTTATTTACCGACAACCCGAAGGAGATCGGCAATCCGGTGTTTCTGATGATATTTTCCCTCAGTTCATGGGTCCATTTCTGTAATCCGAAGAAACGGTCCATCCCGGTAACATCGAGATAGTGCTCGTCAATGGAGGCTTTTTCATACAACGGAGCTTTTTCAGCAATGATATCCGTAACCGTGTGCGAATATTTCGAATAAAGTTCCATATCGCCCCTCACGAGGATGGCATCGCCACACAACGCCCGGGCCATCTTCATCGGCATGGCCGAGTGTATGCCGAATTTCCGTGCTTCATAGCTGCAACTTGACACAACCCCGCGGTCGGAGGTGCCGCCAATGATTACCGGTTTCCCAACCAGTTCAGGGCGTAGCAGCCGCTCAACTGATACGAAAAAAGTATCGAGATCGAAGTGGACTATGTTGCGGGAGAAGGTCATAAAATGGTGAAATGGCGAAATGGTGTTTTTTTATTATCTTTGCCGCGTTTTTAATCATTTTTCCGACGATAATATAATCATAAATTTTAAAAACACAAAAAAATGTTTTTCAGCAGCAATATAAAAGTTTTAAGAAAACGGCGTGAACGCACACAGGACGACATTGCCGTTGCCCTTAACATGAAGCGCTCAACCTTGAGCGGATATGAGAACAACATTGCCCAGCCAGGCTTTGAAACCCTGATTGCTTTCTCTCAATATTACAATGTAGCCATCGATACCCTGATCAAGGTCGATCTGGCTAAAATCCCGGAAAGCCAGTTGCGGCAACTGGAGCGTGGCTATGATGTATTTATCAAAGGTTCAAACCTCCGCATACTGACCACAACGGTAGGCCAGGATAATGAAGACAACATTGAACTCGTTTCGGAAAAAGCAAAAGCAGGCTATACCGGAGGATTTGCCGACCCGGAGTACATCAGTATTCTGCCAACATTCAGGCTGCCCTTTTTATCCCGGCAAAAGAAATACCGGACTTTTCAGATAAACGGAGATTCAATGCTGCCCATCCCCCATGGGTCGTGGGTTACCGGAGTATACATTCAGGATTGGACAACACTCCGCGACAAGGATGCATACATCATTCTCACCGTGGATGAGGGTATTGTGTTCAAAGTGGTTGAGAACAGGATCAAAGCTGAAGGGAAACTTGTGCTGCATTCATTGAATTCACTTTATAACCCATACGATATCAATATCCAGGATATCCGTGAAATATGGCAGTTCGTGCATTATATCAGTCCGGTAATACCTGAAAACCTCAATTCGGAAAACTATCACCTCGTGGAAACTGTTAAGCAGTTACGTAATGATATTCAGGTAATTCAAACCCGGCTGAATATATAATTGCATGAAAACGATTTTTTTTTTTTAAACATGCCGGATTTAAGAAAAGTGTTAACTTGCTTGACCATTTTATCCATATATTTGTTTAATCGTTAGTAAAAACTAAAACCTCCACCCCATGAAAGTTACTATTGTAGGATCCGGATACGTCGGATTAGTCACCGGTACTTGTTTCGCAGAAGTAGGGATCGAAGTCACCTGTGTTGACATTGATCAGAAAAAAATTGAAAATCTTAAAAATGGCATAATTCCCATTTATGAGCCAGGTCTTGAAGACATGGTTCATCGGAATATGAAAAAAGACCGTATTAAATTCACCACAAACATTGCCGAAGCACTCGAAGATTGCGAAGTGATATTCAGTGCCGTGGGAACCCCTCCGGATGAGGACGGAAGCGCCGACCTTCAATATGTGATCAGTGTGGCAAGAGATTGCGGCAAACACATGAACAACTATCTGCTGATTGTCACAAAAAGCACCGTACCCGTCGGGACTGCCGAAAAAGTAAGAAAAGCGGTTCAGGAAGAGTTGGACAAACGTGGCGTGAATATTCCATTTGATGTTGCTTCCAATCCGGAATTTCTGAAAGAAGGTGCAGCAATTGATGATTTCCTGAAACCCGACCGTATCGTGGTTGGATGTGATTCTCCCCGTGCCGAAGACTTAATGAAAGAACTTTACCGGCCATTTACCCTGAACGGGCATCCGATTATTTTTATGGACATCACCTCTGCAGAAATGACAAAATATGCAGCCAACTCCATGCTTGCGACCAAAATCAGTTTTATGAATGATGTTGCCAACCTTTGCGAAATTGTTGGCGCCGACATCAACATGGTTCGGAAAGGAATTGGTTCAGACAGCCGGATTGGCAACAAATTCATCTATCCGGGTGTTGGTTATGGCGGGTCATGTTTTCCAAAAGATGTGAAAGCCCTTATTCATACCGCCGAGGATTTCAAATACAGCCTTCGCGTACTGAAAGCCGTTGAAGCTGTAAATGATGACCAGAAATCGGTGCTGTTCAATAAAATGATGAAACATTATGGCGGGAACCTGGCCGGAAAGACTGTTGCCATCTGGGGTTTGTCATTTAAACCACAAACCGACGACATGCGCGAAGCCCCTTCACTGGTGATCATAAAGAAACTGCTTGATGCAGGCGTAAAAGTGAAAGCTTATGATCCTGTTGCCATGCACGAAACACAGCGGGTAATGGGCGATAAAATTTATTATGCCCCCGATCAGTATGATGCGCTGATTGATGCCGACTGTCTGATGCTGGTCACAGAATGGCCTGAATTCAAATTCCCGAACTTCAACATCATCAAGAAACTATTGAAAGACCTGGTGGTATTTGATGGAAGGAATATTTACGAAATTGCAGAAATGAAGCGCAAAGGTTTTGCCTATTACTGCATTGGGGTTGATACAACTAAATAAGACCATTCAACCTTTTAAAATCTGAAACCATGATAAAGAAAAAAATTTTAGTCACTGGCGGTGCGGGTTTCCTGGGATCCCATCTTTGTGAACGATTACTCAGGGAAGGAAATGAAGTTGTATGCCTTGACAACTACTTCACAGGCCAGAAACAAAATGTGGTTCACTTGCTCAGCAATCCATATTTCGAATTGATCAGGCACGATGTCACCATGCCTTTCTTTATCGAGGTTGACGAAATTTATAACCTTGCCTGCCCCGCATCACCGATCCATTATCAATATAACCCCATTAAAACGGTTAAAACATCGGTGATGGGGGCTATCAATATGCTCGGGCTTGCAAAACGCATCAAAGCACGGATTCTGCAAGCCTCCACCAGTGAGGTCTATGGAGATCCTGAAGTTCATCCGCAGGTTGAATCTTACTGGGGACATGTCAACCCGATTGGTATCAGATCATGTTATGATGAAGGTAAACGCATCGCTGAAACACTCTTTATCAACTATCATCAGCAAAACAATGTGCGTATCAAGATCATACGGATTTTCAACACTTACGGACCCCGCATGCATCCGAATGATGGCAGGGTTGTGTCCAATTTCATTGTCCAGGCTCTGAAAGGACAAGATATCACCATGTATGGCGACGGATCGCAGTCAAGGAGTTTTTGTTATGTTGACGATTTGCTGGATGGGATGATCAGACTGATGAACTCACGGGAAGATTTTACAGGACCGGTCAACATCGGGAACCCCAACGAATTCACCATGCTCGAACTTGCTGAAAAGGTAATCAATCTCACCGGATCGAAATCCAAGATTATTTTCATGCCACTTCCGGCCGATGATCCTACACAACGCCAGCCCAATATTTCACTGGCGAAAAAGGAACTTGGCTGGGAGCCGAAGATCATGCTTGATGAAGGTTTGGTAAAAACCATTGATTTTTTCAAATCAATCATCTGATAAACAATTAGCCTTTCCGTATGAAGATCCTAGTTACCGGTTCCAACGGCCAGCTTGGCAGCGAATTCAGATTGCTTGCCCCGGCCTGTCCTGATTTTCAATTCATTTTTACTGACGTAGCTGAACTTGACATCACAAGCGAGGCAGATGTGTCTGCCATGGTAAAAGATGAACAACCTGCTGTCATTATTAACTGTGCCGCCTATACCGCGGTGGATAAAGCTGAGCAGGAAGATAACCTGGCATTTCTGATCAATGCAACCGCCGTGGGCAACCTCGCAAGGGTTGCTTCAAAATTCAATGCCCTGCTGATCCATATTTCAACCGATTATGTTTTTGATGGCAAAGGTTTTAAACCCTATATTGAGGACGATCCAACGAATCCGGTTTCACTCTATGCAAAGAGTAAACATGCAGGAGAACAGCAGGTCCAGTCTTATGCCAACAAAGCCCTTATCATCAGAACCTCCTGGCTTTACTCGGAATTCGGGCATAATTTCGTTAAAACGATGATGAAATACGGAAAAGAACGCGGACTTCTGAATGTCGTTTTTGATCAGACCGGCACCCCTACCTATGCCCGCGACCTCGCACAAACGATTCTCGATATCCTTCAAAAACAGAAAATATCCGATGGCGTTGAAGTTTTTCATTACTCAAATGAGGGTGTTACAAGCTGGTACGACTTTGCCAAAGCAATTATAGAACTAAGCGGCATTACCTGCAAAATCAATCCGATTGAGACCAAAGAATACCCCTTGCCTGCAACCCGCCCGTTTTACAGTGTATTCAATAAATCAAAAATAAAACAACGGTTTCAGATTGAAATTCCATACTGGAAGGACAGTTTAAAGGTATGTATTCAACGATTAGGTCAATAGCATTCATTTCGAATTTCAAAAGGTGAACACATGGAGATAGAAAAGTCAATTTCAGAACGCGCACAGATTTGGCTCAATGGCAGTTTTGACGATGCTACAAAAGCTGCTGTAAAACAATTAATGGAAACAAATCCCGTAGAATTGACCGATTCGTTCTACCGGGATCTCGAATTCGGGACCGGAGGACTGCGGGGTGTGATGGGTGTTGGTACAAACCGAATGAATAAATACACCGTCGGAATGGCCACCCAGGGACTTGCAAACTATCTGAAGCTCATGTTCCCTGCTTTGGATCCGGTTAAAATGGCCATTTCGCACGACAGCCGGAACAACAGCAAATATTTTGCACAAATTGTTGCCGAAGTGCTTTCAGCCAATGGGTTCAGGGTTTTCCTGTTCGATGACCTGCGTCCCACGCCCGAACTATCCTTTGCGATCAGAAAACTTGGGTGCCAGAGCGGGGTCATGGTTACCGCTTCGCATAATCCAAAAGAGTATAACGGGTATAAGGCATATTGGGATGACGGCGCCCAGATGATCGCCCCGCATGATGAGAATGTGATCAGGGAGGTGCAGAAAATCACCTCCATCGATGATGTAAAATGGGCAGGCGTACCGGAGAACATCGTAAGCATTGGTGCTGAAATTGATGTGGAATACCTCGACCGCATTCAAGCCCTTTCACTTTCGCCCGAAGCCATCCGGCGGCAGAAAGCCCTCAAAATCGTTTACACACCATTGCATGGCTGCGGCCGGAAACTGGTACCTGATATCCTGGCCAGGTTCGGATTTGAAAACATCCACATGGTAAGTGAACAGGCAATTGCCGATGGCAATTTTCCAACCGTCCATTCCCCAAACCCCGAGGAACATGATGCGCTCGATATGGCAATAAAACTGGCAGAGGAACTGCATGCCGACCTGGTGATGGCCACTGATCCGGATGCCGATCGTGTCGGGATCGCTGTCAGAAACCATAAAAATGAGATGATACTTCTCAATGGGAACCAAACTGCTGCACTGCTGTTCTATTACATCCTCAGCCGTTGGAAAGAACTCGGAAAACTTAACGGAAACGAGTTCATTGTCTCTACCATTGTCACCACCAAACTACTGTCAGAAATCACAAAATCCTTTGATGTCGAATATTTTGAATGCCTCACCGGGTTTAAATTTATTGCTGACGTTATCAGGCAGAACGAGGGTAAAAAACAATATATCGTTGGTGGAGAGGAGAGTTACGGGTACCTTATTGGTGATTTTGTCCGCGACAAGGATGCCATCAGCGCATGTGCATTGATTGCGGAAACTGCTGCATGGATGGCCGATGCCGGAAAATCGCTGTTTGACCTGCTCATCGAAATTTATCAGAAGTATGGTTTTTACAAAGAGGGACTGATCTCTGTAACCCGTAAAGGGAAAAGCGGTGCCGAAGAAATTCAGCAAATAATGGTGGATTACAGGACCAAGCCGCCAGTTTCCATTAATAATTCAAGGGTTGTGAAGATCAAGGACTACTTGCTGCTTAGTGAAAAAGAGGTTGCAACCGGCCATGAAACACCGATCCATTTGCCAAAATCAAACGTTCTCCAATTTCTTCTTGAGGACGGGAGCATCATCAGTGTTCGCCCTTCGGGAACAGAGCCCAAGATCAAGTTTTACTTCGGGGTTCGTGAACAACTAAGGAATATCGCGGAGTTTGAACAAACAGAGCAACGTCTGGATGAAAAAATTGCAGGTATCATCGCTTCAATGAAGCTTAAATAAATGCTCGTTAAAAGGTTTGCTTTTCGTTGTTTTGATCATCCAAACCTGTCACCTTTCAGATTAATATTTCTTCTGTATTCAGCGGTTTTCCTGTGGCATCCTTCAGCGAAGGGAGAAGTGTCATACCATATAAATGCTGAAGCAGCAAACAGTGCACATGATACTGTTCATCAAAAAAAGATGAATAAAGCGGATAGCGCTGCTTACAAGAATTCCCGGGTTTTTTATGATACCGTTTATAAAAAGTTCTCCCGAAATAAAATTTCACAAATGCTGTATGGTCTTGCTTTTGCTGTACCGCGACAGTCTGATTTACCCGATACCCTGCAGGTTCTGAAAAGCAACAGCCCCTTTGAAGCATATCAGGGAAAAATAATCCGAAACATTGTTGTCAAAGTTTTACCACCATTCGGTGCCAGCGTTTATGACACCGGGAAAATGGCTGTAACAGGCGTTGGGAAAGCCCTGAACAGTGTCCATATAAATACCCGGAAATATGTGATCCGCAGAAACCTTTTAGTAAAAAACGGAGATCGTATTGATCCGGCTTTCCTGGCAGATAATGAACGGGTGCTCAGAAATATGAGTTCGATTGACAATGCACGCATCATCGTGGTTCAGGATCGTCCGGACAGTGATTCAGTTGATCTTCTGGTAGTGGTAAAAGATGTCTGGTCCATCGGAATCGATATTCCCATGATAACCATGCAACATGTGAGGGTGCGCCTTTATGATGGAAATTTTCTGGGTTTGGGCGACAGACTGTCAACAATGATGTCCATGGATTTATACAGCGCCCCTTTCTACATATTTGAAGGATTATCATATACCTATTCCAACATTGGGAGATCTCAGATTAATGCAACCATTGGCTATTCTGCCGACCATACCGGGAATCGAATAATACTGCTTCGGTTAGACCGATCTTTCCTTACAAACCAAACGAAATGGGCTGGTTCGGCTTATGCTTCGTGGGAGACAGCTGTGAATAAAATTGGTGATACCGCTTCCATCACTTCTCATTTCAGAAACGAAGGTATTTGGCTTGGCAGGGCCTATTTACTGAAAGGACAGAAAGAGACCTCACGTGCAGTCATTTCAGCAGCTGCCTACCGGAAAGTATACAATTCCCGTCCGATGGTAACGATTGATTCAAACAGGAGCTATTATAACACTTTACAGGGACTGGCATCCTTCTCTATCTCAAGAAACAACTACTATTTGTCGGATTATATCCTGGATTTTGGAACAACGGAGAACCTTCCTTATGGTCATCTGTTTCAAATCACTGTAGGTGCCGACCAAAGTGATTTTTACACCAGGCTGTATTCGGGTTTGCATGTTTCCATGGGAAATTTTTTTAATAAATTTGGTTACATTTCCTCCTATTTTAAATTTGGCGGTTTTTTCAACCATTCATCTTTTGAGGATGCAGTTGTTAAATTCAACCTCCATTATTTCACCCCTCTTCTTAAAACCCATGACAAACGATACAAATTCAGGTTATTTTACATGGCCGATTACAGGTATGCCATCAACCCCCGCTCAAACAACCGTGACTACTATGATGCAAATTTGAATTTTAAAATTGATAAGCCGGGCGACGAATCTTATTTTAACGGAGTAAATATTTTTTCTCAAAGGCTGGCATCTGTATGCTTCACCCCATGGTATTTTTTTGGTTTCCGGTTTGCCGTCATGATGGAAGTCCAGGCAGGGTTGGTCGGTAAAAAAAAAGAACCTTTGTATAAAGCACCCATGTTCAGCAGTATAGGATTAAGCATCATTATTAAAAACGACAACCTGATCTTTCCGGCATTTCTTATTTCAGGATATTTTTATCCTTCATCTTTGGGAAATTTCAGACAATTGCAGTATACGTTAAGTTCCAATCTGAATGTGGAGTATTATGATTTTAATGTGACAGCCCCGCATGAAGAAAACCTTGGAAATTGAACTGACCAAAAATAAACCGTAAATTTACACCCTCATTTAATATGCTCAGTATGAATGATCAGAATATCAACACCGATGACCCCGTATATTCCCGCAAGGTTCTGGAAATGCTCACAGTGGCCAATGAATTTTGCCTGTTCCTCGAAAAGGCAGATGACTATTCAGTAGAAGAGCTGTTTAATTTTCTTCAAAAAATATCTCCACTGATCTATCTGAAAAGTGCACTGCTTCCCGACATCGAAGTATCAGATGAGGATGCTGTTGAACATTACGTGAGTGAAGAACAATGGGAGGCCATGTTCAATATTTTGTATCATAAATTTGGAGAAAAGGATCAGTTCTTCTTTGTCGATCATCTCGAAAAAAGTCACAATGACCCGGTAAAAGGCAGTCTGGCTGAGTCATTCACCGATATTTATCAGGATTTGAAGGACTTTCTGTTATTATACCAGAAACCGCTGAAAGCCTTTAAGGAAAATGCCGTGAAAGAGTGCAGGCATTTGTTCGAGACCCGTTATGGCTACAAACTGATCAATGCCCAATCGGCCATTCATTGCATGCAATATCCCGCAGAGGATACCTTTATTTATTAAGAAAAGTCTGGACATAATTTTTATTGCGTTTCACTTTCGGTCAAGTTGGAAGTTTATTATAGGATTCTACCCATTATAAGACATTTCACTCTTGCCTGAAAACAAAAAACTTAAATAATTATTCAACTTGGCAACGTAGTTGCCCAATCTTTGTAGTTTATGAGACAGGTGTAAAATTTAAAGCAGCGTAGCTGCGACATATTCGAACCATATCGCCCCTAAGGGGCTTTTTACATTTTTTGGCTTTTCAGGCTAATCGGGTAGGAAGCGGCTCGCGCCGCTGTCCCCCCACACCACCGGGCATACTTGTTAGTACCACGGCGGTTTCTATTAGCTTTTACACCTTCATTCTTAGATATAACGACAGTAAG
>CAIQUS010000217.1 GCA_903875045.1 uncultured Bacteroidales bacterium
ATCGATGGTTTGAAGAGCAAGGCTTGTACAATCTTACATTGAATTACGAACGGTTAACCAATTTAAAGAAACCGCCGTGTACGAAAGTATGCCCGGTGGTGTGAGAGGGCGGGGGAGCAATCCCCCTACCTACTCGATTATTGTACATCCTTGGAATTGGTCTAAATAAATATTTATATTTGCACACTAAACCTAAAAAAAAGCAAGTATGAGAAATATCTTTAGAACTACATTTATTGCAGGAGCTATGGCATCCCTTCTTATTTCAGGATGTTCCAAAACCAGTGAAGTTATTCCGGAAATCCCGGCCAACACATCACCTTCCGCACCAACCATTACCATAAGCGACGGATATGGCGCGCTGGCCGCTGTCCGTTCTGTCTCCTACACGACAATTGCAGGGATGACCATTCCATTGGAAGTAAATACAGCAGTCGCTGTTTTTTCGACAACCCAGGGGTCGGGTGTATTTACCGATGCAGGAACTGTAACGCTTAATACAAAAGGATTGACGAAATCTTCCAACAATGCCTATCTTTATCAGAATCTCACCGATCCATTGTCCTTCAGCACCTTGTCCTGGAGCGTATCAGGATCTTCTACCGTGCCTGCCATCAGTTATACCGACGATCGTCCGGTTCCTGATTATTCAGGATTCAGCAGTTTGCCGACAACTATAACCAAAACAGCAGGGGTGACGATTTCACTTGGCAGCGCTGTAACCAATGCCGATTCAATTTACGTAACGGTAACAGATTATAACAACCATCAAATTCTCAAAAGACTTGCAGGAAATGCAAATGAGTGTGTCATTGGTTCAGCAGAACTTTCAGCATTCACTCCCGGTCAGGGAATGATTCAGGTTTGTCCATGGAATATGAAAGCGGAGGATATCAGCAGCAAGAAATTCTATTTTATCATTGAATCTGCCTTCACAAAACAGGGAATCACCATCAATTAGTTTTCCTTTTTCAGGATAAAACCTGAATGGATAGAACCCGCCTTGAGCGGGTTTTTTATTGCACTGCAATTTTGTTTACCTTTACCCAATGTTCCCTCATGTTCCATTCATGATCTGTTTTACTTCAGGACATTTCGGCAGATTATCTTTTTTTTTGTTTTTGACACTTATTGCAACAACCTCAATTGCACAGCCTTGCATTTGTAATCATTCCATTACAGACCAGCAGCTTGCAGTAAATGGTACCAGCCTCAACATTCAGCCGGGTGATACCATCTGCATTCAGGCCGGGACCCGGAATTATTTGTACCTGAATAATTTTCACGGTGATTCGCTGCATTACATTGTCTTTATTAATTGCGGTGGCCCTGTTATTGTCCAGAACAACAACTACATGTATGGAATAAAGATCGCCAATTCAAGTTATTTCAGATTCACCGGCTCCGGTGTTGATTCCATCAGATATGGGATTCGTGTTTTAGGAACCGCCACCAACTGCAATGGGATCTCCCTGGATGAAAAAAGCACCAACTTCGAAATCGACCACCTTGAAGTGGCCAATACCGGTTTTGCCGGTATCATGTCGAAAACGGATCCGAGATGTGATTTAAGTACAAACCGTGGAAACTTTACGCAATATCAAACAAGTTTCCACCACAATTATATTCACAATACGGGGGGTGAAGGGTTCTACATTGGCCATTCATCCTACAATGGTTTTCCGACAACATGCAATAATCAGCCGGACACACTTTATCCACATGATATTAAAGGTCTAAGGGTTTACCATAATATTGTTGAAAATGCTCATCTTGATGGCATCCAGATTGGTTGTGCCACCGAAGATTGCGAGATTTTCGGAAACACGGTCAATGGCTATGGCATGGATGCAGTGGGAGCCCAGAATTCAGGAATTCAGATCGGCGGCGGGACCACGGGAAAATGCTTTAACAATGTTATTTCCGGGGGAACCGGTACAGGCATCATGGTTTTTGGAACGGGTAATAATATCATTTTTAACAATGTAATCTGTAACGTCGGTTTGAACTATTATCCGGAAGACCCGGCCAAACGTGTTCACGGAATTTTTATTGACGACCGGACTACTGTTCCCGGACGATTTTTTAATGTGTTGAACAACACGATTGTTTATGTGAAATCCGATGGTATCCGTTTTTCCAGCCTGTTGAGCGACAGCAATCAAATCCGCAACAACATCATTATCCATCCGGGATCGCTTGGCAGTTATCCCGGAAATTCCCAAAGCTATATCTATCTTTCCACGGGGGTCCATGTCACCCAGTCAAACAATTATACCGACCCCTTTATGGCTCAGATCCATTTCAGGGATACACTGGCAAATAATTTCAGGCTTCTGGAGTCTTCCCCGGCCAGAGATGCCGGTTATAATGTGGCATCCATGGGAGTTACCTTTGATGCCGACAGCCTTCCAACTCCGTTCAATACGGGTTTTGACATCGGAGGGTTCGAGTATCGTACAGAAAACAGGTGGACCGGTGGTATTTCGGCTTTGTGGGATGTGGATGAAAACTGGTCAAAAAAGGATATACCGTTACAGAATGACGATATTGTGATATCTGCCGGCACGCTTTTTTCACCTGTCATCAGCACATCCGGAATGGTTTGTCATCATCTCACCATTGCCACAGGTGCTCAGCTTATTGTCAATCAGACCGCAGTTTTCACGATATTTGGCAACCTGAACATCCATACGGGGGCCAGCCTCGATAACGCTGGCGTTGTGGTGATCAAGGGAAATCTGATCAATCAAAACCAATATGAATGAATATCTGAGTTGACCGGGAAAAAAACGAAAATAAATTGTATTTTTGTGTGCGAATATGCCCAAGTCTTTTATTATTAATATTTTATAAGCAAAACTATGAATTTCGAATTTACGGAAGAACAAGTCATGATCCGCCAATCGGCCCGGGATTATGCACAGCGCGAACTGATCAAAGACGTTTTAGAACGTGACGCAACAGCCGAATTTCCAACACATCACGTTAAAGCACTTGCTGAACTGGGTTTTCTGGGAATGCTGGTTGATGCAAAGTACGATGGTGGCGGGATGGATACTGTTTCGTATGTGCTTGCGATGGAAGAGATTTCGAAAATTGACAGTTCAGTATCTGTGATCATGTCAGTAAATAATTCATTGGTTTGCTATGGAATTGAAGCATTCGGCACAGAAGAGCAAAAGCAGAAGTGGCTGAAACCTCTTGCAAGAGGCGAAAAGATTGGAGCCTTCCTCCTTTCTGAACCCGAAGCCGGATCTGACGCCACTTCACAGCGAACAACGGCCATCGACAAAGGCGACCATTACCTTGTAAATGGTGTTAAAAACTGGATCACGAGTGGCAATTCGGCATCAACGTATGTTTTAATTGCCCAAACGCATGCCGACAAAGGCCACAAGGGGATCAATGCCTTCGTCGTCGATCGCCATTCGCCCGGTATCACCCTTGGGCCTCACGAAGATAAAATGGGTATGCGCAGCAGCGACACACATTCGGTGATGTTTACGGATGTGATCGTACCAAAGGAAAACCGGTTGGGCGATGATGGCTTCGGATTCAAATTTGCCATGAAAACCCTCGAAGGCGGTCGCATCGGAATTGCGGCGCAGGCACTCGGCATTGCACAGGGAGCCTTTGACCGTGCCTTGCAATATTCAAAGGAGAGAAAAACTTTCGGTACGGAACTGATCAACCATCAGTCGATTGCCTTTAAACTGGCTGAAATGCATACCCGCATCGAAGCGGCAAGATATTTTTGTCTGAAGTCGGCCTGGCTGAAAGACCAGGGAAAACCTTACGGCACAGCCAGCGCCATGGCCAAATACTGGGCAGCTGAAACGGCAATGTTTGTAACCACTGAGGCAGTACAGATCCACGGCGGATATGGCTATGTGAAGGAATATCATGTTGAGCGCCTCATGCGCGAAGCCAAACTGACCCAGATCTACGAAGGCACCAGTGAAATTCAACTGATGATTATCTCACGGGCGATTGGAAATGAATAACCCAGAAGTTTACAAACCCAAACACCATATTCGCATTGTAACGGCCGCCTCCCTGTTCGATGGCCATGATGCAGCTATCAACATCATGCGCCGTATTCTCCAGGCCAGTGGGGCTGAAGTGATCCATCTCGGGCATAACCGTTCGGTGCAGGAGGTTGTTGATTGCGCCATCCAGGAGGATGTACAGGCAATTGCCATCACCTCCTACCAGGGTGGGCATATTGAATATTTTAAATATATGTTTGATCTGCTCCGGGATCAGAATTGCGGTCATATTAAAATTTTTGGAGGAGGCGGAGGTGTCATTTTACCTCATGAAATCAGGGAATTACATGAATATGGCATCTCACGGATCTATTCCCCGGATGATGGCCGTGAAATGACCCTGCAGGGAATGATCAACCACCTCCTCGAAAAATGTGATTTCCCGGTTGGCGACAAGGATGAATTTGACCTTGATGTGGTTCGCAGGAAAGATTTCAAGGAAATTGCCGGACTGATTTCTGCTGCTGAAAATTTTCCGGATAAGAGCAGGGATTTTTTCGAAAAAATCGGGAAAGAAGCGGCATCAAAAAACATACCCGTTCTTGGAATTACCGGGACTGGCGGATCGGGAAAATCTTCGCTGGTTGATGAAATAGTTCGGCGGTTTTTGGCCGATTTGCCGGATAAAACCCTGGCCATTATCTCCATCGACCCTTCAAAACGAAAAACCGGTGGTGCTCTGCTTGGCGACCGTATCAGGATGAATGCCATATTCAACCCTCGGGTTTATATGCGCTCCCTCGCTACCCGGCAATCGAACCTGGCTCTTTCTAAATATGTGAAAGATGCCATCAACGTTGCTAAAGTTGCCGGATTTGACCTGGTGATCGTTGAAACATCGGGCATCGGGCAATCCGACACCGAAATTGTCGACCACAGCGATGTCAGCCTCTATGTGATGACCCCGGAATATGGCGCAGCCAGTCAGCTTGAAAAAATTGACATGCTCGATTTCGCCGACCTGGTAGCAATTAACAAATTTGACAAGCGTGGTTCCCTGGATGCCTTGCGCGATGTGAAAAAACAATATCAGCGGAACCACAAATATTTCGACAAACCTGTCGAAGAGATGCCTGTTCATGGCACTGTGGCCTCGCAATTCAACGACCCTGGAGTGAACGGGCTTTACAGGGCCCTGATCCAAACAGTCAAGGCCAAAACCAATATCTCCTTGCCCAGCCAATTTGAAACAGGGATCGAAATGACGGAGAAGATTTTCATCATCCCCCCGTCACGCACCCGCTACCTGGCTGAAATTGCAGAAACCGTTCACCAATATAACCATTGGACGACAAGCCAGGCCAGGGTGGCCCAGCATCTGTATGGCATTGCGCAAACCATCGAAACGCTCAGGGAAAAACCGGAAGAGACCAAAAGTAGTTCAAGTGCACCAACATGCAATAAAACCGGTATGTTGCTGGAGCTGGATTTGCTTTTCGAGCAAACCCTCAGGCAACTTGAACCGGCGAATCATGATATCCTGAAAAGCTGGAACGAAAAGGTTAAATCATACAAGGATGATTTTTATATCTATAAGGTCCGGGATAAAGAGATCAAGGTAGAAACCCACACCGAGTCGCTTTCAAGGTTGAAGATCCCTAAGATATCGATGCCCCGGTATGAAGCCTGGGGCGACATTCTCAGGTGGAACCTGCGTGAAAATGTGCCCGGCGAATTTCCTTATGCTGCCGGTGTATTTCCGTTCAAACGTGAAGGGGAAGACCCAACCAGGATGTTTGCCGGCGAAGGCGGTCCGGAACGCACCAACAAGCGCTTTCATTATGTCTCATTCGGCATGCCTTTCGTCAGGCTTTCCACCGCTTTTGATTCAGTGACGTTATATGGTTTCGACCCCGGAATGAGACCCGATATTTTTGGTAAAATCGGCAATGCAGGGGTCTCCATCGCGTGTCTGGATGACGCCAAAAAACTCTACTCCGGCTTCGACCTTGTCAACCCGAATACCTCTGTGTCGATGACCATCAATGGCCCGGCACCAACCATGGTGGGATATTTCATGAATGCCGCCATTGATCAGCAATGCGAAAAGTATATCCTCCGGAATGATATGGTTGCAGAGGTTGAGAAAAAGATTGAAGCTATTTATTCAATGGCAGGAACCGAACGTCCACATTACCAGGGAGAATTACCAGCCGGCAATGACGGACTTGGCCTGATGTTGCTGGGGGTTACCGGCGACCAGGTTTTACCATCTGAGGTGTATGAAAAAATCAAAAGGGAGGCACTGAGCCAGGTTCGCGGAACAGTGCAGGCCGACATCCTCAAGGAAGACCAGGCGCAAAACACCTGCATTTTCTCCATCGACTTTGCATTGAAAATGATGGGCGACATTCAGCAGTATTTCAATGATCACAATGTCCGGAACTTCTATTCTGTATCCATCTCCGGGTATCATATCGCTGAGGCCGGCGCCAACCCTATATCACAGCTGGCATTTACACTGGCCAACGGGTTTACTTACGTGGAATATTACGTTTCACGCGGGATGGACGTCAATAAATTTGCCCCGAACCTTTCGTTTTTCTTCTCCAACGGTGTCGATCCCGAATACTCGGTCATTGGCCGTGTAGCCAGGATCATCTGGGCCAAGGCCATGAAATTCAAGTATAAAGCCGATCCCCGGTCGCAGATGTTGAAATACCATATCCAGACTTCAGGGCGTTCGCTCCATGCCCAGGAAATCGACTTCAACGATATCCGCACCACCCTGCAGGCGTTGTATGCCATTTATGATAACTGCAACTCGCTGCATACCAATGCTTATGATGAGGCGATTACCACGCCTACCGAAGATTCGGTACGCCGGGCCATGGCCATCCAGATGATCATCAACAATGAACTCGGACTGGCAAAAAATCAGAACCCGCTGCAGGGAGCCTTCATCATTGAAGAGTTGACTGATTTGGTAGAGGAAGCTGTGATGATGGAGTTCGAACGCATATCGGAACGTGGCGGCGTTTTAGGCGCGATGGAAACAATGTATCAGCGCAGCCGGATCCAGGAAGAAAGCCTCTATTATGAAACACTAAAACACACCGGGAAACTGCCGATCATCGGGGTGAATACTTTCCTTTCCAGTAAAGGATCTCCGACAGTTGTTCCGGGTGAAATCATCCGGGCTACAGAGGATGAAAAACAATACCAGATCACCATGCTGGAAAACCTTCATAAAACCAATGCTGAAAAATCGCTTGTGATGATTGAAAACCTGAAGCGGGCGGCAACAAAAAATAGTAATATCTTTGAAAGCCTGATGGAGGCGGCAAAATACTGTTCCATCGGACAAATTACCGATGCCCTGTTCGAAGTAGGCGGACAGTACCGGCGCAATATGTAAAACATCAAAAACCAACTGTATGACCCCTTTTAACATTTTGGTTGTCAATCCCAAGGATTACCTCACGCAGATTGCTGTTTATCAGAATCACAAACTCCTTTACATGATCAGCCGGAGACATTCGGCGGAGGAGTTGTCGCAGTTTAAAACGATTTACGATCAGGTCCTGTTTCGCAGGGACAGCGTGATCAGGGAGATTAAAAACAATGACTTCAACCTGAGTGAACTGAAGATCGTTATTTCCCGCGGCGGATTGATCAAGCCGGTGCAGTCAGGCGTTTTTGAAGTGAATGAACTGCTTGTGAAGGATTTATTGCACAGCCCGGTTGGTGAGGATATTATCAACATTGGCGGATTGCTGGCCGATGCCATTGCCGCTGAAATCCCCGGTGCGAAAGCCATGATTGCCGATCCTACGGTTGTAGATGAATTTCATGAAATGGCAAGGATCACTGGTTCCCCGGAAATCAAAAGAAAATCGATTTTCCATGCCCTGAACCAGAAGGCGGTTGCTAAAATGCATGCCGAAACCCATAAGCAGAAATATGAAGAGCTGAACCTCATTGTGGCACATATCGGAAACGGGACCACTGTCGGCGCTCACCGGCAAGGTCGGGTGATTGATGTAAACCAGGGATTTGAAGGTGATGGCCCTTTTTCCATGGTCAGGAGTGGCTCGTTGCCCACCGGTGATGTTGTGAAGATGTGTTTCAGCGGCACGAAAACCCTCGATGAAATGCTGTGCCTGCTAACCCATTGCGGGGGTGTACATGCCTATTTGGGTACCAGGGATATCCTTGAAATTGAAAATCGCATCAACAATGGCGATACCCATGCCAAGCTGATCATGGAGGCCATGGCCTACCAGGTATCGAAATGTATCGGCGAGATGTTTGCCGTACTCAAGGGCCAGGCCGATGCCATCCTGATTACCGGCGACATTGCACACAGTCAGCTGGTTGTGCGCAACATTATTGAACATGTTGAAAAATTTGCTCCGATCTTCCTCTATCCCGGCGACAACGAACTTCAGGCCATGGCGGGAAATGCACTGCGCGTGCTGAAGGGGGAGATGCAGGTGCAGGAATATATTTAAATATTTTCTATGCAACTCCTCCCAATTAACACCGGCAACCTCAAACTCGATGGCGGCGCCATGTTCGGCGTGGTACCCAAAGTAATCTGGGGCAAATCCTATCCGAGTGATGAAAACAATCTCTGCAACTGGTCGATGCGATGTTTGCTGATTGTTGACGGCGAACGGAAAATTCTGATCGATTGCGGTATCGGCAACAAACAACCTGAAAAGTTCCTGTCAAATTATTACCTCAACGGCGATGATACACTTGAAAAATCGCTGGCAATGCATGGCTATACCGTGGATGATATCACCGATGTGATCCTGACCCATCTCCATTTTGACCATGCGGGTGGTGCAGTGCGTTGGAATGCCGACAGGACTGATTATGAAGTTACCTTTAAAAACGCAACCTACCATACCAGCCGGCAGCAATGGGAATGGGCCACCAGCCCCAATAATCGTGAAAAAGCCTCATTCCTGAAAGAGAACATCCTCCCCATTAAAGAGAAGGGCCGGCTGGAGCTGTTCGACGGAGACACGGAATTGTTCCCGAATGTCTCGGTCCGCATATTCAATGGCCACACGGATGGCCAGGTGATCCCATTTATCAGCTACCAGGGAAAAACGGTTGTTTTCATGGCCGATCTTCTTCCTTCTGCGGCACATATTCCGCTGCCATGGGTCATGAGCTACGACACCCGTCCGCTCATCACACTGAAAGAAAAGGAAGTATTCATGCTGGAAGCCGCCCAAAACGGTTATATACTCTTCCTTGAGCACGACCTTTACAGTGAATGCTGCACCGTGGAAGCCACCGAAAAAGGGGTCAGGCTGAAGGAACGATTTTCACTTTTACCTGAATGAAAGTACTTATTGCGCTTTTACTTTTTTTTGCACCCGTTTTTCTCGCAGCACAACAATCCTGGTATACAAATGCACCAGCAGAAGCGAAGTGGCAGAACGTTGGCATAAAAGGATTTTCCCCTGTCGGGGCCGGAAACATTGGTTTGGCGTTTAGTCCGGATGGAGTGCCATTTGTTGCTTTTCTTGACATTCAATGCAATAAGGATTTTAATTGAACCGAAATCAGAGCCAAATATTCATAAATCAACCCCCGAACAGCGAAAAAAATTAACACTTTACAAATTAGAATTCACATATCTAATTTGTAAAGGTTTAGTCCGGGATACACCTCACCCCAAACGCATTCCCCCTGCTTGCCGGATACAATGACGCCGAAAAATTGAATAAATTCATCACATGCGATATGGCTTTTGTTTGCCCTGAGGAAGAAGAAGAAGACCAGAAGATTGTGTCGAAATCAAGAAAGCGGTACCTCTTCAAAACAATTTGCCAAATATAGTGATGGTTTAGTTGCGATTTAGCGGTATGGGATGACCATTAAATTTTAATTACCTTTCTTACAACACTTTGACCGTTTTTGAATTGAATCTTTAAAAAGTAAATCCCTTGTGGAAGATATGAGGTGTTTATGAATGATTGATTATCCACTAAGATGTGTGTAAACCGCCCCCATGGATAAATATGCATTCGCAAAAGCCTCCTCCGTATTCATCCGACCAGCCAATGCCAATTCTTTACGGGCATAGGTAAGTGCAAGCTGATTATCTTTCCCTTTTGTCGCTCTTACCAGTGAATCGAGTTTGATCAGTGAATCATTTAACGCTGAATCTGACCCTCTTTTCATGCCAGATTCAGGTTCTTCCGGTTGGTTTCCACAGCCTGTGATCATTCCCAGGAAGATAAGTGCAATTATAAGCCTGAATAATACGATCATTATGAACTCCTTTAATATGCAATGTTACGAAAAATATGATATTTCAAGAGATTCACCCGAATCTGTTGCTGTCAGCTTATGCTAACTGCTACCCCAATCTATTGCCGTCAGCTTTAGCTGACGGTTACAAGGGAAAGTTATTGTATTCCGGGGGCACATTAAAATCGAAAAGTCGGTCCTCTACAGGTAAAATTATTTGTTATCAGACTAATCGGAGTATCCTCTTCCTCTGATCATCATTAAAGCGTGATGGCTGACTCTGTTATATGACCGGGAAGATCGCAAGCCGCAAGGTGGTTTTCCATAAGGGATGCACTGATCGGAAAAATGTTCCGAACCAAATTGTATTAATTCGCCAGCAAATTCTTTAGCTCCATTTTTCTCTCTGTCATCAATCAAATAATCTCCATTGTTTAAATTCTTGTGATGAGAAATAATAAGTCGTTTATAAAACATACTGTCCTTCCCGTC
>CAIQUS010000218.1 GCA_903875045.1 uncultured Bacteroidales bacterium
ATCAATAAAATCAACTATCTTACAAACAATCAATCAACAAAATACGGTTGATATCGTCTAGATGGCGAATAAAAACAGGACAACAAGCCTGAAAATTGTTAATAACCCTTGGATTTAAAAAACAGGGGGTGAATAGTTACGTCTTTTATACTGCAATAAACTTAATGACCCCTTATTTGAGCCACACGGATTTTTGATCTGTTGATAAATCTGTTTACGACAGTAACTGACATCAGATCCTCTCCTCACTCTTTCCACACGAATTGCAGAAAAACAATTGTTTCCATTTTTTTTAACCACTTCTGAACCACTGAAAGATGAGAAAATATTTATTTGTTTTAATCGCTTTTGTTTTCTGTACCATGCGTTTGCATGCACAGGTCAGCTCGTATCATTTCTCCGGCAGCGTTGGAACATACACGCCGTTAGCATCAGAAATCATTTTGTGGGACGGAGTTTTCGATGACGGAATTTCTGATCCGATTACGATTCCTGATTTTACCATGGATGGGATTACATACACCACGATGTATGTTTCAATGAACGGTTTTGTAACACTGGGTACAACGGCCATCCCCACATCAGATACCTACAATGCCATTTCATCGGCTACCGCTTATGATAAAGCGCTATCATTATATTGCGGGGACCTGGAGAGTGCGGAATCCGGCACTCCGCAAATTTCATATTTCACCAATGATGCCGGTGAAATTGTGGTTCAGTGGCAGGATCTCAAGTTCTATGGAAGCACTTATACCGGACACAGGCTGAGCTTTCAGCTTCGCATGAACCCGGCAACCGGCCTGATCAGGTTTATATACGGAGGTACCATCACCGCCACAACCAATGGCATCAACCTGCAGGTCGGACTAAGGGGTTCTGACAACACTGATTACAATAACCGGGAGACCACATCAGATTGGTCTGCTACCACTGCAGGTTTGTCCAACGATGCCATGTGTACGTTTTCTGAGGCTTCCTTACCTGCAGAAGGGCTGACGTTTACCTTTACCAATCCCAATTGCAATCCGGTCACCTATTTTCCTTTCACCGAAAGTTTCAATGACACCCTTTTTGCACCAGTCTGCTGGACCAGCTTAAATACTTCAGGACCAAGTTCTCCGGGAACATGGGACCGGCAAACCGAAGGATTTGATCCAGTTTGCACACCCCACTCCGGTGCTGCCATGGCGCACTTCAATTGCTGGGATTATGTTGCAGGCACTGCCGGTATTCTGGTAACACCCCAATTGGCCTTGTCATCAGATCAATACGAAGTGCATTTCTGGATGTATCGTGATGATACCTGGGGTTCATATCTGGATTTGGTGAATGTTTACTACAATAGTTTACCGAATACCAACGAGGCTACACTTATCGGATCTGTATACCGGTATTACGAATTGTCACCACAGGAGGCAACTCCAAATCAATGGTATGAATATGTATTTAATGTGCCCCCAGGGTCCTTTGGCAATGCCTACATTGTTCTTGAGGCAGTTAGCAATAATGGCACCAATATGTTTCTAGATGATGTGAATATCAAAAAAATCTTTACCTGCCCGGTTGATGCCACGGCGGAACTGGAGCCCTGCGGATCTGAACTTAACGGAGGTTGCAGCATGCCGGTCCCGGCGTTTGAACCCATTGCCCTGGATGAGACCAAATGCGGAAAAGTATTCAACAATGGCACCCATAAGGATGAAGACTGGTATACTTTTACGCTTGCCCACCGGACAGAAGTAGTACTGGCAGCAAACGCTGAATTTCCCTATTTGATAAGGTTTATTCATTCGCCTTGTCTGCAAAATGGCAATATAACGGCAGATTCCGCCTTAGCTTATACCGGAAAATCATTGAATATAACCCTGGATGCAGGCACCTATTATGCTGTAATATCGCCGACAGGTAATTTTAACATCGCCTGTGGTGTTGAGAACAGGTATTGGCTTTCACTAACAGGAAATGAATGTTATATTGGAACTTTACCGTTTTCCGAAAGTTTTAATGATGTTGTTTTCCCTCCTGCCTGCTGGACAAATGAAAAAATTGACGGAGCCGGCCTCCCCGGAACATGGGACAGGCAAACAGATGGGGTGTTTCCCACCTGTGCACCTCATTCTGGTGCCGCCATGGCCCGTTTTCAGGCAAGTAACTATGAAACCGGAACTACCGGTATCCTCGTAACACCTCAATTCGAAAAATTATATTCTGATCAATATGAAGTTCGCTTCTGGATGTACCGTGATAGTGGCTTCAGTGGCAATGCCGATTCGGTGAATGTATATTATAATTGGGCACCAAATAAATGGGGAACCCTCCTGGGTACTATTCACAGGTATTATGGCATGTCACCGGCAGAAACAACGGCAGATAAATGGTATGAGTATGTATTCAGGGTGCCTTCCGGTTCATGGGGCAATGCCTATATCATTTTTGAAGGGGTGAGCATGACAGGGAACAATATTTTTATAGATGACGTAAGATTCAAGCAATCAATAATCTGTCCTTCAAGTTCAACGGCAGAACTCGAGCCCTGCGGATCTGATTTAAATGGTGGATGTACCATGGCCGTCCCGGCTTTTGAACCCATCACCATAGGCGTGGCAAAGTGCGGAACGGTATGGTGTGATGGCATTAACCGCGATTCCGACTGGTACACTTTCACACTCACCGAATCAACAGATGTCACATTTACCGTAAATGCAGAATTTCCGGCGCTGATTGGCCTGGTCGCAGCGCCATGTCCCGCACCTTCCTATATCGTTTACAATTCAGGGTCCGGAATTCCTCCGCTTTTGGTCAATGCAACACTTCCTGCCGGTACTTATTATGCGGTTGTAAAGCCATCAAATTTATCAACAATGATAGCCTGTGGGGTGGAAAACAAATACTGGGCGGCTTTGGAGGCATGTCCGATAGGTTCCACAGTCGAGCAGGAGCCTTGTTTGTCTGATCTGAATGGCGGATGCAACATGGCCATCCCTGCCTTCGAGCCAATCATCCTTGGAGAAACAAAATGCGGAACCTCCTGGTGTAATGGCAGTATCCGCGATACCGACTGGCATATATTCACGTTGACACAACAAACAAGGGTAACCTGGAAGACAAATGCGGAATTTCCTGTGACAGTCGGTTTTATCACCGCCCCTTGTCCCGCCATCAATTTTTCCAATTATACCAGCGGACCGGCCGGAACAATAACCGCAATCACTTCACTTCTTGAAGCCGGAACCTATTATGCCTGGATTGGACCGAGAAACTGGAGTACCATTATACAATGCGGAGGAGCAGATAAGTACTGGGCCAAATTGTCGGTAAGCACTTGTATTGAACCTGTCGGAGTGGCAATCTCCTCCATCTCTGCAACAACAGCTGTGATTTCATGGACAGCTCCCAATCCGGCTCCCGGAAACGGCTATGAGTTTGAGGTTCGTTCTGCTGGGCTTCCGGGCAGTGGCCTGGAAGGGCTTGCTGCATCGGGTACAACAGCTGCCGGTGTGCTGACTGCACCTGTTTCAGGACTTAGCCCCGATACCTTGTATCATGTATATGTTCGTTCGGTGTGTGGTGTGGCTGATTTTAGTCCATGGTCAAATGATGTTCAGTTTACCACCCTTTTCATTGAAACGAATACGAATGTTCAAACTGAAATCCTGGGAGGACAATCATTTTGTTATAATGCGCTCCAAACCATTACAGTTGCCGGAGGTGTTACAGCATTTGTTGTAAATGCCGGCGGTAGCGCAACCATGATTGCCGGACTGAAAGTTGATTTTCTGCCGGGTACACTGGTAAAAAACGGTGGTTATTTGCATGGGTACATTGCCCCCGGAGGCCCTTTCTGTATTGCTCCGCCGATGGTCAAGGCCATCACGGCTGAAAATGCTGATCTTCCTGATGTTCCAGGGCAATCATTCTTTAAGATTTATCCTAATCCAACAAATGGCAACTTTACCCTCGAGCAAAAGGGCGACAGAATATCCCGCATTGTGAAAATAGAGGTTTATGGAATGCGCGGGGATAAAGTAATGACTTCGGCAATGATCAATGAAAAGAAGCATGAATTCTCCCTCTCAGAAGTACCTGCCGGATTATATTTTATTAAAATGGTGGGAGATGATTGTACCGAAACCGCCAAGCTGATTAAAACACGGTAATACTCTTCAGATCCCTGCAGGCCGCAAAATTGACCAAGGCCGAATGTTTGCTGCTTTTTTCACAAACTCTTCCTGTGAATCGTTCTGCCTGATTGTGACAAGGTTTTGAAACGAGCAATTCCCTGAATGCCAGAATTGAGTGATGGTGATCAGGAGAAGCAGCGCGTGAAAATCTTTCATGTGGACAACAAAATAGGCAAAAATAGACAGCATTGGTTGTGAATTGTGTATATTTGGATGGTTAAACTAAAACAAATACTCATGGACGTCCTTGAAAAAATTCTCGAAACCATCAAAAATGCCGGACAGCCGGTAAGTGCCGGTCAGATCACCGAAATGTCGGGCATCGACCGCAAAGAAGTTGATAAAGCTATGAAAAAGCTGAAGACTACCGGCGCAATCACCTCTCCCAAAAATTGCTATTGGGAACCGGCAAAATAACCCTGAATCTCCTGATTTCGCATATTCTTTGTGAAGATTTTAACGGTGTTTGAAAAAAATATTTATCTTTGTCAAGAATAATTCTAAATAATGGAAAAGGCATTTTTCCCCTCTGATTACATACCTGTGCTGGTGCAATCGGTTGTGGCGTTTGGATTCGTTGCAGTTACCATGCTGGCAACACATTTCATCGGAGGAAAGCGCAAAAAGTTTCATACCATCCGGAAGGACCAGAATTTTGAATGCGGCATTGAGGTGAAAGGAAATGCACGTTTCCCCTTCTCAGTGAAATATTTTTTAATCGCCATTCTTTTCGTGCTCTTCGATGTGGAGATTATTTTCTTCTATCCATGGGCCATTAATTTCAAGGAGTTTGGCTGGGACGGATTATGGGAAATGCTCCTGTTCATGGGATTTCTGTTGTTCGGCTTCTGGTACATCATAAAAAAAGGGGCGCTTAACTGGGAAGATTGATGGATTCAGGAAATTGGAAATTGGAAATTGGAAATTCGTAGTTCAACCTTCGTTGTTCAATATTCAATATTCTTCCGTGT
Source organism: uncultured Bacteroidales bacterium (assembly GCA_903875045.1). Lineage (GTDB taxonomy): Bacteria > Bacteroidota > Bacteroidia > Bacteroidales > FEN-979 > CAIVAT01. Next base: position 5,156 of record CAIQUS010000218.1, read on the forward strand.
TTTGAACAAGTAAAATGCAAAAGGAAACACCTAAATATAACAAATCAGAGCCTCCCGAAGGATATACCGCACCGGGAATTTTTGCCACCACCTTTGATAAGGTAATCGGGTTGGCGAGAAAGAACTCTATATGGCCATTGCCCTTTGCCACCTCATGCTGTGGCATTGAGTTTATGGCTACCATGGGTGCCCATTATGATCTCGGAAGGTTTGGCGCAGAAAGACTGAGTTTTAGTCCGCGACAAGCCGACCTCCTGATGGTAATGGGAACGATTGCCAAGAAAATGGCACCGGTTATTCAGCAGGTTTATATTCAAATGGCAGAACCACGCTGGGTACTTGCTGTGGGTGCCTGTGCATCAAGCGGCGGAATATTCGACACCTACAGTGTGCTGCAAGGTATTGACCGGGTGGTCCCTGTTGATGTTTACGTACCCGGATGTCCACCCCGCCCGGAACAGATCATCGATGGTTTTATGAAGGTCCAGGAACTTGTGGCAAATGAATCGCTGAGGCGGAGATATTCAGCGGAGTATAAGGAGTTGTTGGAGGGGTATGGGATATTAAAATAATTTTATGCAGAGACGCTGCATGCAGCGTCTTTAATATTGAGATCAGGGATGGAGAATTCGTTTATCATCGATAAGTTGTACAAGGCTTTTGATCAGGATATCCTGAAAATGGATACATCCTCTGATGTTCTTTCTTTTATCATTGCCAGCCCGGTGGTTCATGATGTGATCAGCTTTTTGAAGAACGATGAGAATATGAATTTCAATTTCCTGACCGATTTGTGTGGCATTCATTATCCCGACCGGGGTTTGCCCCTGGGTGTTGTATATCACCTGCACAATTTGACGGAAAACAAACGCATCCGGATCAAAACCTTTGTGACAATGAATGAACCGAAAGTATCAACGGTTACCGATCTCTTCTCATCAGCCAACTGGATGGAGAGGGAAACCTTTGATTTTTACGGAATTATTTTTGAAGGACATCCGAACCTGAAACGGATTTTAAATGTGGAATACATGGACTTTTTCCCTTTGCGTAAGGAATACCCTTTAGAGGATCCTACCAGGGAAGACAAAGATGACAGATATTTTGGACGATAAGCAATATACCACCCTCAACCTGGGCCCGACCCATCCGGCGACGCACGGCATTTTCCAGAATGTCCTCACGCTTGATGGTGAGCAGATCATCGATGCCGAACAAACCATCGGTTACATTCACCGTGCCTTTGAAAAGATTGCCGAACACCGTCCGTTTTACCAGATTACTCCCCTCACCGACCGGTTAAACTATTGCTCGTCACCCATCAATAACATCGGATGGCATCAGACCGTTGAAAAACTGCTTGGGGTTAAAACCACCAAGCGAATCGATTACATGCGCATCATCCTGATGGAACTGGCGCGCATCACCGACCATCTGGTATGCAACAGTGTGATAGGTGTCGACAGCGGGGCCCTCACCGGATTCATCTATGTTTTTCAGGAGCGGGAAAAAGTATATGAGATTTATGAAGAAGTTTCTGGTGCCCGCCTCACTACCAACATGGGCCGCATCGGTGGCTTTGAACGTGACTTGTCACTAAAGGCAGTGAAAAAGATCAGGGAATTTCTGGATCACCTGCCAAAAGTGCTGCATGAGTTTGAAAAACTTTTGATGCGTAACCGCATCTTTATGGACCGTACCATAGGGGTAGGCCCGATCAGTGGTGAACGGGCGCTGAACTATGGATTTACCGGCCCAAATCTGCGGGCAGCCGGTGTCGATTACGATGTCCGGGTGATGACCCCCTACAGCAGTTATGATGATTTTGAATTCATTATTCCTGTTGGTACCCAGGGAGATACCTACGACCGGTTTTGTGTTCGTCAGCAGGAAATCTGGGAGAGTGTGAAACTTGTGCGCAATGCCCTTGAAAACCTTCCGGAAGGTAGTTTTCACCTTGATGTTCCGCAGTTTTACCTGCCTCCCAAGGAAGCAGTTTACTCCAAGATGGAAGCATTGATCTGGCATTTTAAAATCGTGATGGGCGAAATTGAGGTACCGGTGGGCGAGGTCTACCATTCGGTGGAGGGTGGAAATGGCGAGCTGGGTTTTTACCTGGTCAGCGATGGAGGAAGGACCCCGTTCCGTCTGCATTTTCGCAGACCGGGATTTATTTATTACCAGGCTTACCCGGAGATGATCCGCGGGGGCGTGTTATCAGATGCCATTCTGACAATGAGCAGCATGAATGTAATTGCAGGGGAACTGGACGCGTGATTCCCGGACGCCAGCAAAATTTTGATATTGAAAATGGGACAAAACAATCATATACACCATCACCTGTTTGAGAAACAGAACAAACCGGTGAAATTTTCCGGTTCCACACTGGAGGTGGTTCATCAGTTGATCAAAAGGTATCCTGAAGGTCAGCAAAAATCGGCCCTGCTGCCTGTTTTGCATATTGCACAGGAGGAATTGGGTGGTTACCTTTCGGTGGATATCATGGATTATGTGGCCTCGTTACTCAACATTCAGCCAATTGAAGTGTATGAGGTGGCTACATTTTATTCAATGTTTTATCTTGACAAAATGGGAACTTATGTGATAGAAGTATGCCGTACCGGTCCCTGTGCCATCTCAGGCGGCGAGCAAATACTGGCTCATCTGCAGGATGTTCTGGAGATCAAACCCGGTGAAACCACACATGACGGACTTTTCACCCTGAAGGAAGTGGAGTGTCTCGGATCGTGCGGTACCGGACCGGTGATGCAGGTTAATACAGAATATTATGAGAAACTTACACCCGGAAAGGTGGATAAGCTTCTTGAGGACTTGAGGGAATATGCAAACCAACCTAAACCGGGTGATTCGACATGGGTGGAAAAATTCTGCTAACCAATATTGATATCCCGGGGATCCGGGGATTTGACGTTTACCGCGCACACGGTGGTTATGCTGCCGTGGAAAAAGCTTTACGGGAGATGTCGGTAGCGGAGGTGGGCACGGAAGTTAACCGTTCGGGTTTAAGAGGCCGTGGAGGCGCCGGTTTCCCGACCGGGCTCAAGTGGAGTTTCCTCGACCGGAAATCGGACAAGCCACGCTATCTTGTTTGCAATGCCGATGAAAGTGAACCCGGAACCTTCAAGGACCGTTATTTAATGCAGCATTTGCCGCATTTACTCATCGAAGGCCTGATTATTTCCAGCTATGCCCTTGGCGTGAATACATGTTATATATACATCCGGGGGGAGTTTAAATACCTGGTCGGGATTCTGGAAAAGGCAATCCGGGAGGCCCGTCAGCATGGTTTTCTCGGGGAACGGATCCTGGGAACCGGTTTTTCACTTAACATTTATGTCCATCCCGGTGCCGGTGCCTATATTTGTGGGGAAGAAACGGCCTTGCTTGAATCATTGGAAGGGAAAAGGGGAAATCCACGCATCAAGCCGCCGTTTCCGGCTTTCAAAGGATTATATGGTTGCCCGACAGTGGTCAATAATGTAGAAACCCTTGCAACAGTCGGCCCGATCATCAATATGGGAGGAGAAGCGTATTCAAAGTACGGGCGTGGCAAAAGTACGGGTACCAAGCTGATTTCAGCCTGTGGAAACATCAACAAACCGGGGGTGTACGAAATTGAGATGGGCCTTCCGGTGGAGGATTTTATTTTTTCACCGGAATATTGTGGAGGTATATCGAATGATAAATATTTGAAAGCAGTGATTCCCGGCGGCTCTTCGGTGCCGATTCTTCCGGCCGACCTGATATTGAATACGGTAAAAGGCGAAAAACGGCTGATGAGCTATGAATCCCTGGCCGATGGTGATTTCGTAAGTGGTACCATGCTTGGATCAGGAGGGTTTATCGTGTTTGACGAAGATGCCTGCATCGTTCGCAATACCTGGAACCTGACTCATTTTTACCGTCATGAATCGTGCGGACAATGTTCTCCATGCCGGGAAGGAACCGGCTGGATGGAGAAGATTTTATACAGGATCGAACATGGTCAGGGCAAAATGTCCGACATCGATCTGCTGGTCAGGGTTGCAAAGAATATTGAAGGAAACACGATTTGTCCGCTCGGTGATGCAGCAGCCTGGCCGGTTGCGAGCGCCATAAGGCATTTCCGGAGGGAGTTTGAATACCATGTCAAACATCCTGAGGTGGTGAAAAATATTCATCACGGAGCGATTGAATTAAATGCCGAACTCATGGGTCCGGATTCGGGAACAGGGATTAAGTACTGGTAGCGTGCGCTAGCCCAGCACTTAAGTGCGGGGATATACACCAAGAGATACAATGAAGGTAACGATAGATAACATCCAGGTTGAAGTTGAAGATGGGAGCACCATTCTTCAGGCAGCGCGCAAGATTGGCGGCAAGGTTGTTCCGCCTGCCATGTGCTACTATTCGAAGTTGAAGGGATCTGGTGGAAAATGCCGGACATGTCTGGTAAAAGTAGCCCAGTCATCGGCCAAAGATCCACGCCCCATGCCGAAACTGGTGGCGTCGTGCAGCACTCCGGTCCAGGATGGCATGGTGGTGCAAAATCTGACCTCTCCTGAAGTGATCGAAGCACGCAAGGGAATTGTTGAATTCCTGCTGCTCAACCATCCGCTCGACTGCCCCGTTTGCGACCAGGCGGGCGAGTGCGACCTCCAGGACCTGAGTTTTGGTTTCGGGATGGAGGAAACAGCAACCGAAGATGAACGCCGCGAATACCCGGTGATCGACATTGGCGACAACATCAAACTTCACATGAACCGGTGCATACTTTGCTATCGCTGTGTTTACACAGCCGATCAGCTCACTGATAAACGGCTGCACGGTGTTTTGTACCGGGGGGATGTTTCGGAAATAAGTACTTTTATCAGCAATGCAGTTACCAACGAGTTTTCGGGAAATGTGATCGATGTTTGTCCGGTGGGGGCGCTGACCGATAAAACATTCCGTTTTAAAAGCAGGGTGTGGTTCCTGAAGCCAATGAATGCACATCGTGAATGTACAAAATGTTCCGGGAAAGTGGCTGCCTGGATGTTCGGAAATGAAATTTACCGTATCACCGGGCGAAAGGACCAGTTTGGAGAAGTTGAAGAGTTTATATGCAACGAATGCCGTTTCGATAAGAAGAGCATTTCCGATTGGGTGATTGATGGCCCGCGCCATATCAAACGTCAGTCGGTGATCTCTGCGAACCATTATGAAGAGCTGAAGAAGCAGTCGGTGATCAAACCGATAGAGGGATTTATGGAGAAACAAGAATAGTTCAAAGGGCAATTTGACTTTTGATTTTTTATACGATATGATTGCACAAATAATATATAAAGCATTGCTTGCCAGTTTCATCCTGGTGTTAAGCCTGTTGGTGGCGATGTATTCCACGCTTATTGAAAGGAAAGTGGCCGGGTGGTTTCAGGACCGTCACGGGCCCAATCGTGCCGGCCCCTGGGGACTGCTTCAACCGCTGGCCGACGGAGCCAAGCTTTTTTTCAAGGAGGAGTTCATGCCCCTTTCGGCCGACAAGTTCCTTTACATCCTCGGGCCCTCACTCACCATGTTCATTGCCTTGCTCACCAGTGCCGCCATTCCGTGGGGTCCCGACCTGATCATCAACGGTGCAGCTTACCCGCTGCAGGTGGCTGATGTAAACATCGGGATCCTTTACGTCTTCGCCATCCTTTCCATCGGGGTGTATGGCATCATGATCGGAGGATGGGCATCCAACAACAAATATGCGCTGCTTGGGGCGGTGCGGGCCTCTTCCCAGATGATCAGCTACGAATTGGCCATGAGTTTGTCAATTATTACGATTGTCATGATGACCGGTTCGCTCAGCATGCGCGAAATTGTAGCACAGCAGCAGGGATTCAACTGGAACATTATTTATCAGCCCCTGGGATTTCTGATCTTCCTGATTTGTGCCTTTGCCGAAACCAACCGGGCCCCGTTCGATCTGCCCGAATGTGAAACCGAACTGGTGGGTGGATATCATACGGAATACAGCAGCATGAAACTGGGCTTTTATCTTTTTGCCGAATATATCAACATGTTCATCTCAGGTGCAGTGATGGCAACTTTGTTTTTAGGAGGATACCATTTCCCGGGACTGGATAAACTGGGGCTTTCACCCAATGTTTTTGCCTTTGTGAGTTTCATGGTGCTCTTTACCAAAATAACTTTATTCGGATTTATTTACATGTGGATCCGCTGGACCCTACCCCGTTTCCGGTACGACCAGCTGATGAAACTTGGATGGAAAAGCCTGATACCACTGGCGATTTTGAATGTGGTGGTCACCGGAGTCGTGATATTGTTAAACCAATGAAAAATCTTACAACCCGATCAAAAATAGTTTCCAATAAACAGATGACGTTCTGGGAAAGGATCTATTTCCCTGCGATCCTGAACGGAATGCGCATTACCTTTGGACATCTCTTCCGCAGAAAGACAACTGTCCAGTATCCCGAGGTAAAGCGCGAATTTTCTGATATTTATCGCGGGAAACATGTGCTGAAGCGTGATGATGAGGGACGTGAACGCTGTACCGCCTGCGGACTTTGTGCTGTTGCATGTCCGGCCGAGGCGATCACCATGGTAGCGGCCGAACGGAAACCCGGCGAAGAACATCTTTACCGGGAAGAAAAATATGCGACGGTGTACGAGATCAACATGCTGCGTTGCATTTTTTGCGGCGATTGCGAAGAAGCCTGTCCGAAGGAGGCTATCTTTTTGACGAAGGAAATTGTAAAGTCGGAATATGAGCGCGGCAAATTCATTTATGGCAAAGCCGAACTCGTTGAGCCGTCGGATCCGGCCAGGCGGATCGATATCTCAAAACGGCAAACACCGGAAGTTCTGGCGTTTAAGAAAAACAAAAAATTTAAACACAACAAATAATAAGCGTGTTCACTCAATACATATTCCACTTCCTCAGCATCATGGCCCTTTTTTCTGCCGTTATGGTGCTTGCTTCGAAAAAGCCGATTCATTCCGTGCTTTTTCTGACACTTACATTTTTTTCCATTGCCGGTCATTACGTTTTGCTGAATGCCCAGTTTCTGGCGGTGGTGCATGTCATCGTTTATGCCGGGGCCATCATGGTGCTGTTCCTGTTTACAGTGATGCTGCTCAACCTCAACCATGACGAACGATCACCAAAACCGATGTGGGTGAACATCATGGCCTTTATTGCAGGAGGAATGCTGATGCTCACACTGATCGGCATTTTCAGGGGTTATGATATCCAGTCGGCACAGGACCCGATGACGACCCAGATCGGATTGGTGAAAAACCTTGGTAAGATTCTATACCATGATTACCTGATCCCCTTTGAACTTTCATCGGTGTTGTTTTTGACAGCGATGGTTGGGGCCGTGCTTCTTGGGAAGAAGGAACAGATATAAATGAATAACGAATATTGATCAACGAAATTTGAATATGACTATCCGTTTGCATACCTAATCAAACCAAACATTGTAAAATATTTTTTTATGACAGAAAATGAGATTTCAGAAAAGGTAATCGGTTGTGCAATTGAGGTTCATAAATCACTCGGACCGGGTTTGCTTGAAAGCGCTTACCTTGAGTGCTTATTTTACGAATTACAAAAGGCTGGTCTAAAAGTTGAAAAGCAAAAGCCTTTGCCATAAGTTTACAAGGAAGTAAAGTTGGACGTTGGATACCGTATAGATATAGTTGTTGAAGGGAAAGTAATCATTGAACTAAAGTCTGTTGATGCGTTAAACGAAATTCATATTGCACAGGTTTTAACTTATTTGAAACTATCAGGTTGTAAATTAGGTTTATTGATGAATTTTAATGTTTTACGAGTTGTTGAAGGAATTAAAAGATTGGTTAACAATATTTAGCTTTGCGGATCTCTGCGTAAAAACTCAGCGGTTCTCTGCGGTTAACCTTTTTTTAACGCAGAGTTACGCAAAGAAGCCGCAAAGAGGCGCAGAGTATCTAAATATTAATTAGGTACACAAGCGGATAGTTATAAAAAACAAAACGATAAAATAAATTCTGATTTCAAAATTCGTTGATCAATATTCAAAAAAATCACATAATGATTACCCTCACCTCAATCCCCATTCATTATTACCTCGTCTTCTGTTCGGTCTTGTTCAGCATAGGGGTTGTCGGGGTGCTTATCAAACGCAATGCCCTGGTAATCCTCATGTCAATTGAGTTGATGATCAATTCAATCAATTTGCTGCTTGCTGCCTTTTCTGCCTATAACAACGATCCGGCAGGACAGATTTTTGTATTTTTTATCATGGTCGTGGCGGCAGCGGAAGTTGCCATCGGGCTGGCCATTGTGGTGCTGATTTACAGAACAACCCACTCCATAGATATCAATGTGCTCAATAAATTAAAATGGTGATTATATTTTTTCAAACAAGAATATGACCGAAATTATCATACTGATCCCTCTCTTGCCTTTACTCGGTTTTCTGATACTTGGTATTGGCTTTCGAACCATTCCCAAAAAATGGACCACCCTCATCGGCCCCGGTACCATCCTTCTGTCCTTCATCCTTTCACTAATAACCTTCATCAATACATTATCAAATCACCAAATTTTCATATTTTCAAATCAGCACATTAGCACATCAGCACATCAGCACATTTACACATCATCACATTATCTTTTCCCCTGGATCCACATCGGCCCCCTCGACATACCCTTTGCATTTCTGGTTGACCCGCTTTCCTGTCTGATGCTGTTGATTGTGACCGGCGTCGGATTCATCATCCATGTTTATTCGGTTGGTTACATGAAAGATGACCCGGGTTTCAACCGTTTTTTTGCCTACATGAACCTTTTTGTCTTTTCCATGCTTTTGCTGGTGCTTGGAGCCAATTATCCAATCATGTTTATCGGGTGGGAGGGAGTAGGTCTTTGTTCCTACCTGCTTATCGGCTTCTGGTTTAAAAACCAGGAATTTAACAATGCCGCCAAGAAAGCTTTCATCATGAACCGGATTGGCGACCTGGGATTTCTCCTGGGGATGTTCCTGATTTTTACCACATTCAACACGTTGTCGTTTGAACAGGTTTTTGCTCAGGCAAAATCGATGCCCATGGGTGATGCAACAATCCTTGCCATTACCCTTCTCCTCTTTGTGGGAGCTGTAGGAAAGAGTGCTCAGATTCCGCTCTACACCTGGCTGCCCGACGCCATGGCAGGTCCCACGCCGGTTTCGGCACTCATCCACGCAGCAACGATGGTCACCGCCGGCGTTTATATGATCGCGCGGTCGAACATTCTATACGTACTGGCCCCAACCACCATGGCCGTCATCGGTATTACCGGACTGGCCACCGCCTTGTTTGCCGCTTCCATTGCGATTTTTCAGAATGACATCAAGAAAATCCTGGCATACTCCACTATCAGCCAGTTGGGCTACATGTTCGTTGGCCTTGGTGTTGGCGCTTTCACCGGGGCGATGTTCCATTTAACCACTCACGCATTTTTCAAGGCACTCCTTTTTCTCGGTGCCGGCAGTGTGATCCATGCCATGGGGGGCGAACAGGATATCAGGAACATGGGCGGATTGCGTAACAAGTTACCAAAAACCTGGTGGACCTTTCTCATTGGCACCATTGCCATTGCAGGAATTCCGCCACTTTCAGGATTCTTTTCCAAAGATGAAATCCTGCTGCATCTTTTTGGCCATTCCGGCCCGATGTGGGTCATTGCCGTGACCGGATCGCTGATGACCGCATTTTACATGTTCCGTCTGCTCTATCTTACATTTTTCAGGAACTTCCGGGGAACAGATGAACAACTCCATCACCTCCACGAATCACCCCCGGTGATGACCACCCCCCTGATTGTGCTGGCGATGCTGGCTGCCGTCGGGGGATTGCTCAATATCCCGGAAATTTTCGGTGGAGGAAGCTGGCTTTCAGACTTCCTGGCGCCCGTTTTTGCTGATGCTGCTGCCATCGCCGTTCCGCCGGTATTGATGTCTCCGGCAACCGAATGGCTGCTCATGGGAATGACACTGGCAGGAGTCGGAGTCATGGTTTTCCTGGCCTGGAACCGCTATGTAAAACAGCAGCCGCAGCTGCTTCCCGATTCTGCCAGGCGGCCGTTCCCGGTGAAGTTGATTTCAAAAAAATACTACATTGATGAACTCTATGATTTAATCATTTCCAAACCAGTACTCCGGATGTCACGGTTCCTGCATGAGGTTGTTGAACTTCGTCTGATCGACCGCATGGTGAACGGGGTAGGCAATATGGTTGTGTGGACTGGCAATACCGTTCGTTTCATCCAGACCGGAAATGTAGGTTTTTATATGTTTATCATGATTTTGGGGATCATTCTGATCCTGTTCCTTAATATTCTGATCTGACCGATGCTGACCGTTATTCTCATATTGTTACCGCTTTTGCTCTCGCTGATAATTATTGCGATCAGGCGGGAAAAAGCAATCAGGCAATTCGCACTGGCCGGATCGCTGATAGAATTTGGCGTTGCCGTTGCCGCGTTTATTCAATATAAAACCTCCTGCCATTGCAACCTGCTTTTTACAGCCGACTGGCTCTCCACACTGGGTGTGAGCCTGAAATTTGGCATGGATGGTATCAGCCTGCTGATGGTGATGCTGACCACTTTCCTGGTGCCGGTGATCATCCTGGCCTCCTTCAGACACAGCTATCACAGGCCCGCTGCCTTTTACAGCCTTATCCTGCTGATGGAGATGGCTTTGACAGGTGTTTTCGTTTCATTCGACGGATTGGTATTCTATATCTTCTGGGAACTTGCCCTGATCCCGGCCTATTTCATCTGTGCCGTATGGGGGGGCAACGACCGCATCCGTATCACCTTTAAATTTTTTATTTACACCTTCACGGGAAGTTTGTTCATGCTGGTGGCACTGCTCTACCTCTATTTCAAAACCCCGTTGCCCCATTCATTCGACTTTCAGTGGCTCTATGCGGCGACCCTTACCCCTGTTGAACAAACATGGATCTTTGGAGCGTTCTTTCTGGCTTTTGCCATAAAAATTCCTATTTTCCCGCTCCATACCTGGCAACCTGATACCTATTCGGGCGCACCGGCTGCCGGAAGCATGCTGCTGGCCGGGATCATGCTCAAGATGGGTATTTACGGGATGATCAGATGGATGATTCCCGTTTGCCACGAGGCAGTTCAGCAATATGCATCTGTCGCCATCATCCTCGCCATCACTGGCATCGTATATGCCTCCGTCATTGCCATCCGCCAGAGCGACATGAAACGGCTGGTGGCTTATTCATCCATTGCCCATGTGGGACTCATTGCGGCCGGAGTGTTTGCGCTCACGCCTAATGCCATGGAAGGCGCTGTGATACAAATGGTTTCACACGGGATAAATATTGTGGGCCTGTTTATCGTGATCGATATCATCGAACAGCGTACCGGAACACGCACCATTGGCAGTTTGGGGGGTATTGCCGTGAAAGCGCCGAGGCTTGCCATCGTATTCATGATCATCCTGCTGGGAAGTATCGCCCTGCCGCTTACCAACGGGTTTATCGGCGAGTTCCTGCTGCTGCTTGGATTGTTTGAATACTCGATGGTTTTTGCCGCTATTGCCGGGCTGACAATCATCTTCAGTGCCGTTTATATGCTCTGGATGTACCAGCGTACCATGCTTGGAAAAACCAATGAAACCACTGAAAAGATATCAGATTTATCGTGGTCCGAAATGGCCGTCTTCGTCCCGCTGGTGATTATGATCATCTGGATCGGACTTTTCCCCGGACTATTTCTGGATGTTGCGTTGCCTGATGTGATGCAGGTGCTGAATTATATAAAATAAGTCAAATTTCCAAGATCAAAGACAAATGTCAAAACTTCGTAATTTCAGCTTTATCCAATGACGACTATCATTTCATTAACGATCCTCGGTGTGCTTGTTCTCTTTCTGGGAATTATGAAGAAACAATCCTGGCTGCTGCCGGTCATTCTCCTCGGATTGGTGGTATCCATGGGGCTTACCATCATGGATTGGAATACCTTTAAAGTTTATTACCATGAGATGATCGTTGTTGACAATGTGTCGGTTGCATTCAGTACCGTTCTGATCTTCTCTGCCTTTCTGATTTTTTCACTTGCTTCCCATTATTATCGCGGGGTTCAGCGGCCACTTGATGATATTTTCGGGGTGATGATTTTCGCGCTCGCAGGCGCTGTGATGATGACAAGTTATGGAAACCTGATCATGCTTTTCCTGGGGATTGAAACCCTGTCGATCGCGCTGTATGTCTTGGCTGGCAGTCACAAGGAGGCGATCACCTCCAATGAAGCAACCCTGAAATATTTCCTGCTTGGTTCTTTTCTGTCGGGGTTTTTATTGTTCGGCATCGCGCTGATCTACGGCTCCAGCGGAACGTTCGACCTTCAAAAAATTTCCGTGTATGTTTCATCCTGTGCAGGAGACTATCCGCCGATGTTTCTGGCCGGGTTGTTCCTGCTCATCATCGGACTTGCCTTTAAAATTGCCATCGTTCCGTTCCATTTCTGGGCGCCCGATGTATATGAAGGAACGCCTACCCTGCTTACCGCTTTCATGGCAACCGTTGTGAAAACCGCCTCCATTGTGGCCATGTTCCGGTTTTTCACCCACACCTTCCAGGGAATTCACGGGGCGTGGGAAACCACCATCTGGGTGATGGCAGCCTTTACGATCCTGCTGGGCAACCTGACAGGTGTATACCAGCCCAATCTCAAGCGGATGCTGGCCTATTCGAGCATCAGTCATTCAGGGTATATGCTCCTTGCGGTGGTGGCTTTCAGCCCGATGTCGGAGAATGCTTTGCTTTTATACACACTTTCTTATTCCATTGCCACCATCTCGGCATTCGGCATCCTGATCCTTATCCGTGAAGCCCATGGAAATGATTATTTCAGTTCACTGAACGGGATGGCGAAAACCAATCCGCTGGAGGCCTTCTGTCTCACCGTTGCCATGCTTTCATTAGCCGGGATTCCGCCTCTGGCGGGCTTTATGGCGAAATATTATCTCTTCACAACCGCCCTTGAAAAGGGCTTGGTCTGGCTGGTCATAGTGGCCATTGCCGGGTCAGCCATCAGTGTGGCCTATTATTTTAAGCCCATCATGGCGATGTACCTGAAAGAGTCAAATGGTGTGAAGCTTGAAGTTGAAACCTCCTATAAAGTACATCTCTTCTTTATGACCATGCTGATCATCCTGATCGGTCTCCTGCCGTTTTTGCTGATCGGGTTGCTGTAGGTTTCCTACAACAAATTGTTTAATTCACTGATCGCGTATAAAGGTAAATTGGTAAGCCATTCCTGTTTGCGAAAATCGGACATTGAGGTGCGGACGCAAACCTCCGGATGAAACTTTTCCACATAAACTTTTAAACTCTTTGCCTGTAAATTTTCTTCTGCTTTTACCTCTATCGGAACGATGTTGCCATTCAATTGGGCTATGAAATCAATTTCTGCAGTTGAACGGTCCGCCGACCAGTAATAAATCACCGGATCATCGGCACTATTCAATTGTTGAAAAACATACTGTTCTGTTAAAGCCCCTTTAAATTCACTGAAGATGGTGTTACCTTCGAGCAGTGTTTTCGGGTCGATATCGCCCATGGCTGCCAATAAACCAACATCCACCAGAAATAATTTGAAAGCATTCCTGTCTTCATAAGCTTTCAGTGGCATGGCCGGCTTTGACACCCGGCAAACTTTGTGAACCTGCCCGCAATCAATTAACCATGATAACGCCAATTCATAGTCTCTGGCGCGTGAACCCTCCCGGATGATCCCATATATAAACTTACGGTTTTCTTTGGCCAATTGTGATGGGATGGAGTCCCAAATCATTCGGATTCGTGGGACTATTGCGACAGGCGCATGTTTTGAAAAATCCTGTCCATACGCATCCAGGATTTGTTTCTGAATCTCACGTACCTCTTCATAGTTGTTGTTTTCACAAAACCTCAAAACAGCTTCGGGCATCCCTCCGATATAATAGTATTGTCTGAGCCGTTCAATATATTTTGATTTAAAAACCGTTATCAATTTCCAATCACCCCCATGAAGGATATCCACCAGTGCGGTTTCTCCAATTGCATCAAGAAATTCCAGAAAAGTGAACGGATGCAAATTCATGAAAGCAACTTTACCCACAGGGAAGGAGATATTTGCATGAAGCGCCACACCAAGCAATGAACCGGCAGCTACAATATGATATGCTCCGGCATCTTCCTGAAAATACTTTAGCGCAGTTATAGCTTCCGGCACAGCCTGTATTTCATCGAAAATCAACAAGGTATTGTCAGCGTGGATGGTAAGTCCCGATTCAGCCTGCAAGGCTGTGATCACTCTTTTGATGTCAAAATCATCGGCAAACAAGTTTTGTAACCGTTTGTTCTTTTCAAAATTCAGGTAAACAGTTTGTGGATAATTCGCACGGCCAAATTCCTGCATCAACCACGTTTTTCCAACCTGGCGTGCACCCCGGATGATTAAGGGTTTTCGATTGGTACTGTTTTTCCAGGAAACCAATTCTGCCATTTTATTTCTTCTCATCTGCTTTTATAATTTGTGTAAAAATACAAAAAAACAAACGACTATTTGTCAAATATATCATTTAATCGAAGGACTATGGGGAAAATGGGTAGTGTGAACTGTGCATTTTGAAATTGGAAATTGGAAATTGGAAATTGGAAATTGGAAATTGGAAATTAGAAATTGGAAATTGGAAATTAGAAATTGGAAATTGGAAATTAGAAATTGGAAATTGGAAATTGGAACCTGGGATTTGGGATTTGGGATTTGGGAATATTTTCCCTTCGCGGTGGTACATATCAATTAAGATACTAATTTTACAGACAGTTTTGTATAAGTAAAAGTAACGCGCTGATTATCATTACTTAAAAATGGATAATAGAGCACGACGGGTTGTATTTTGCATAGGGCGAAGCCATTCGTTCCCCGTTGTGTTATGTTTGCAGGTTCCCTCCGGAGAGAAAATTTCTTTCAGAAATTCTTTTTCAGTTGACTCTTTTTCTTCATGTGTACAATCGGGAGGTTTGGCATGAAGGGAGTGTTGAAGAATGGTTGGGTTGGGTTGGTGATGGTTATGCTGTTTCTGGCAAACCAAAATTGTTTTTCTCAGATCTATGCCCCTGAAGGTTTAAATATGCCAGGTGCCTGGAACGGATGGACCAACCCCCCGACAAATAATCTGGCCATCGCTAGTTCCACTCAGGTAACAAATGGTCGTGTAACTAAAATTACTACCGGAACAGCCCGGTATCAGACAATCTTTAGTGTTGCTGCATCCGGTGCTGATTTTACAGGTGGTACGTATGCCTGGGCATTTACAAGTGGCCCTTCCGGAAATCCTTGGAATACCAAATGGGGCGGTGCAGGAACTGTTGCTTTAAATAGTCTCCAAAATTATACCATTGCTGGTGCGGATAATAGTATAACTCTCACCAACGGGAAATGGTACACCATGAATTGGAAAGATATCGGGTATGTAAATACCACTGCAATTTTCATGGAAACCAGTGCTACTCCTGTTGATGTTACCTCTGTTACACAAACCCCATTGGCAGCAAATGTTTTTCCCACGCAGTCAGTTACAATTAATATTACAACCAGTGCTACTCCTGCTTCGGAAGAAAAAATATATGTCCGCTATTCAACAGATGATTTTTCATCATCTGATTTGATTCAGGCGAGTTTTACAGGTACGGCCGGTACAGCGACCATCCCTGCATCCGTTGGAACGGTTAAATATTATGTTTTTTCAACAACAGCAAACAGCCCTTCAAGTGACTTTGATCTCTATACCATCAAGCTAAATAATAATTCCGATGCTAATTATTCCTATACAGTTGCAAGTTCATGGATAACTGCCCAGGATGGAAATTGGAGCGCGACCACGACCTGGCAAGGCGGAGTGGTTCCACCTCCTTCACTGGGAGTGCCGGTCACCATTGCACATAACGTAACGCTTGATCAGGATGTGATAGTTGGATCTTTGACCATTAACTCCGGAAAAACCTTTACAGCCAGTGACGGATTTGCCAGAAATCTGACCGACAGCAACGATGTTTCCGGTACAACCCTGACCAACAATGGCATCTGGGCGAATGGGTCAGGGGGCAGCACGGTTACTTTTTCAGGCAACGCGGTTCATACCGTTTCGGGGGTCATTGGTTTTAATAATGTAATTATCAACACTGCGGTCAACTTCGGCAGTGCATCAATGGTCACTAACAATTTTCAGATCAATGCGAATGGTTCGGTGCATACAAATGCACCATTCTACGGCAGTTCATCCACCCTGATTTATAATACAGGTTCTGAATTTTTTGCCGCCACAGAGTGGTACGCAAATTATATCTCCGGTCAGGGAGTTCCACAAAATGTGCAGATTGGGACATCCGCAGTAAATAACTCGAAATTAAGTTTTACCGACAATACGTTCTGGCGCCAGTGTAACGGAAACCTGACGATCGGCGCTTCAGCCGGGTCCGGATATTCATTGATACTCAGTACGAAGGCCGGCGGCGATGTAAAGGTTTGCGGTAATTGGAACCGTTACCCCAATGGAAGCTTTACCCCCAATGGTCGGGCGGTGTGGTTAGCCGGATCGGCACCTCAAACGATATCGGTGACCGGCGGTGGCACGGAGGTATTCAGTTACCTGATCGTTGACAATCCTGTGGCAGTGCAATTGAGCAATGCTGGCAGTTCTTTAACCGATGTTTCCATCGACGGAAATAATTCAGGTACCGGTGATCAATTGCAACTATTGGCCGATGGCGTTCTGGATTTACAGGGCAGGACCCTTTACATGGCCGGGACCCCTGGCGGGAATATCAATGTTTCAGGTGGGATCAGACATATCGCCGGTTCGACAGGCAGTACCCTGAAAATTCAGAGCAGTAAAACAATTACCTCAACTTCCGGGGGTACGCTTGTTACAGATGCCGGTGTGGTTGTGGAAATCGCCAATGCAGTCGCATCGGCAACAGATTTTAATGTTGGTGCCGGTTTAACAACCATCAACGGGACACTCCGGTTGAATTATGGTTACAAAATCACCAATTCCCCCGCCTACGGCACTTCTTCTTTATTGCAATACAATTGTACCGGTGCGCCACCCCGCGGGCCGGAATGGATGACCGCCGTTGGGTTCGGTTATCCCAATGATGTACAAATCAGCAACAACACGGCCCTCGACCCGGGAGGTGCCAGTCTGACCGGAACTGCATTGAACCTCGCAGGGGACCTAACCATTGACGCAGGGTCAAGTATTTATATGGATTACGGCAGCAATGATATGACAGTTCCGCTGGTAGTTGGTCGGAATCTTTCGCTTGCCGGGAATCTGTTCCTTTCTGATGCTATCGGGGGTGATATCAAAGTCGGCGGAAACTGGACCCATTCAACAGGAACTTTCGCCCCCAAAGGCAGGGCCGTGTTTTTCAATGGAGCCACCGGCGATCAAACAATTTCCAATGCCGGTATTGAAACATTCGATTATGTGATTGTGGATAAAACCACTTCTGGAAATGTTACTCTGGCCAATGATATCAATGTCAATCAAACATTGACCTTAACCAAAGGGCTTGTCTCCACAGGAAGCAACAAGGTAACGATCACTTCAACGGGTTCCATTGCCGCAGGGGCATCAGCGATTTCATACATCGATGGAATATTGGCACAAACATATAACGCTGCAGGATCAAAGGCATTTCCAATAGGCAAAGGGGGGAATTATCGTCCGCTTTCATTCAATTACACCTCTCTTACCGGCACCAGTGTTGTTACAACAGAGCAGATCGAATCGGCACTTTCCGGAACCCTCCCGGCTAACAAAGCATTGCTCGGTAACCGGTACTGGAGTATTTCGGAGAGCGGCGGCAGCGGGTTCAACTACAATGTAACCCTTGATGCAACCGGGCTCCCTACCCCGGGAACCGTGTTTATGCTGAAAAAGGAATCCGGGAGTATAACAAGCGATTTAACGACCTCCAATCCGCCAAATTATACCAATTCGAACGGGTTTACCACACTGACCGGGGTGAACGACTTCACCCTCGCACTGGATTGCTCCGGGGTGACCTCAATAGCCGGAAGCAACCAGGAGATATGTGTTGGTGCCAGTGCAGTGATGGCAGCAAATACGCCCTCTTCCGGAACCGGTACATGGGCAGTAGTGAGCGGCCCGTCTACATCTTCGGGCCAATTCAGTGCTGTCGGCAATCCTTCGGCAACATTTACCCCGGCAGGAGGTGACGGCACTTATGTACTCAGCTGGACGGTTTCATATTCGACTTGTCCACCGGCAACATCAAATGTTACCATTACAGTTCACGCCAAACCAACACCAAGCGCAATTTATCATGATTAAAAGCATATAAAACGAAATAAACGAAAGAAACAATATAAAAACCACGAACCATGAAAACGCTACTCCCCACACAACGAAGGTATCAAATGCCGGAAACAGGGTTAAACCCCGACCACCGGACGCACGACCTTTCCCGTTTTGCATGGTTCCGGCGACCCCGGAATAAGACACACAGCCTTTTTCGCAAAATGCAGCGCCTTTTGCTTTTAGAGGCGGTGCGATCGCGAGGGGCGGTACCATTTCGATCCGACATCAATGCCAGCGATTTACTTCAGGAAATTCAAACAAAAAACAAACAAATAAAAAACCAAATTATGAAAACACAGATTAGATTACTGAAAATTATGATGGTGCTGCTGTTTGCAGTGGGTTCGATGAGTGCATGGGCGCAAAACCAAAACCTCACACAGACCGTATGTGCAGGTACTCAACCCTATTTTGTCGTGCCGGGTAACGTTTCCAACACCTTCCTTTGGAACATTACAACCGGAATATCCGGAACAGACTGGACGATCACCACACCAGGCAATGATAGTACAGATGTCATCTGGATAGTAGCGGGTGTTTATACGCTTACCTTTACTGAAACTGACCCTGCAACCGGATGTTCCACCACAAAGCAGGTTGTAGTGACGGTAAATGCTTTGCCAACGGCTACCATTGCATATTCCGGAACCCCGTATTGTGCTACCGGGACTGCAACCGTTACCCAGACAGGTCAGGCCGGCGGAACCTATACTTCTACGACAGGTTTGGTGATAAATGGAACAACCGGAACCATCAACCTGGCAACCAGTACCCCAGGAACCTATGTGGTAACATATAGTTTCACCAACGGTACTTGTTCAAATACAACTACCACCAGTGTTACAATAAATGCATTGCCAACGGCAAGTATTTCTTACACAGGTTCGCCATGGTGTACATCAGCATCAGCTCAGGCAGTTGCCCTTACCGGAACCGGCGGGTACACAGGTGGTGTATTTAGTTCTACTCCCGGATTAACAATTAATGCTTCAACCGGAGAAATCACACCAGGTTCGAGTACAGCCGGTACCTATTTGGTTACCTACACCATTGCGGCATCTGGCGGATGTCCTGTCGTTACAGCAACTACTTCGGTAACAATAACTGCCTTACCAACTGCAAGTATTTCTTATACAGGATCACCATGGTGTACCTCCGCATCTGCTCAGGCAGTTTCTCTGACAGGAACTGGCGGGTATACAGGTGGTACATATAGTT
The DNA here is from genome assembly GCA_903875045.1 of uncultured Bacteroidales bacterium. Taxonomy (GTDB): domain Bacteria; phylum Bacteroidota; class Bacteroidia; order Bacteroidales; family FEN-979; genus CAIVAT01. The sequence goes on from CAIQUS010000218.1 coordinate 24,805, forward strand.
CTACAGCCGGATTAACGATTAATGCTTCAACCGGAGAAATCACACCAGGTTCGAGTACAGCCGGTACATATTTAGTAACATACACCATTGCTGCAACTGGCGGATGTGCTGTTGTAACAGCAACCACCTCGGTTACCATAACTGCTTTACCAACTGCAAGTATTTCTTATTCAGGTTCACCATGGTGTACCTCCGCATCAGTTCAAGTGGTTAGTCTTACAGGAACAGGTGGCTATACAGGCGGTACATTTAGTTCTACTGTCGGATTAACGATTAATGCTACAACCGGAGAAATTACACCTGGTTCGAGTACAGCCGGTACATATTTAGTAACGTACACCATTGCAGCATCTGGCGGATGTGCTGTTGTAACAGCAACCACATCGGTTACCATAACTGCTTTACCAACTGCAAGTATTTCTTATTCAGGTTCACCATGGTGCACCTCCGCATCAGCTCAAGCAGTTACTCTTACAGGAACTGGCGTGTATACAGGTGGTGTATTTAATTCCGCTGTCGGATTAACAATTAATGCTTCAACCGGAGAAATCACACCAAGTTCGAGTACACCAGGCACTTATACCGTTACTTATACAATTGCTGCAACTGGCGGATGTGCTGTTGTAACTGCAACCACCTCGGTAACGATAACTGCTTTACCAACTGCAAGTATTTCTTATTCAGGTTCACCATGGTGCACCTCCGCATCAGCTCAAACAGTTACTCTTACAGGAACTGGCGTGTATACAGGTGGTGTATTTAGTTCCGCTGTCGGATTAACAATTAATGCTTCAACCGGAGAAATCACACCAAGTTCGAGTACACCAGCCACATATACAGTTACATATACCATTGCTGCAACCGGCGGATGCGCTATCGTTACAGCAACTACAAGTGTTACGATAAATCCTGTTCCTGCGACCTCAGGAATCTGGCATAACTAACCATAACAACTTAAAGGAATAAAGAATGAGCCCGCTCCGAAAAATAGTTTTAGGTGAATCTACCCACCCCCGACCCCTCCCTGCCCGCATGGAGGGGAGCGCTTTGCACAAACAAAATACTGTATATCTAGCTGTTGGCATAGTAGCGCCGCTCCCCTCCCTTTTCAAGGGAGGGGTCGGGGGTGGGTAGATTGACGGCGAACATTTTTTACAGACTTTTCGGAGTGGACTCAAGAATCACGAACTCAAAAAGCCCCCCAGGCTTAAACATATAATAACACAGCCACCAGTGAATTAAGGCAACAGGTTTTTTGGAGAATTTAAAATGAACTATTAACAGAAACACAAGAAGAATAAAATAAATAACCGAACCATGAAAACACATCAACGCTTCAGGCGATGGCTGATGTTGCTGTTGCTTAGGGAAAAAGCGAAATGGCGAAATAGTGAAATGGCGAAAAAAAAGCCAATACACTTAATTATTTAACAATCAATGCTTAATCACTTAACACTTAATAATTTAATCATTTAACACTTAACACTTATTTTTTATGAAAACAACAGTAAATTTTTTAAGAATGCTCCTGATCGCAGTGCTTTTCGTAAGCGTTGCCGGGACAATGGCACAAAATCAAAATCTGACCCAAACCGTTTGCGTTGGTAGCCAGGTTTACAGCGTCGACAACATTATCGGCGCAACTTTCACCTGGACATTATCTGGTGGTGGAACGTTCTCTCCACCAAGCACATCCAACACCATTACCGTGAACTGGACAACCCCTGGAACCGGCTATACCCTTTCGGTATTCTCAACACTCAACGGATGCCAGGGTAACACACAGTCTGTGACGGTGGATGTTGTCAATCAACCGGTAGGCCCGACATTGGCACTCAAAACACCGGATGTTGTCAGCTTCTGCGCTGGTGCATATCCCAATGTGTCGGCCACCTTCAACGCCGGGACCGGCGGAGTCGGCTGTACCGACGAATATCAATACCGGATCGATGGCGGAGCCTGGGCACCATATACAGCAGGTGCACCTATCAGCACAGTCGGCGCTACCAGCCTGATCGAAATTCAGGGTCGACGCAACGGGTGTACTGCCAATTTAGGATGCACGGGAACCGATTGGACCACCCTTGCAAGCTGGACCATTACCACAGCGCTCACTGTCAACGTTACCATCGTAGCCGATCCTAACCCGGTTTGCGCCGGTGCATCGGTCACCTTTACTGCAACTGTGCAGTATGGTGGCTTAACACCAATCTACGTTTGGACTGTAAACGGTGCAGTTGATCCGCTGGCTACATCAGCTACATATACCTATACGCCTGTGAACGGAGATTTGGTTGTATGTTCTGTAACCTCCAGTGAAACTTGCGGCGCTCCAAAACCGGCCATTTCGAATACCATTACAATGGTGGTCAAACCGCTGCCAGTCACTTCACCGATCTGGCATAACTAGAAAAGTATTGAAATATTTAACCTGTATCGGCCCCGGAAAGGTACGGCTTCGACATGCCATGAAACCAAATGTGGTTGCCTGGTTGCGTGGCCGGCATCATCCGCCATGGCGCGGTCCGACCGATACATAATGAACTTTTATCATGTAGGAATTTAAAGATACCTGCTTTTGCTATGCTATCCGCTCCCGGAAGGAAGATGGGTGGTGCCTGACTGCGTGCTATTCAGGATGTGCAGCTATTGTTGTATGGCTGGGGGTGTGGTTGTTTAGGTGATTAAGTGTTAAGTGATTAAGTGTTAAGTGTTATTTTTTTGAAATTAGATGTTAATGATCAATTTTTAATAGGGAATTTGTAAGTTGAATGTTTTTGCGCACATATCACGTATTTCGGCAGGGACAAAGTATGTTTTGTCTCTGCTGGTGGTGCTGATGATTCTGTTCAGCGCCTTCCGTGCGGCAGGCCAGGCAGCCATGCCTGATGTGGTATGTGCAGGGGCAACGAAACATTATGTGGTCGATCCGGCACCGGGCTCAACTTACATCTGGCAGGTCAACGGTGTAATCCAGTTGTCGACCACCAACGAAATAGACATCACATGGGATTTACCTTATACACCGGCGGGAAGTCCCTATACCTTAACCGTGCAGGAGAAATCGGCCGAAGGATGTTTTGGTGAGTTGAAATCAGGATTGGTTTATATCAATGCCCGGCCCAATGTGGTTTTCGTTCCATGTTTCGACACCATCACTACCGCGAATGCAAAGCCCTTTAAACTGCGGGGCGGGCTTCCGGTTGGTGGCAGTTATTCGGGGACCGGTGTGAATACGGTGACAGGCATTTTTGATCCGGGGGTTGCAGGGATGGGGATGATTCCTGTTACTTATACGTATACCAATGTTGCCGGATGTGCAGATTCCGGGATCCGTCGTATCCATAACTTACCGTCGTCAGCGGTTGCCTGCGGGACTCTGGTTACCGATGTCCGCGACAATAAAACCTATCCAACCATCCAGATCGGGTCACAATGCTGGCTGGCTGCCAACCTGAATTATGGAATTATCATTCAGTCATCACAGGTCCAGGTTGATAATTGCATTTCGGAGAAGTATTGCTATGGCAACGATCCTGCAAATTGTACCGGGTTGGGCGGTCTTTATCAATGGGATGAACTGATGAAATTTGACAATGTCCCGGCTTCACAGGGTATCTGCCCGCCAGGATGGCATGTACCTGACGAAACCGAATGGATGGTGCTTTTTAACTTTTATGGAGGGAATGGCTTGGCCGGACGACCACTGCAGGACACTGCCGGAAACGGATTCCTTGCTCTTCCAGGAGGTGTGTTGTATCAGGATAACACGTGGAGTTTTATGAATACTGCCACGATTTTCTGGTCATCGGCCCCGGCAGGTCCTATAAAAGTGATTTCCCATGGAATGAATATCTACGACAGTTCTGTTTCCTACTATGAATCGTTAAAAAACAATGCCTTTCCGGTGAGGTGCCTTCGCGATTAGTCAATGGTTTCGCCGGCCGGATGTTGTAAAAAGAATTATCTTTGAAAGTCAGAAATAAACCTTATCCCAAACAACCTGGTAATACGCGAACTTATGGAAAACACAGTACAATCTTTGAAAATCAGCCTGAGCCGGATTTCCTTCATTCTCAGCATGATGGTTATAATCCTGATTCTTTCAGTAACTGCCGGACATGCCCAAATTTATGAACCTGAAGGGATTAACATGCCCGGTTCATGGAACACCTGGACCAATCCGCCTACCAACAACCTGGCCCTTGCCAGCAGTACACAAGTCCCGGGCGGGTTTATTGCGAAAATTGCGACAGGGAGCCCAAGATATCAAACCGTTTTCAGTGTGGCTGCAACCGGAGGCAATTTAACCGGAGGCACTTACGATTGGCTGTTTACCAGCGGATCTTCATCCAACTACTACCAGAATAAGTGGGCAGGAGTCACCATCGCCATGAATACCCTTCAGATGTACACCAAAGAAGGTGCAACCAACAACAGCATAACCCTGGTCAATGGCAACTGGTATACCATGAATTTTGAAGATCTGGGATACGTAAGTACACGTGCAATATTTATGGTGACCAGTGCAGCTCCTGTCACAATCAACACGGTTTCGGTGCCTGCATCTGTCGTTGCCAACGCTCCTGCGACCATCAATGTGGTATTATCCGGGGTAAAGAGCCCGGAAGAGAATATCTTCATCCGCTATTCAACAGATGCATGGGCAACTTCTGCAATTATTCCGGTTACTGTAACCGGAGCAACAGGTTCGGCTACGATCCCGGGACAACCTGCCGCAACCGTGGTTTCCTATTATGCCTTTTCTACCACCCTGCCAGCGGTTACAGCCGATTATGATCTGGTAACGATCAAACTAAACAACAACAGTGGCGCAAATTATTCATATACCGTTGCCTCACCGCCCCCTGTCATCAACTGGGCCAACCTGCAATGGCCGGAGAACGGAGCCATTGAGGTCGGAGGAGACTTCAATGTGTTTGGTCAGGCATTAATTCCTGGTGTTACCGGGCAACCCACCCCGGCACCCGGTCTGCAGGCATGGGTTGGATACAGCACCACCAATTCTGATCCTTCAACATGGACCAACTGGATTGTGGCTCCTTACAATGCCCCTGCCGGTAACAACGATGAGTTCAAAGCCAACCTTGGTGCTGCGATAACTGGTGCAGGGGTCTATTATTATGCCACGCGGTTTCAACTGAACACAGGCTCTTATGTTTATGGAGGTTACTCCACACCCGGGGGTGGTTTCTGGGATGGCACCATCAATGTTTCCGGCGTTCTCACCGTGACAGAAATCCCACCTGATACCATTACCTGGGCTAACCTCCAATGGCCGGAATTTGGCAGTGTTTCGGCTGGCATGGATTTTTTCATATTCGGTCAGGCCTATATCGACGGGGTTACCGGATTACCAACCCCGGCACCAGGGCTGCAGGCATGGGTGGGATATAGCTCCACAAATTCGGATCCTTCAACATGGACAAACTGGATTGTAGCCCCATACAATGCCCCGGTAGGGAACAACGATGAGTTTAAGGGCAACCTTGGCGCCTCCATCGTCATCGTCGGAACATATTATTATGCCATGCGTTATAAGTTTAACGCCGATCCTTATGTTTACGGTGGCTTTTCCACCACCGGAGGCGGTTTCTGGGATGGGGTGGTCAACAAATCCGGAACGCTTGATGTAGTTACCGGAATTCCGGAAGGGAAAGGTGCGATGCAAACGGTTTATCCGAATCCCACCTCCGGGGAGTTGAATTTAGAATTGGCAGTTCCTGGAATGCTGAATCTCACCGATGCTGTCGGGAAACCGATGCTGCAAAAGGATATCCCGTCGGGGCGGCAGCAGATTGATATCTCAGGGTTCAGCAACGGGGTTTACCACCTCAGGATCATCACAGGCGATCAAACAACCCATCATACCATCATCAAAAGATAATATTTCTCATCCTGTGGCATCCCTCTCGCCTGGTGAAGGGCAGAAAGCCCCTCTTTTTTTATGGAGGGACTCAGCCGCGGGCCAAACAACTGTTTCAAATGAAAAACCAAATTCTTTCTGCCGGTAAGCCCGGTCGCTTCGTGAGATCAGCCCTCCTGCGGTTTACGTTGCTGATTTTATTGATCCCCGGGATGGTCACTTCCGCCTTTTCCCAGATCTATGAACCCGATGGCTTGCGTATGCCTGGCGATTGGAATGCATGGACCAATACCACCGGTATGGGTGGCGCCTTCGACCTGCAGAAAATCCAGTCAGGAACACCCCGGTGGCAAACTACTTTTCAATACACCGGGACCACCGGAATCCAGAATTTTAAGTTTGCCAGTACCAGTTTCACAAATCCATGGGGAAACCAATGGGCCGGAAATACCGCAGTGGCTCTCAATGCCTTTTCAAACGTGACTTACGGAACCCCGAGTGACCCGAACAACCAGATCAATGTGACACAGAACAAATGGTACACGCTGAACTTCGAGGATCAGGGTTATGCAAATACAAGGGTCATCTTCATGCAAACTTCGGCAGAACCGGTCAGTATCGTGTCTGTTGAGCAGCAACCCCTGATGGTGACCAACCAGGACCCGGTGTCGGTTGTGGCTCAGTTTTCGGCAAATCCATCCCCGGAAGAGAAATTCTACCTCAGATATTCCATCAATAATTGGGCAACATCAGCCATTCTGCCTCTCACGGTGACTGGTTTATCCGGTACGGCCAATATCCCGCCACAGCCCACCGATACCACTGTACGATTCTACATTTTCAGTTCGGTGATCCAGAATCCCCAGCAAGACCTGGATCTCGTCACGATGCGTTTTAATAACAACAACGGATTGAATTACAGCTATCTGGTTGGAGAGCAGTTTAGTTGTGGCCAGGTGGTCAACCTGCTTACAACCGAACCTGCTTTTCCGCTCGAAGCCATTCCGGTTACCCTCTATTTTAATGCAACCCTTGGGAATGGCGGACTATACAATTATACCGGCGATGTTTATGCACACACCGGCGTGATTACGAACCTGAGCACCGGCAATACCGATTGGAAATATGTGAAAACCGAATGGGGACAAAACACACCAGAGACCAAACTCACGAAAATCAGCGACAACCTTTTCAGCCTGGAGATTCCAAACATCCGGCAATATTATGCCGTGCCTGCCGGTGAAAAGATCCTGAAAATGGCGTTCGTATTCAGAGGAGGCGTGCCCAATCCAGGCGGTAACTATCCCGAACATAAAAATGCCGATGGCTCCGATATCCTTGCGGATGTTTACGAACCGGCACTTCGTGTGAAGATTATGAACCCTACAGGCCGTGATCCGCTGGCAAGCCCCAATCAGGTAGTACCCGTATGCGTGGAAGCATTACAGAACCAAACCATCAGCATATACCTCGATCAGCAACTGCTGAAAACAGAAACGACCACCTCAATGGCCTATCCGCTTATCCTCCAGGGGATGGCTCCCGGAACTTACTGGGTAAAGGCAGTAGCCACCGGAACCACCGGTCAGGCCAGGGATTCGGTGAGTATTTATCTCCGCGGACCCGTGGTTGTACAGGAGTTGCCCACCGGGGTGAAAAGCGGCATCAACTACATCGACAACACTACTGTTACGCTGGTACTGAACGATCCTCCCGGCCTGAAAAGTTTCGCATTTGCCATCGGCGAATTCAGCAACTGGATGCCCAATGACCAGAATTATATGAAGCGGACACCCGATGGGAAAAACTACTGGATCACCCTTACGGGCCTCACCGGACAGAAAGAATATGCCTATCAGTATTTTATTGATGGAAACCTGAAAATTGCTGATCCCTATTGCGATAAAATTCTAGATCCGTGGAACGACAGGTGGATTCCGCCATTCAACTATCCCGGTCTTAAAGCATATCCTTTTGATAAGACGATTGGATCGGTGAGTGTATTCCAGACCAACCAGCCATTATATCCCTGGGAAGTCACCTCGTTTACCCCTCCTGCGCTTAACCAAACCCAGCAGGATTTGATGGTGTATGAATTGCTGTTGCGTGATTTTACCGATTCAAGCAGCATCGTAACGGCCATGGAAAAGCTTGATTACCTGAAAAATCTTGGCATCAATGCCATTGAGCTGATGCCGGTAAATGATTTTGACGGAAATGACAGTTGGGGTTATGCACCCAATTTCTTTTTTGCCCCTGATAAATTCTATGGCAGAAAAACGGATTATAAAAAGTTTATCGATGAATGTCATAAACGCGGAATGGCGGTCATCCTCGATATTGTTACCAACCATTGTTTTGGCCAGTGTCCCCTGGCTGCCATGTATTTCGACCCGGCAACCGGTTCAGGGCAGCCATCTGCCCAAAATCCATGGCTGAATCCCCAAGCGCCGCATCCCCTGAGTGTGGGATATGATTTCAACCATGAAAGCCCGTATACCCGCGAATTTTTCAAACAGGTGTTGTCTTACTGGCTTACTGAATATAAAGTTGATGGCTTCCGGTTTGACCTTTCAAAGGGACTTACCCAGAAATATACCGGCAGTGACCTGGGAGCCTGGAGTCAATATGATCAGTCCAGGATCAACATTCTCACCGACTATAACAATCATATTAAATCGGTCAGCAGCAAAGCATACGTGATCCTTGAACATTTTGCTGAAAACAGCGAAGAGACCGTACTCGCCGGCTCGGGCATGATGCCCTGGAGCGCCATGCAGGACCGCTATAAGCAGATCGGCATGGGGTGGCAGAGCAACTCTGATATTTCGTGGGCCTATCATGGTAACCGGGGATGGAGTTTTCCCAACCTTATTGACTACATGGAGACCCATGATCAGGAAAGAATAATGTTTGAAGCGCTTTCAAACGGAAATTCTTCGGGAAGTTATAACATCAAAGATACCTTGACTGCACTTCACCAGATGCAGATGGCCTCGGTGCTCTTTATGGGAATCCCGGGCCCGAAGATGGTGTGGCAGTTTGGTGAGCTGGGCTATGATTACAGCATCATGTTCAATGGCGGGCGCACATCACCGAAGCCTCCCCGTTGGGATTACTGGGATCAGCCTGAAAGGCAAAAACTTTACCGTGTATACAGCGCCATGGCTAAACTCAGAAAAAGTGATGCGTTCCGATTTGGTTCCTTCACCAGCGATCTGGGAGGACTTGGCAAACGTATGTGGATTTCACACAGCAGCATGAATGTGGTGATTGCCGGAAACATGAATGTGTCCGGCCTCAATATGGCTCCCGGTTTTGCCAGTGCAGGTCAGTGGTATGATTACTTTTCAGGTCAGGCGGTTACGATCACCGACCCGGCGAATCAAACATTCAACTTCGGGCCCGGCGAATTCAGGGTGTTTACCAGTGTTCCATTGCCTAAACCATTCCATGAGGTGAACATAACTGTAAAGGATTCACTTACCAATGCGGTGATCAGCGCCGCAGAAATTACCTTCGATGGATCTGGTTTCCGTCGAACCGATCAGCAGGGGAAAGCCGCATTTACTGCTTTCCCCGGATCTGCACAAATCAAGGTCGTCAAAACAGGCTTTAAAACCTGGACTAAAACCCTGAATATCGACAACAGCCTCGATGTGACAATCCTGTTGAAACGCGGTACCTATGGTATTGATAACCATGAAGGTGGAACCCGGGTCAGGATTTATCCAAATCCAGCCCGTCAAACAGTAACCATTGAATCCGCTGTGTTGTACGATATCACCATCTACGCCCCCGATGGCAGGCAGATGATCACCCATCGGATGCAGCACCTCACCGAAACCCTTGACCTGACTGGGTTAGATAAAGGAGTTTACCTTGTTCAATTTTCCGGTACCGGGCCGGTTTTTGCGCGGAAGCTGGTAGTGGAGAAATAGCGAAATGGAGAAATAGCGAAATGGTGAAATAGCGAAATGGTGAAATGGTGAAATGATGAAATGGTGAAATGGCGAAATAGCGGGACCGCGATACCGGCGATTTCAGCTGATGACTATCGCCCACCTATCCTCAGATGTAGTGATCTGGATGGCTTCGGTAGCTATTGGAAGACAGTTGTTATCCGGTGTGCAGAAAACAAATTAATCTATCGTGTATGATGTCAACAGGATAATAAGGAAATTTGTATGTTATAATTTAATTATTTTCTGCATCTGCGGCTTTTCGTCCTGTAAAACACGGATAATATAAATCCCGGAAGGTTCATCGCCAAGGTCGAACCTGAATGAATGATTACCTTTTACCTCCGATCGGATCAATTTTTCGCCCATCATGTTTAATATTTCGATGGTACTGATGGTTTCTGCTGTGGTTTTTAAAAAATCGATCGTGAAACTGCCGGTAGTCGGATTTGGGAAAACCTTAAAGGATTGAGTTTTATCAGCAATTGAGCGTTGTTGAATTGAATTGGAAGAGCTTTCCTGATTCGCTACAAGCATTGATTTAGGTTGGTTGCAAAAGTTGCCTGCCAAATCGATCCAGGCATGCAGATACCCCCCGTTTTCTACCGAAGTTCCGCCACTGAGTAAAACTTTTTCTCCGGCAATCAATGTGGCGCTCCCTCCGTTTTTTACCACAAAATCAGTTGTGGTGATAGTTTGTGTAGCGCCAAAACAACGCTGTGTGCCGGCGCCGATCGTCAGATAATCGAGCGGGGCCTGGGCCGGGTTTGCTGCGACGAACATTTTTATCCCTTTCAGCACAATGTATGATTGACTTCCCAGGCTGCCGTCATTGTAAGCCATGATTTTTACATACCTGGTTGATGCATTCACAGTAAACTTACCAGGGGTTGAAACATAAGAAGTGTTGTTTGTTCCGGCTCCGACCGCAGATTTCGGGAGGAATACCGACCATCCGGCGTCGGAGGCCAAAGGGGGTGTATTACCGGTTTCGGCATGACCGGCCAGAGCAATATGTGTAATTTTCCCATTGATGAACATTTGGAATACACTGATATTTTCAAGCAGCCTGACCCTTTGAAGGTCAACGACGAGGATGCCATAACCAGTGCCAGGACTTGGATTGGTCCACGTTGTGCCGGTGCTTGCATTTCCCCCGATATTCGACCATTTGTCGGGATTATTGACATAAATGCCCTGGTCATAAATCGCTTGAGGTGCCTGGTAGTTTCCTGTCCACAGGTTGAGGTTTGTGGTGGAAGGATTTGCACTGACACCCGATATCTGGACCGGCATTGCCAGGGGAATGGCTGCTGTCGGACCGCTGCGTATAACATTCACAGTGTCGGATGTTGGGTCGGAGGTGTTAAAAACAACCTGGTTGCCATAACTCGTTCCCATAAAATTTGTAGCATAAGCCCTGACATACCAGGTGAAGGATGCCGTCAAACCTGTAAGGGCACTCGAATAGGTACCGTTACCGATGCCGTCGGTGGTATGATGATTTAAAATGGTCGGGTTTGCCATCGTGCTCCAGCATATACCGCGTGCCGTGATCAGCGCACTACCATCGTTTATAACGTTACCCCCGCCTGTTGCGGATGTTTCTAAAATGTTCACAATGGGTGATGTGATCACCGCAGGCATGGCGATGACGACCAGCAGCTGCCATTGCAGAAAAGGATACCCGTTGTTTCTTGTATAAGCTGCATCTGCAGCCCATATATTGGTAAAATCCCATCCGGTAAAAGTGCCGGTCTCATAAGGAAAGGTCATGGCATCCGTTGTTTTCCCGGTAGCTCCGGTCGCTGTTGTTTGCCCTGATGTATTTATATCATAGTAATTTCCCGTCATCGAGTACGTAGCTCCTGTAACGAAGCCTCCGGCAAAACCCTTTCCATCGATATTTGCCCCGGCGGAGGTTTTCACACTACCCGTTGAATAGCAATTGAGTACCGTACTGTTGTCGTTTAACCCGCAGAAACCCCCAAAACTTGCATCTGAGCCATTTGTCCGGGTTACATTTCCCCTGCTGTAGCTATTGCTTATCGTGGAACCCGCATTGATCTTTCCTGCGAAACCTCCGGTGTTTGAGGTGCTCCCACTCACATTTCCAGTACAATAACTGTTACTGATAATTGAGCTGGTTGATCCTATCAGCCCGCCAACTTGAGTACTGCCACTCACATTGCCTGTGCTGTAGCAGTTATTTAAAGGACCACTGCCAGTTCCTACCAGCCCGCCAACAGATGAGGAAGAACATATTACATTTGACGAGCTGTGCGAATTGGAGACAGACCCGGAATTACTACCCAAAAGCCCCCCTGTAAATGATGAACTACCCACACTTCCACTACTAAAGCAGTTTATGACAATACTACCTGGATTACCTTCACCTGCCAGCCCTCCGGTATAACCACTACTGCCCTGGACACTGCCGGTAATGTAACAGTTATCCAGCGTTGTATTTTCCAAGTGCCCAACCAGCCCGCCAATGGTATAACTGCCGGTAATATTCACATTTTCAACACCCAGGTTCGAGATGGATGCACCAATGGTATAGCCAAACAAACCCTGAAGGAATGTTGGTCTGTTAATAAAGAGCCCGGTAATTTTATATCCGTTTCCGTTAAAAAAACCCTTGAATGCGCTGGATGATGAGCTGCCGATCGGGATCCATCCCTGGCCGAAATAATAATAACTCCCCCCGGAAGTGCAAGCGGCAGTAAGATTAATGTCGTTCATCACCTTGAAGTAAACGCTGGTATTATTGAGATAATTCCGGACATTGTTCAACTGTTCCGGAGTGGCAACCTGGTAAGGATCGACGAGGGTACCGGCACCACCTAAAAAAAGAACAGCCTGGATGGTGTTGGATGGGAGGGACTCAACCGAGGTATACACGGCAGTTACAAAATAAGTATAAGCGTTGCCGTTCACTACGCCATTATCAGCAAAGGTGGTTGATGTAATCGCCACGGGAGTGACAAGCGTCCCGGAACGATAAACCTTGTAGCCGTTCGGAGTGGCACCTGTAGGGGCATTCCATGAGAGATTAACCACCCCGTTGCCGGAAATGGCAGAAAGATTCGCGGGGGAAGGCGGCAGATTTAACTGCCTCAGGAACGGATAATTCACCGTGTTACTGATATTCCAGATATTGGTGAAATCCCAGCCGGAGAATGTTGCCTGCAGCATCATCTGGACGGTTGTTTGCCCTGTGGCACCAGTGGCCGTTGGTTGTCCGGAAGTAGTTACATCATAGTAATTTCCGGCCATAACAAATTTATCCCCCGTGATGATGCTTCCGGCAAAACCCTTTGCGTCGATATTTACACCGCCGGAGGTTTTAACACTTCCCGTTGAATAG
>CAIQUS010000219.1 GCA_903875045.1 uncultured Bacteroidales bacterium
ATCAATAAAATCAACTATCTTACAAACAATCAATCAACAAAATACGGTTGATATCGTCTAGATGGCGAATAAAAACAGGACAACAAGCCTGAAAATTGTTAATAACCCTTGGATTTAAAAAACAGGGGGTGAATAGTTACGATTTGTCAATTTGCAGCAGATAATATTTCCCAGTTTGATGATTGTATTTTGACAAGTAGAATTCTTTATTTTCAGGTACTTCAATCGATAGAAAACTTTTCCCTTTACAGGTGGAAATCACACAGTAGGCGTAACCATAGTCTGCCAGACGGGCCCGAATGGTCAATGTACCATTTACATCCACATCGATCTTGTCAATGAAGGCTTTGTACTGTTTGTTGTTGAATAAATCCAATAAGATTGTGTCGGCGACATGAATTGATTTGATTTGCTGAACTTTTGGGTTCAGCATCAATTCCCGTAACCGTGAAGCCCCGTTAAAAGTCGAATCCATCTCTTTTGTGATGGTAATTTCCTGATATGAAATACCTTGCAAACTATTAAGGTTAATAGTGCGCTGTGCAAAGCTTGCATAAACCGTCAGCAGGACGAACGAAATAGTTATTATTGCTGTTTTCATAATTACCCGGTGTTTAATTATATTACAAGTAGTACAGACTGAAGTAGTGAATTTCTTCTAATTATGCTATAAATATAAGAAAAAAAAGGATTCAATTGGGAAAAAAACAATTGAGAATGTACTTATTTGTTTTCCCTGGAGGATTCGAAAGGATCGAAGGATAATTGAATAAAATCTGTTGGTCGGTTACTCCCGGCCATTCTGAAGGTTTTCCTGTGATATGATGAAATCCCATGCGTGGCAATAATGTCCCGATGCATTTTGGATGGATATCCTTTATTCTTGTTCCAACCGTAGAAAGGATATTCATTGTGGATCTCCTGCATATAGGCATCCCTGTGGGTTTTTGCCAGAACTGACGCTGCTGCAATGGAAAAATACTTTTCATCCCCTTTGACAATGCAGTGATGTGGTATTCCCGGATAGGGTTTGAACCGGTTTCCATCGATCAAAAGAAGTTGAGGAATGATTTTTAGTTGAGCTGCTGCAAGATGCATTGCAAGGATGGAAGCATTGAGGATGTTAATTTTATCTATGGTTTGGGCTTCGACCTTTGCCACAGCCCATGCGATGGCATTGGTTTCAATAACTGTGCGCAGGGTGTTACGCTGCTTTTCCGTCAGTTGCTTTGAATCGGTCAGAATTTCATCCCTGAAATCATGAGGGAGGATCACGGCGGCGGCAAAAACAGGCCCTGCAAGGCATCCGCGACCGGCTTCATCGCAACCGGCCTCAGTCAGGTTTTCGGAATAATGGCTCAGAAGCATTTACTATGTGTCTTAAATTACAGTATGGCCATCAGATGAAAAAATGCCTTTCAGTGGTAAACAAGTTGATGAATAAACAGGTTGTTGAACAAAACACTGAAGAAATATACCAGCAGGATGATTTCGGCCACCCGGACTTTTTTTAATCCGACAAGAGTACCTGTAATTACCATTGCTAAGGCCGGCATCGCCAGAGCAGGATGAAAAATGGCCATCGACCTGGAAAATAAAAAAGAGAGCAATGTGAAAACAATCGTCCACAGTAATATGTTCGTTTTTGACCTTATCTCAACAGTTTTTTCAGGGCCACTTCGGAACAGGAAAATGCCCCACAATGCCAGCAATACAGTAAATCCGCAAAGTAAATAAAAATCCGTATGAAATGGATTCGGAAAAACCAGGATGTTGGTGAAAAATGCAGGAAACTCAAGCGCGCTGGCAATCAAATCGTCTTGCCATAAATACCATACAGCCAGATAGATGAAGGGTGTGAGTAGTCCGATAAACGCGGCCATCCAGGCCCGCCAGTTCCCCGCACGGAAAACCAGAAAACTGATAACCACAAAAATAAACCAGAGGATGAAGGGAAGATAAAACATGCTCGCAATTGCGGTGAAGAATCCGGCTGCAAAAATCCGGTCAAGGTGTTCTGGCTTATTGTACGAGATCAAAAGGTGATAGAGAATGAGGATCATAAATCCCAGGGCAATGTTGATGGGGTTAAGGGTAAGCTGACCCGGCAGGAAACTCATCATAACAAGAAATACCAAAGCTGAGAGGGATGAGTTTTTCAGAACCAGTTCATGTTGGCTCAGGATTCTGGTAAGCCAGTAAGTTTCGGTCAATACCAGAAAAAAACCTATGATGGTTGCTGTCAAAGGCATGTTGATGAAAATATTATAAACCAGGGAATAAAGTGGTACAGGCCCTTCAGGGGCCGGCATTCCGGGTGGTACAAGGAACGCACTAAACCACAGGCAAAGCCCGGTGATCCCGATCACGAGATACTGGATAAAGAAGCTTGATTTGAAGAATTTTATAAACACGTATTATAAATCAAAACCGATGTCACTGCGAAAACATTTACCTTCAAAGGAGAGTTTTGCGATATTGTTATATGATTTTTCAAGCGCTTGTTCCATGGTGTCGCCCAGGGATGTTACTGCCATCACACGTCCGCCATTTGTTATCACTTCGCCGGTTTCAGCATGTATACCTGTACCTGCGTGAAAGACCATGCTGCCACGCACATCCTCTTCGCCGGCAATAACTTTTCCTTTGTCGTATGCATCGGGATAGCCCTTTGATACAAGCATTACGGAGGTTGCGTATCTGGGATCCAGCGAAATAGTATCATTTTGAAGAGATTGCTCATCAACTGCTTTAAACAATGCTACGAGATCGTTCCTGAGCCGGGGAATGACAGATTCAGTTTCGGGATCTCCCAACCGGCAGTTATACTCAATCACATACGGATCTTCATCCACTTTGATTAACCCGAAAAATATAAATCCTTTATATTCAATCCCTTCAGCGATCAGGCCCTTCATAGTTGGCAGGATAATCCGCTGTGTTACCTTCTCCATGAAATGGTTGTCGGCAAATTTCACTGGTGAAACTGAGCCCATTCCACCTGTATTCGGACCGGTATCACCCTCACCGATTTTTTTATAATCTTTGGCTTCAGGCAGCGTGACATAGTTTTTACCGTCCGTCAGGATAAATACAGACAGCTCAATGCCTGACAGAAACTCTTCAATCACCACTTTTTGCGATGCTGTGCCAAATTTCGAATGCTGCAACATCACCGTCAATTCGTTTACAGCTTCGTTTAAAGTTTTACAGATAATCACCCCTTTCCCGGCTGCAAGGCCATCGGCTTTCAGGACATAAGGTGGCTTGAGTGAATTTAAAAAATTGATTCCCTCGCTGAGGGATGCCTTTTCGAATGTTTTGTGGCGGGCTGTCGGAATTCCGTACCGGTTCATGAACTGTTTGGCGAAATCCTTACTGCCTTCAAGCATTGCACCTTCCCGGACCGGGCCAATCACAGAAACATGCCGGATGTCAGGATCAGCCAGAAAAAAATCATGTATGCCGTTTACCAGCGGGTCTTCAGGACCAACTACCACCATGTCGATATGGTGTTCCAGAACGGCCAGTCTGATGCCTGGAAAGTCAGTTGCCTGTATTGGCAGATTGATACCCACTTTTGAAGTTCCGGCATTTCCAGGGGCGATAAAAAGGGTGGTCAGCAGGTGGCTTTCGGAGAGTTTCCATGCCAATGCATGCTCGCGGCCCCCTGAACCAAGCAGAAGGATATTCATAAACAATCAGGATTTAGCAGCTTTTTCAATGGATTCCCACAGCCGGTCGGCTGTTTGTTGCCACGAGAACATGTCTTTACGGCGGCGGCCACGGATAATAAGTTCTTCCCGGATACTTTCGTATTGGAAAGCTTTATACAATGCTTCTGCGATCGATGCAGGATCAAAAGGATCAACCAGCATGGCTGCATCACCGGCGACCTCTGGCATA
This sequence comes from uncultured Bacteroidales bacterium, assembly GCA_903875045.1. Taxonomy (GTDB): domain Bacteria; phylum Bacteroidota; class Bacteroidia; order Bacteroidales; family FEN-979; genus CAIVAT01. The sequence continues at coordinate 3,907 of CAIQUS010000219.1, forward strand.
GAGGTAACATTTGAGGTAATAACAGGCACATCGCAGCGGAAAGCCTCCACGATCGGGATGCCAAATCCTTCGAAATATGAAACATACGTAAGCGCAATGGAAGAACCAAGTACTTTTGCCAATTCAGTTACATCCAAACGTCCGGTAAAAATAACATCATCTGAAAAAACCATGCGGTTAAAAGCAAGGTCAATGTCGCGGGTCCACCATTTTTTTGCTCCGACAATCAGAAGTTTAACCTCTGAGGGATTTGATTTTTTGAAAAGATCGAAGGCACGAAATAGATTTACCAGGTTTTTCCTTGGATGCAATGACCCGATAAAGATGAAATAGGGGAGCCCTCCGCTATATTCATGCCGGATCTTTTTCTTTTCCTGTTTGGTAAGCGGATGATACATATCATTTGCTCCATCGAAAACAACATCGATTTTTTCGGGAGATACCTTATACTGCTTCACGATATCCGATTTTGAAAATTCAGATACTGTTGCAATTCTGACTGCTTTGGCTGCATATTTCGGAAAATACTTGCGGTAGTACCGTCGTGTCCAGAAAGGGATATCCTGAGGATAATGTTCAAAGTTAAGGTCGTGAAAAACGGCCATTGACTTCACCGGTGTTTTTAAAGACAAAAAACCATCAGGAGATAGAAAGAGGTCGGGTTTCAAACGGTCAAGCAACTTTGGGAGAGCCATTTCAAACCAGGTATAATAAAGCACCGGATGACGTGCATGAGGATACTGGATGATGGGAGTGATGTTATCGGAAAAGAGAAACTCCGGATCATATTCACGGTCAAAAATAAAATAGAATTGGTGCTCAGGATGTTGTGTGGTTATACGTTTGAGTGATTCATACGTAAACCAACCGATTCCTTCGAGTCTGTTCTGGATGAGCAGCCGGGTATTAACAGCGATGTTCATTAATTTTCTTAACTTTGTAGCAAATATCTGAATTTTTTTTGAGTTATAATAAAAAGTTACCGCTCCTGGCAACTTTTATTCTTGGTTCATGCAGCGGAAGTTCCTGACAAACCTGGGGTTA
>CAIQUS010000220.1 GCA_903875045.1 uncultured Bacteroidales bacterium
ATCAATAAAATCAACTATCTTACAAACAATCAATCAACAAAATACGGTTGATATCGTCTAGATGGCGAATAAAAACAGGACAACAAGCCTGAAAATTGTTAATAACCCTTGGATTTAAAAAACAGGGGGTGAATAGTTACCGAAAACAGGAAACTATTTCAATAAGAATTTAACCGGATCACTGGTCATGCTTTTAATATTTATCAGTATCACGGCCATGCCTCCTTCGGGCATGTTCATCAGTGAATTTCTTATTTTCAAATCCTTGTTCGAGTCACATCATATCTGGTTGTTCATATTCATTCTCTTGCTGTTGACCATGATCATGTGGGCATTGGGAAAAAATATTTTTTCCATGTTGTTTTTACCGCTGGAAGAGCCAACCGGCAAATTCGTCAAAATACATTCCTGGGAGTCATTGACACAATTCGGTTTGCTGACTACCGCAATTTATCTGGGGTTAAACCCTCCGGACGTTTTTGTGAAGTTAATTCATGATGCTATTCTTCTTTTACCAAAGTGATATGAACCACACCACGATATTCAATAACCAAACCATACCGATCTCACAAATTCCCGAAATTTCGTATGATGATTTCTTTGAATTGAATGCCGGCTTTGTAACTGAAACAGCAGACCGGCATTGCGTAAGTTATTTCGGTTATCCGGTTGGCCAGGAGATAAAATTGATCTGCTGCATGGCCGATGATCCCAGTCATGTCATACATATTTCTTCATGCCTGGTTTCGCCAACCGGAAACCTTGCTTCACTTACCACAGGAAACTTCTGTTTTGAGAAATTTGAACGGGAAATTCATGAAAATTTCGGCATTGGCTTTACAGGTCATCCCTGGCTGAAACCAGTACGGTATCCTCATGACCGGAAAGACCCTTTGCAAACCATTGCAAACTATCCGTTCTATGGCATCCAGAGTGAAGAGTTACACGAAGTAGGCGTTGGGCCCATTCATGCCGGCGTGATTGAACCCGGACATTTCAGGTTTATTTGCAATGGAGAACAGATTTTGCATCTTGAAATTCAATTGGGATACCAGCACAGGGGTATTGAATCCCTGTTCCTCAGCAACAGTAAGCTTTCGGGACGGGTTCAGCTTGCAGAAAGTATCGCAGGCGACAATGTTGCCGGACATGCCATCGCTTTCGCTTCAGTTTGGGAAAGCCTGTGCGGTTACCAGGTTCCACCGGAAGTGGATTTTTCGCGCACTGTTGCACTGGAATTGGAAAGAATAGCCGTTCATACCGGCGACCTGAGCGCTGCCTGTGCTGATGTGGCGCACCAGCTGGGTGGCGCCGTTTTCGGACGGTTACGTACACCGATCGTCAATTTTTTTCAGGAATGGTGCGGAAACCGTTTATCAAAAGGATTGATCAGGCCGGGATGCAATCAATTTCCTTTTACCCCTGATCTGGCTCAGCGCCTCCTGGAAGTATTGAAGGCTTTTGAACCCGAGTTTATCGAGATAAACGCTGCAATTTTCAGTTTACCAAGTGCACTCTCCCGTTTTGAACGCACCGGTGCAGTATCTTTTGAGAATACTTTGTCCATAGGTTCAGTTGGTATGGCTGCCCGTGCAAGTGGATTAAACAGGGATATCCGTTCATCTCATCCGCATTCGTTGTATCCGTCTTTGCAACATGAACCGATCACCAAGCGGCATGGCGATGTTTACTCCCGGTTGCAGGTACGCAAAGAGGAGGTGCGGCAGTCCATTAAGTATCTTCGGGAATTAATGACCAGGGTGCCGCATGGTAAACAGGAACCGGGACTCTCAGGCTTACCCCAACCGGATTCATTCGCCCTTTCACTGGTTGAAGGCTGGCGTGGTGAAATCTGCCATTGTGCTGTAACAGGTGCCGGTGGAGAACTGCTGAAATATAAAGTGAAGGATCCTTCATTCCATAATTGGATGGCTTTGGCAATGGCTGTGCGGAATAACGAGATCTCTGATTTTCCCGTTGTGAATAAGAGTTTTAACTTGTCATATTGCGGGCACGATTTATAGCCTGCTCAAATTAAAGAAGGATGTTTGATCATATAAAAATAATTTACCACCAGGGAAAGCAATTTATCCCCGATGTGAAAACGGCTAAAGTGCCCGGCATTTTCAGGGGACGGCCTGTGATAAGTTTGGCAAAGGTGAATGAAAGCGAATTGGTAAACAGTTGTCCCCTGAATGCAATATCTGCCGGTCCGGTAAGGCTCGATTTGGGCAAATGTTCCTTTTGTGGAGAATGTGCCAGACAGTTTCCGGAAAAGATTGAATTTACAACCGATTATAAAATTGCCGCTAACAATCGGGAAAGCCTTATCATTTGTGAGGGTGATCAGGGGCCGGTTAAAATTGACCCGGCAAAGGTCAGGAAGGAAGTCCCCCGCCTGTTCCGGAAATCACTCAAATTACGGCAGGTGTCGGCCGGTGGCGATAACAGTTGCGAATGGGAGTTGAATGCTGCCAACAATGTTCAGTTTGACATGGGCCGTTTCGGCGTTGAATTTGTTGCCTCCCCGCGCCATGCCGACGGAATTGTCATTACCGGTCCGGTTACTGAAAATATGGCCGGCCCGCTTCAGATTTGCTATGATGCCATCCCCGATCCGAAAATAGTTGTCCTTGTGGGCACCGATGCCATCAGTGGAGGAGTATTCAGGGATAGTCTGGCGCTCGACAGGTCTTTTTTGGACCGGTACCAGGTGGATCTGTACGTTCCGGGAAATCCGCCCCATCCCCTTACTTTTATCAATGGGATTCTTGATTTGATCAATGCATGACAATCATTTTTTCGGGGCCCGCTACCACCGTCGTATGCTCTACCCCGGCACATTGAAGTGTATAGCAATAGATTCCCCCGGGCAGGGCTGATGCATCGAAACCAATTTCATGACACCCGGGAGGCAGTTTCTCGTTGATGAGGGAGGCAACCTCCTTTCCGAACACATTGTAAACCTTTAATTGAAGAATGTCAGCTGCATGTCTGGTGGGGAGGATTTGATCTCCACCATCCGTTGGGACGGTAAACCGGAAGGTTGTACCCGACCGGACCGGGTTGGGGCTGTTCTGGTAAAGTGTGTATCCTGTTCCCGAAGATAAAACAGGCTGAACGGAAGGAATGACCGGTGGCTGATATTTCAGTACGGCACCCTCCCTCCCAACTGCAAATCCATGCAGGGAATCGGGGAAAGTCATATCATAAATGGCAGTGGAGTCGGGAGTGGCTGTTGCGGCCCAGGTCGACCCTGCATCCAGGCTGTAGATCATCTTTCGTTTCGGTCCGAGCGGGGCCCATGCTTCAAGGTTGTTGCGGAAATCGAGATCATAAGCATTACCCTGGATATCAAGTTCTTCATAAGTCCAGTTCTGACCGCCATCGGCTGTGTGGATCATGCCGACTCCATAGCCAAAATCGGGATCGCCTCCTGCACCCATAACATGCAGTGAATCGAAGAGATGCAGCCCGTGGACCTCATCGGCCGGGGCATTGGTGGCATCGATGGCATACCACAGATCACCCCCGTTCGAGGTATGCCAGGTCACCCCTGCAATGTCAAACATGCCTCCGCTGGCATAACCATACTGATCGTTGTAAAATTGGATACTGAGTACCGGAAAAAAAGCGAGGGTACTGGTATCAATGGCAGCCTGAACCCAGGTGTTGCCACCATCGGTTGTTTTTACCAGTGCATGAGGTTTTCCGCCCAACCAGCCATTCAGCGAATCGCGGAACAGGATGCAGGTGATAAATATATCTTCTGTGGGATAAACCTGGCTTACCCAATTCATTCCGCCGTCGGTGGTCTTCAGCAGGATGGTGCCAAACGGAACGGTCGTGTAGTTGAACATGGAAGCCCATCCAAGGTTGCGGTTCAGAAAAAACACATCCTCAACCTCATTGGTCGAATAGGTCTCCTGCCTTATCCAGGAAAGCCCGCCGTTGGTCGTGTGTAAAATGATGCCCGAATCACCGGCAAGCCAGCCGTAGAGGCTGTCGACAAAGCAAACTGATTTTAAATTCTGGTTTGTGGGTACGTTGATCCTGTGCCACGTCCCCTGAGAGTATGTTGCCGTGCAAAGCAGCCAAAATACAACCAAAGAAGATATGATAATACCAACTTTAATTTTCGTGGCAAAAAAAGTTTTCCCTTCAATGCCTGAATGAAACCCCATGATTAATTTTCTGAGAACTCAAAATAAACCTTGAGTTTGTCTGATGTTTTTTCTTTAATCGTCAAAACATACTTTGCTTTGGAAGGAACTTTAATGTTTTTGAGTTCACTGAAAACATCCTCCAGGGGAACGATAATCTCCATTTTATCTGCACTCAGGTTTCTTGAACTGGAGGTGTAAATCGCATCTTTCTTACCTTTCAGGGTAACTTCAGCCACCAGGCCACCTTTCAGAGGCTTTTTCTTTCCGGCGTTAAATGATATGGTATCGGTTCCAGGGGTAAAACAGAAGGTCATTTCATTGGTGATCATTTTGACTTTCACAGGCGAATGACCCTGGTTTATAACCATTTGCCAATCATTTGCCCCCTGACCAGACGCAACAATGGTAATGGTTGCAAAAAGAAGAATAAAAAACAAATTCAATTTTACTGCTTTCATATAAATTTGGTTTAAAAGGTTGCAAAAAGTGGCACATTGATGCACCGTCATCTCAGGGCAAATATACAATGAATCTGATAAAAAAAAACATCGGATGCGACCTAAAATTTTATATTTGCACTACATCAACACAATTATTCCATATCCGATGAACTCTCCCAAAACTGTGTTAAAAAACATCATCACCGGGTTGTTCTCGCTTTTGATCTTTTTCAATAGTCAGGCCCAGGTAAAACCATATACATTTCCAAAGATTAAGCCTGAGGATTTCAGTGCCCGTATTTATGAAAAGGATACGACTGCCGTGGCGGTCATTCTTGGCGATAAAGGGGAGAGTTACCTCGAATACAATGAATCCAAAGGGTTTCAGCTTATCTTTATCCGGCACCTCCGTATCCGTATCCTGACCAAAGAAGGGTACAATTTTGCCACGAGGTCGTTAAAGCTCTACCGCAACACCGGTTCTGCCGAATCGGTCTCAGATATTAAGGGGTTCACCTATAATCTGGTCAACGGCAAAGTAACCGAGGACAAACTGGGAAGCGGAAATATCTTTGAAGAACAGATCAACCAGAACTGGGTGCGTACCATTTTTACCATGCCCAATGTTAAAGCCGGGTCAATCATCGATTTGCGTTATAAGATCATTTCCGATTTTATCTGGAACCTCCGGGAATGGGAATTTCAGCATACCATCCCTGTTCAGTGGAGTGAATATACCGTGACCATTCCTGAATATTATGTGTTCTCAAAATTCATGCACGGATCTGTCCCCTTTGCTGTATGTGAGACGACGACCATTCCTGGTTCAATCAACCTGATCAGCAAGGAACGGAACATGACCAATTATAAGGTTCAGACCAGCTTTGAGCAGACAAAAATAAGCTTCAGCCAGAGCGTGTACCATTTCGCAGTGCGTGATGTTCCTGCCATGGTTGAGGAACCTTACGCCCCTGATATGACAAACTATATTTCGAAAGTTGAATTTGAATTGCAACGTTCGGAGTTCCCGGGGGAGCAGGTAAGGAATTACACCACAACCTGGCAGGATATCTGTGACGCTCTCCTGCTCGACCAGGATTTCGGGGTGCAGCTGCAAAAAGGCAGAATTGTGAAGGATGCCGTGGCAGCAATCAACAAGGTTGCTGTCACTCCCAGGGAAAAAATGACCGCAGCGCACGCATTCATCAGGTCGAAGATGATCTGGGATGGTAAAAACGGCCTCTATCCGACAACCACCCTTCGTGAAGCGTACGAAAAAAACACCGGCAATGATGCTGATATCAATCTCCTGCTTATCGTGCTGCTGAATGAACTCGGGCTGGATGCTTCACCGGTGGCCCTCAGCACACGCGACAACGGAATTTTGATTGATTCGCATCCGGTCCTTACGCAACTGAATTATGTGCTGGCAGCCGTTACCATCGATGGAAAAACCTGGTTGCTTGATGCTACCGGCAAACACAGGCCGTACAACTTCCTCCCGTCACGGTGCCTCAACGGCAGCGGACTGGTGGTGTCGAAAAGCAACATGCGCTGGCTGCTGCTGCTTGGCGATGAAAAGGAGAATACCTTGTATCATGCCGAAATGAAGGTATCAGAAGAAGGCGTTTTAACAGGAATACTCAATGTTTCACAGTCGGGATATGCCGCAGAAAAGGTGCGCAATGACTATCACCGCGATGGGGCTGAGAAATATTTCAACTCATTGAAAGCGCATCACAAGGATTGGAAGACAGGGGAGATCACGGTGGATAATATTGACAGTGTGAATTCATCTTTGAGCCTTCATTACCCCATCACTTCAGAGGATATCGCCGGTCAAAACGGAAACATGATCTATTTCAATGTTTTGCTTGGATTTGGGCAGAACAGCAATCCGTTCAAAGCGGAAAAACGTGAAAACGTCATTGATTTTGTTTATCCGGTGAAGGATATTTATTTTTTCTCCTTTGAGATCCCGGAAGGGTTCATTGTTGAATCGATTCCCGAACCGGTAAAGATGCTGTTACCTGAACAGGCAGGTTCATTCAAATTCAGTGTGTCAGTTACCGGTAATAAAATAAGTGTGAACAGTGTCCTGAGCATCACAAGAACAATGTTTACCGCCGCAGAATATGCCGATCTCCGCGAGTTTTTCACGAGGGTTGTGGCCAAACATGCGCAGCAAATCGTTCTGAAGAAAGTATGAAAGCTTTTATCTGTTCCCTCGGATTACCTTCATCCAGGAAATACCTGTTCCTCTTTCTGCTCCTTTTCCCGGGTTTTATTGTGGCCAGAACCGGTGAGTTGAAGTACCCGGTATCTGAAATATCCCCGGAATTGATGAAGAATGCCGATATGGTGGTAAGGCTCGACCAAACCTCGTTAGACATCACATCTCTCACTGTGATGACCGAAACGGTTCACGTTGTGTATACAGTTTTGAGGGAGAGCGCCCGGGAAAAAGCAGTGTTGCGGGTTTTTTACGACAACGACACCAAGGTCATGAACCTCGGAGGAAGAATGTATGATGCATCGGGCAGGGAAATAATGCGGTTCCGGTCGTCCGAAATCATGGATTTGAGTGCCGTTCCCTCGGGGACCATCTATTCCGACGACCGGGTAAAAATCATTCAACCGGTTTCATCGGACTACCCTTTTACCGTTGAATATGAATTTGAACGTTCCTACCGGCAACTGATGCAATACCCGCAATGGTGTGTGCCGGAAGATTTCAACACTTCCGTTGAATCGGCCAGTTTAACCGTTCGGGCTGCAGGAGGGGCTGTTCCCAGATATCTTACGGTAAATTATCCTTCACCCGAATCATGGCCTGAAAGAACCAGCGAGGGCTCCCTGTTGTGGCAACTGCGCAATGTACCGGCTGTTGTGGAAGAACCCATGTGCGGAGGGATCAGGCAGGTGGCCCCATCTGTGTATATTTCACCCTTGAAGGTTACAATTCCCGGGCAGGATCCTGAACCTGCCAGTTGGAAATCTTATGGATCTTGGATCAACTGGCTTAACCGCTACCGTGGGATTTTGCCGCCACAAGTCATTGAAAAGATCCGGCAACTCACTTCCGGTACCTCAGATTCCCTTTCCAAACTGAAAATAATCTACCGGTACTTTCAGGAGAATACCAGGTACATCAGTGTTCAGATCGGAATCGGAGGCTATCAGCCGGAGAATGCTCTGTCGGTTGCCAAAAACGGTTACGGCGATTGTAAGGCGCTGGCTAATTATATGAAGGCGTTGCTGGAATGTGCAGGGTTCCGTTCGCTTTATACACTTGTGAGGGCCGGAAAACATGAAAGACCCGTTATAACTGACTTTCCCGGGTTACAGTTCAACCACGCGATATTGTGTGTGCCGATGGCAAAAGATACCGTATGGCTTGAATGTACCAGCCAATCGATCCCGTTCGGATTCCTCGGAAGTTTTACCGACAACCGTGAAGTGCTCCTGGTCACCCCCGGAGGAGGTGTGCTGGCCCGAACCCCTGCTTACCCGCAAACATTGAACCGGTTGAGCCGGAGTGCTGTTATTGACCTCGATAGTTCCGGAAATGCACGTATTACCAGCAGAACAAAAGTAACCGGGTTGCAGTATGAACTGTTTGAAGAGAGGCTTCACCAAACAGCGGAAGAGCAGAAAAAGAGCATGAGGGAAGAGATCGCGATCCCCACTGTAAACATCGTACAACTCACTTATACAAAAGATGAGGGAACCGTACCGGGAATTACCGAGATACTGGAGATAAATATCCCTGCCTTTGCCACCCTGACAGGTAACAGGATTTTCATCCCGATCAACCCTTTCAACCGGATATCGATGCTGCCGCCCCTGGAGAATGAAAGAAAACTGCCCTTTTACCCTGGTATCGGGTATACCGATATTGACAGCATCGTTGTCAGGCTGCCGGTATTCTTCACCGTTGAAAATATCCCGGAGGCGGTAAATGTCAGCACGTTATTTGGAAACTATCATTCGAAAGCAGCCATTCGCAACAATGAACTTCTTTACGTGCGCAACGTTAACCGTGAAGATATTGAGTTCCCGCCGGCAGACTACCCGGCTTATCATGCTTTTATCAGGCAAATCTCCAAGGCCGATAAAACAAAGGTTGTTTTAAAGAAGTATCTACGACTTTACTTGCATTTCAGATACAATCCGATAGGTGTGTTCTGCAATGACCAGCTCTTCATTGGTAGGGATGGTCATCACTTTTACCCTTGAAGCGGGTTTGCTGAGCAGCATTTCTTTACTCCGTACACCGGCATTCTTTTCGGGATCGAATTCAAGCCCCATATATTCTAAATCAGCACAGCACAATTCACGTGTGGCCGGGTCGTTTTCGCCAATTCCACCGGTGAAAATGAGCAGGTCGAGCCCGCCAAGTGCAGCGGAATAGGCACCGATGTATTTTTTAATCCGGTATCGGAACATATCCAGTCCAAGAATGGCCCGTTTATTCCCTGCTTCGGCCTCTTTTTCAATCTCCCGCATGTCGGATGAAACACCTGTAATCCCAAGCATTCCGCTGTGTTTGTTCACAAGGGTGTTGGCGACAGCGATGTTCAACTCCTCTTTCTCCATCACGAAGGTGAGCACACCAAGATCCATATCCCCTGAGCGGGTACCCATGATGAGCCCTTCAACCGGGGTCAATCCCATGGAAGTATCGATCGATTTGCCATTTTTGATGGCTGCCATGGAGGTGCCGTTTCCGAGGTGACAGGTAATGATTTTCATCGATTCCATGGTTACACCCAGAATTTCACAAGCCCGTCGGGCCACATAGTAATGGCTGGTACCATGAAAGCCATAACGGCGGATACCATATTTTTTATAGAGTGAGTAGGGGATGGCGTACATATAAGCACGGGGCGGCATCGTCTGGTGAAATGCAGTGTCGAAAACAGCTACCTGAGGTACTGCCGGCAGCAAGTACCGCATGGCCATCACTCCCTTCAGGTTGGCCGGATTGTGAAGCGGTGCCAGCGGAATACATGCCTTGAAATCTTTGATGGTTTCATCGTTTATCAGACTGCTTTCCTGGAAACGTTCTCCGCCATGCACCATTCTGTGCCCGATGGCATTGATCTCAGATAAGGTACTGATGCAACCGTGCTGGCTGCTGATCAAAACCCCGAGTACGTATTCGATACCGGTTTGGTGGTCAATTACTTCCCCTTCAAGTTTAACCAAATCACCGTTCTCTTTCTCATGCTTTAAAAACGATCCCTTCAGACCCACTTTTTCAACAATCCCTTTGGCATAAAGCCGGTTCTTTTCAATGTTGAACAGCTGGTACTTGATGGAAGAACTTCCACAATTCAAAACTAAAATATTCATGATGATCAGTTTTAATTTAGCTTTTATAACCACTGAGGCACTAAGGACACTTAGAACCACTAAGGTTATTAATCACAGCAATATTTTTTAATACCCCCTGAGTGTATCTGAGTGATCTCAGTGCCTTAGTGGTTTTTCTTTTTATAAAATCATTAAACGATATCTTCGGAAACCTTATTCCCTTCATCATCATATTCATAGAACCCGATACCGCTGACCCGTCCGAGCCGGTTTGCCCTAACAAGCTTCTTGATCATCGGGGAGGCAATGTAACGTGTGGAACCAAATTCACTGTACAGGTTTTCCATCCAGCGCACCACCTTATCCAATCCTACCTTATCAGCAAATTCAAACGGGCCCAATGGCATATTGAAGCAGGAACGCATCGTGAGGTCAATGTTTTCCATGGAACTTACACCCTCCATGAGTGTTTCACAGGCCTCGTTCAGCAATACAACGAACAGTCTCACACTCACGAGTCCGGGCGACTCCATCACCGGGATCGAGATTTTTTCCAGCAATTTGACAAACTTGATCACCTTTTGATAAGCCTCGTTGGTGGTATGCAGCCCTTTTGCCAACTCTACCACACTGGCACCGGGAGCCGTAGTTGAAATATGAAGGCTTACGCACCGTTCTTTGTGTTCGAGTTCGGATGACAATTCAGTAACAACGATGGTTGAAGAGTTTGTAGCGATGATACACTCTTTGCTCACCTCTTTTTCGATCTTGAGAAAAACCTCTTTTCGCATATCAAAACTTGATTGCCCCTGTTTTGATTTGATGGTTTCAATCACCAGTTCACAATCACAAAAATCAGCGTAAAGCAGCGTTCCTTTAATCCTGGAAAGAATGGCTGTTTTTTCACCCGGGGTAAGCCCCCAGTGATTTATTTCATGGTCGAGTTCCTTCTTGATATTTTCAAATGCATCAAGGATCAGATCCGGACTTAATTCGAGAAAAATTACCTCAATACCATGTTTCGATGCCGTAATGGCCAATTCCTGCCCTACACTGCCGCAACCGACAATGCCTATCTTTGAAAATAGGATTTTGGGTCTCGATTCTTTGCTCAGCCCATATTTTTCAATAGGCTCCACGATCATTTCTGCCATAATAATTGTATGTGTTTAATCTTCAATCATGCGTAAATCCCAAGTCAAAAATTCCAAATCCAAAAAATCCAAATTCCAATTCCAAATCAAAAATCCTGCATCATCCCACCCCTTTCAAAAAACGTGCAAAGGTACAAAATAAACAATGACCCCCCAGTTGTCAATTGTCCTTTGTCCTTTATCAATTGTCCTTTGTCAATTGTCCTTCGTCACCCGTCACCCGTCACCCGTCACCCGTCACCCTGAAGCCCGGAAAGTATACCTGCAAGTTTATCGTTGACAACAAATGGATTAATGATCCCTCCAACGACATTTGGGAGGAAAACGAATACGGAACAGGAAATTCGGTGCTATGGATAGAGCCGTAGACCATTCTCATGAAACAATTGCCTTACATTGCCGATGATGCTTCCCGGTTTCTTCCGTGACTATTTTCCAGGGGTTGCCGTGATATAAATCCGGTACATCAACTTCCCAAACAACCGTGCATCGTACCACATATAATAAAAACGTTCGGCATTGAACCAATTGATGCCGTCTATCCGGTCATCATGGCGGTCATAAGGATCTGCAAATATGATCACATCATCAGATATCGGAGCCGTATTACGCGTATCATATCCAATGGCCACTACCCAGTGTCCACCCCAGTCGCTCCATTCAATGAGTGTCGGTACCTTCCGGGCCAGGTTTTCGCGGATCATTTCCAGGGTGCCGTTTTCTCCCCACGCAACAGAAAAACCATTTTCCCGGAGCCATCCGGCCATGTTTTCGGGGGTGGTGCCATGGGTGGTACTGGTATTCATCTCCCGTGCGAGTTGCATTTCGTCACCAGTTCGGTTATAATATTGCAGCAGCGTTAACACAGCAGATGGCCCACAGGTATAATCAGTTGTTTGCTGATAAGCCTTCAAATTGAGCAGGACAAGCCCGGCCCGGGGCTTACTGATATCCCTTACATAGTATTCGCTTGGAGCAAACGACTCATCAGGGGTATAAACAGTATCGGATTTGGTGCACGACAACAACGCCACCAGCAGGCTGATCGCGGCAAAACGCATGGAGATTACATCAGGTTTCATGTTTTGAATTTGGAGAGATAAAAATAATCAAAAAAAGCCATCCCGATGAACCGGGATGGCTTTTCTGAACATTTAAAAATGCGCCTTGGATCAGCGGATATCCGTTCCGGCAATGGTTTCAGCAGGAACAGGCCTGATGATGAACAAATAACTGGCCCCGCCATAAAATACTCCGGTTTTTGAGCAGGAAAGAATATTGTACGACTTTTGGTCATTGGGCAGCTGAATCATCCTGGCTACCCTGGTTCCCCTTACCGTCCCATTTTCAAAAAACGAGTAGTCCGAAACTCCCGGTTGAAAGGCTTGAGATGGTGCAATCTGCCGACCTGTTTCATCGGACATTTGAACGAGATATTGAAATCCGGTGTTATTGAGATACTTCATGTTTTCTATGCGTACAACATAACAAACTTTTTGTGCTTTTGATTTTTCCGGAAGGTCACTGCTTAAATTTTTTTGTGCATACAAGGTATTAAAACCGGTTGCAAAAATAAGGATCAGACTGAGTGCGAGAATTAATTTTGATGTTTTCATGGCTATGATTTTTTAGGGTTTATAATTGTTTTTGATGATGTAAAGATACATCGGCGGAAAGGGCAGCCACAACCGCCGGAATGCCTGATTTTATGGAGGATTATTACGCGAATTGCAGCGTAAAAACATGAACTTTTGAAGCGTAATTTTACGCACAAAAAAAACCGTCCCGGGGTTACCGGGACGGCCTGCATGCGGGAAAATATGAGGAGTTTAAAGGGTCATTTTGATTTCTGCACCTGGGGAAATAAATCAAACCGGTAGGTTTGCCCGTTGGCGAACGGGCCCTGTAATACCACCGGTTTGGTATAATATTCAATCTCACACTGATAACGGCGACCGCTGCCCTGTTCGCCATCTTTACCGATCGGAGCCAATACCAGTCGCGCAATTCTCCACCCGTTGACAGGGCCCCGTTCGAAAAATTCATACACGGATACGCCCGGGGTGAATATTTTAGCCGGAACCACCTGGTATCCATTCCCATTCAGGATTTCAACCTGATATAGATTGCAGAGTGGTTTCTCAGATGCCGGCACGTAAATATTAACCTGGTAGCGGATCACAGGATTTACAGATGCTTGTGTATTTTTGCCCTGCGGGTTGGAAGCATATATTCCATTTACTGTTGAAAGGATCAGTGCAATAATCAGGGCCAGGTAATTCTTTGTTGTTTTCATGGATTTGTTTTTTTATAGTTGGTGTTGTTTTTTTATATTGTAAAAGTACTACAGACGGCAGGGTGGTTTCAAGCGCTGAAATGCCTGATTTACATGGTAAAATCATTGATAAAGGACTCGTATTTCTGCGCAGTCGCCCTGCGTAATTTTACGCATGTTTCAAGCAGACAGGCTGAAGACACAGGTTGGTCCGTTTTTTTATCGTATCTTTCTGACATCAACCAGCCCCCTTAAAAATCGACCGAATGAAGACGATCAGTGAATCCGGCTTTCTTTCCGGAGTTTTTAATTCGATTCCAAATCCCATTTTTGCCCTGGATAAAAGGAGAAGTTTTTTTCTGGCAAACCAGGCTTTCTGTGATCTTGTTGGTATCCCGGTTTCGAAGATCGGGGGAATGCTCATCGATCAGGTATTATCCCCTGAAATATGCAACTTTTTTAATGGGGAGCCCGGCACTGCCAGTAACCGGGAAATATATGTGGGTAGCAAGGATGGGGTGATCAAACCGTACCTCGTTTCAGTAATTCCTGCCAACTTCGAAAACAGCGCCCTGGAGGTTTTTACCCTCAAGGACCTCACTGAGCATAAACGGGCTGAGGAGTCGCTTCGTGAAAGCGAGACCTTATACAGAACCCTTGTCAACCAGCTGCCAAACCCGATCCTGATCCATATCAACGGGAATGTGGTTTTTGCAAACGATCTGCTCCTGGGGATAACCGGTTTCAGCCATGATGAAATCATCGGTAAAAATGTAGCTCGCCTCTTAACAGACCCGGCTGATATTAAAAATAACGGGGTTTTTAAAAATCTGACGGGCGATTCATTCGTTGAGGAAGAGGAATTTGAAATCAGAACTGAAAACAGAAAGGTTGTAATCAAAAATTTTCTGTTGCGGAACAGTAAAATAAAATACAAAGGTCAGGATGCCATCATGACGATTCTGATTGATATCACCGAAAGAAAACACCTTGAAAAATACGTACTCAGCCGGGTGATCGAAACGGAAGAAAAGGACCGTAAACAATTTGCGGCAGATCTGCACGATGACCTGGGACCAATCTTATCCAGCATAAAATTGCACCTGGGCTTGCTTGAACATTCCAAAACACCCGGGAAATTTGCGGAAACCCTCGGGATATGCAACCAGCAACTGGCAGAAACAATTGCTAAAATGAGAATTGTAGCCAATAATCTGATGCCCAGGCTTATAGAAAATTTCGGATTGGAAGCAGCGCTGAATTCATTTATCAGTACCATGCAGCAGGAGGAAGTTTTTTCGATCAGTTTCGTTTCCAACCTGAAAGGGCGCAGGTTTCCAAAACAAACGGAATTGCATTTTTACAGAATTATTTGTGAGTTGATCAACAATACCGTGAAACATGCCGGGGCAACCAAAGCCGTTGTAAAGCTGACAGCCACCAGGGGGTTGTTAAAACTTAACTATTCAGATAATGGCAAGGGGTATCGTATTGCCGAAATAAACAAAAAATCCGGAGGGATGGGTATCGGTAACATCATTCAGCGGGCCAACCTCATAGATGCAAAAATTCAATTTATCGACCGGAAAGGAAAAACAGAGGTTAGTATTCAAAAGGATTTGTAGTAAACGATCAGCCATGGACCGGCCCAATAAAAAAAGGCCGGGATCAATCTCCCGGCCTCTGCTGCTTTGGTGAAAGGTTGCTTTTCTCTAATTTTTGTGAGGGGTTGGTTGTGGGAATAAGTCGTAACGATAAGTCTGTCCGGGTAAAAACGGCCCTTGCAAAACCACCGGTGCGGTGAATAATTCAGTTTCACACATGAAATGGCTTTGCATTGGCGCAAGTACCAGCACGGCCACCCGTGCGCCTGAGGCGGGGCCCCGTTCATAAAAATCATATTTTGAAACACCAGGGATATAACGTTTGGCAGGTGCTACCAGTTGCCCGTTGCCATTTAATATCTCAACAAGATACACATTACATATTGATTTATCGTTGGGTGCGATGATATTGACATGATGGCAAATCAACGGATTCGCTGATATCCTGCCATCTCTGTTGTCGATAATGGCTGAAAAGGCGGAGGTTACTGCAAAAAGCAAAAGTGCAGAAATGAGGCTGGAAATTCTTTTTGTTGTTTTCATGGCTTTGTATTTTAGGGTTGTTTGTTTTTGTTTGATGATGTAAAATTACATCGGAAAGGCAGGAGGTATCAAGCGCTTAAATACCTGATATTAAAGGGTTTTTTGCGTTGTTTCCAACGTATTATTACGCAAATCAAAAAGAAATGAATGTGAATGTTGCGGAAAATCTTTTTTAAGTGTATCTTTCGCCAAATTAAGTAGTATTTAACGATCGATCAGATGAAAACAAAGAAGACAGTTTTTATCGTTGAGGACCATGCAATTTTCAGGGAAGGGCTGAAGAGGGTTATTGGTGAAATGGAAGATGTGGAGTTGATTGGAGAAGCTGAAAACGGAGCGGTATTCCTCGAGAAGTTAAAAAAAGTTTCGCCGGATATTGTTCTCATGGATATCCAGATGCCGGTCATGGACGGACTTGAAGCTACGGAAAAAGCCTTAAAGCATGATCCATCCCTGAAGATTTTGGTTATCAGTATGTTTGGCGAGGAGGAATACGTTTACTCCATGGTTGAAAAGGGAGTATATGGTTTTATTTTAAAAACCTCCGGAATCAGGGATCTTGAAAAGGCCATCCACAGGGTTTCTGAAGGACAGCAATATTATTCAGAGGAAATTATGGGATTGCTGGTAAAAAAAGTGCGGCAGATTGATGCGGTTGAGAAAATTTCTTTTACCGAAAAAGAGATGGAGGTCCTGAGGTTGCTATGCAAGGGTTTTTCAAACAATGACATTGCCGACAAATTATTTCTAAGTGTTCGCACGGTTGAAGGATACCGGAACAAGTTACTCCAGAAAACCGGATCGGTCAATGTGATCAACCTGGTCATTTTCGCATTGCGCAATAAATTGGTTATCATGTAAAAAAAATCCGCCCCAATGAACCGGGACGGATTTTCCGCTTGCTGATAATATGTTATCCCTTCCGCATCAGTGCTTGGGAGCCAGCGTTGATGGAAAGAGGTCGAAGCGATAGGTTTGTCCGATTACAAACGGGGCGTTCAAAACAGCCGGTTTGGTAAATAATTCTGTAGGGCAGGCAATAGGGTCACCATATTGATTTTTGACCAGAACGGCAATTCTTTTGCCTGTTGCCAGACCACGTTCTGTAAATTCATACCTGCTTACCCCGAGGATATATGGTTGTGCCGGGGCGACCAGGCGGCCATTCCCGTCAAAAATCTTAACCAGATACATGTTGCAAAGTGGTTTTTCGCTGGAGAACACCACGTTGACTTGATACCTGGTTACGGTGCCTGGCAGAACCTGATTGTTTTTCGGCTCAATGCCAGCTGAATAAACGGTTGATACCGCTGCAAAGATCAGTACGAGACTGAGAACTGAGATGATTTTTGTTGCTTTCATGGTTTTGTTTTTTAGGGTTAGTTGCTGATGTTGTTTTGATGATGTAAAATTACAACGCGGCGATGGGTGGATTCAAGCGCCGAAATGCCCGATTTGTTGGAGTTGTTTAACGCAAAATCCTCACGTAAAAAGATAAATCAACATGCGTAGTTTTACGCATAAGTTTTCATTCCAAGTTCACTATTTTTGAAGAAAAATTTCTTGCTAATGCTTTAAATATGGGAAACCAGCTGAAAAAGTCAATCAAGAACAATAAGGTGATCCTTATTCCGACTGATTTCTCGGCAGTTGCCGAAAATGCCATTGTACACGGACTGGAAATGGCGCAATCCCTGCAATACAAGGCTTGTTTACTGCATGTCTACCAAAATCAACCCGACACCATATATAATAAGGAGGATGATGCCTACCAACATGCAGTTCAGGAGTTGCTGAAATGTAAAAGCAGGTATGAACAAAATTATCCGGTTAAAATTGAAACTTTGATCAGGGAAGGCAACCTGTTTAAGGTTTTCAATATGACTGCCGCTGAGATCAAACCCGGTTTAATGATCATGGGAACCCACGGGAAACAAGGTTTGCAGCACCTTTTTGGCAGTTATGCCCTCAGGGTGGTACTCGACTCCCCCTGTTCAGTAATGGTCGTACGGGACCGGCCTGTTAACAAATACTACCGGCGTATTGTACTTCCTGTAAACTGTGAAGTTGACCCCTGCCAGATGACAGAATGGGTATTGCGGATAAATAAAATTCACGGCCCTGAGATATTTCTTATGGAGGCGATTGAAAGTCATTCCGACAGGAGTAGCATCACAAAGGGCATTGCCATGCAAATCATCAGTTCCTTAAAAGAAGAGAAGATTGCCTGCAGATTAACCAGGGCGGAGTCATCCGACAATTTTTTCAACCAGTTTATGGCTTTTTCCAATGCAAACCACGCTGATTTGATCATAACCATGATCCGTCCGGCTGATGATTCGCCGGGTTACAATTTTTCAGACTGGAATGAGCGCCTGATGTTCAATCCGGATGGGATCCCGGTACTGTTCATTGACAGGGGATGATACCTCTGATTGAAGAAAATGATCAAAATGCAGGCTTACCGTTATCTGGTCAGGATATCATTCTCATCATCACAAACTTCGGGGCACGGACCCGATTTTTCATCGGTGGTAACAAAGATATTATCAACTTTGTCAGGGCTTCCGGTGCCAACTACCACCCGCACCTGGCTCTTTCCATTCTGGCCCATATAGATTCTGAACCCGTGAACAGATGTATCCCTGGCTGCAATAATTTTCATGGCATTGAATTGTGGATAGCTAATAGTAAATCCCTTAAAACCTGTTACTGTGATTGGGTTTTGACGATATGACAGTAAATAGGTTTTGGCATCGTTTGGTTTTATCCGTGTAAGACCGGTTGAATCGGTTTTTACTTCGCATGATGGCGGCTTACAGCAACTTGAGGTGCTGCAAACATTTGTTTTACAACAGCAATTACAAATCATCCAAAAAATTGCGGCACCGATAATTGCACCACCAACAAATGTTGATACTAAAATGGTAATTTTGTTTTTCATGGTTATTGAATTACAAGGTTAAACAAAGATGACTTATTTTCGTGTAAAGATATGTAAAGATAATTATATTTTTGTTTATTTGTATTGCATGAAAAATGTTATCAATCCTTAATTTCCGGTAAATGCAGCAAGGTGGGATAAGATTCAGGAAAAAAATATTATTTCCCTGCCTGGCCATGATGCTGTTATTGCAGGTTACCAGCCTGTTTTTTCCTGGAAAATTATTGGCACAGTATCAACTTCCTGATTCGATCAAGGCTGAATGGAACCGGTATAAAAATACCAGGGATGATAGTTTAAGGGTTGTGTCCCTTTCGAAACTGGCCTGGTTGTACCGTTATTATCTCGATGATGATGAGCGGGTTGACAGCCTGTCTGAAGCCTCCATCCGGATTGCCGAAATGAGTTTTCGCCCGGGATTGCTCATGCTTGCTTACAATAATTATCTCGAATCCACCGACCCGGTCAATGAGGGCTATTATAAAAAGGCTGTCGGCTATGCCAATAAAGCGCTGCAAAATTCGAGGATTTCAGGGAACCTGCGGATGAGATGGCATACTTTTATCAATCTGGCCCGAATCTATTTGTCATGGGGCAGTTATGAAAACGCCTTATTATGCAGCAACGATGCACTTGCCATTGCCCATACCCTGAAGAATGACACCATGATGGCCGAAAGTTATCTGTTCATTGCCAAAAGTAACGGGTATAAAAACCTGAAAATGGAGGCGTTTCAGAATTTTTGTGTGATGAAGGATCTGGCAGAAAAAACCGGAGATCCGCATTTGCTTATAAAATGCTATAACGAGTTGTCGAAATTTTACCACGATAATAACTTATTTGAGTATGCGATTGACTATAAAATGAAAGAGGGGGCCATCATCCAGGGTCTTAAACCAGTTGATTCTACCGCACTTGTCTGGATCAAGTACGGGTTGCAGCTGATTGATGTTCGTCAGAAAAAAGTCAGTCTGAATGAGCAGGGTGTAAAGAATATCCTCGATTTTGCGATCCGTACAGGGAACAACCGGTTGAAAGCCTGGGAGTTTGCCCTTTATCGGAAACATCTTCTTGAATCAGATGAACGGGTGTTACTTTACAACTTTTATCAAAAAGCCTATCCCGGGGAATTTAAAAAATTGTATTCCGATGATCCTGAGATGTTTTACCGGCTAACGGCACTTTTTATGGAGTTTGAAAATAAAACCGACTCAGCCGGCTTTTATTTTAAAAAAGCAGAGCAGATTTTAACCAGCTCTCCGAAGAACAGCATCTATCTGACAAACTTTTATAATCGTTACGGACAGTTTCTCATACGGCAGGGCCATAAACGTGAAGCGATCGAAAAATTTACCCTTTCATATAACATTTGTGTAAAAGATGCCTATTACAGAAAATTTGAATACATGCTCATGGCATCAAAACATCTTGAAAAACTCTACCTGGAGATCGGTGACTATAAAAATGCCTGGCGATTTGCGGCTGTGAACCTGGTGATCAGCGACAGCATCAACAATATTTTGAAAAAGGACCAGGTGATGGATGAGGAGGTTAAACTGGAACGGGCACAAAAAGAGATGGCCGCTGAGAAAGACCGCCAGAAAATACGTCAGGGAAAGAATGAAACCAAAATGATGGCAGGGGCGGCGGTCTTTTTCATCATTGTTTCATTGCTGATTTACCGGAACTTCAGAAACCAGAAGCGGCTCAACAGGTTACTCGATGAAGCGAAGAAACAATCAGACCATCTTTTGTTAAACATCCTGCCGCAGGAAACGGCGGAAGAACTTAAATTGACAGGTAAGGCTAAAGCGAAGCGATTTGATGAAGTCACGGTCATGTTTACCGACTTTCAAAATTTCACCCAGGCCAGTGAAAGGATGAGTGCGGAAAAACTTGTCGATGAGATCAATTTTTACTACAGCGAATTCGACAACATCATTTCAAGGCATAATATTGAGAAAATCAAGATCATCGGCGACAGCTACATGTGTGTGGGAGGATTGCCGGTTACCAATCAAACCCATGCCTGCGATGTGGTTGCCGCTGCCGTAGAATTCCAGAGATTTATGCTGGCCCAGAAAATTGAAAGAAGTGGCCGCGGGGAGTCATTTTTCGAACTCCGTATCGGGATTCATACCGGGCCCGTCGTGGCCGGGATCGTTGGTCATAAAAAATTCGCCTACGACATCTGGGGCGATACGGTTAACACAGCCTCACGGATGGAAAGCACCGGTGAAATACAAAAAGTAAATATCAGCGGCGAAACTTACGAAAAGGTAAAAACCCGGTTTCAATGCACCTACAGGGGAAAGGTAACGGCAAAAAACAAGGGGGAGATCGATATGTATTTTGTTGATTTTGTCATTTCTCCGAGCGGGTCAACCCTTTGATAATAAGCTTATCAATGCGGTTTCCGTCAAGATCCACAATTTCAAATTCAAAGTCCTTCCAGGTAAACTTCTCGCCCGGCTTTGGAATATGCTTCAGAATACTCATGGCCAACCCGGCCAGGGTGTCAAATTTGATCTTGTTTTTATCAAATCCCTGGATGTTGAATTCGTATGCAAACTCGTAAAACGACATCTGCCCGTCGGCAAGCCAGGTTCCGTCATCGCGCTGGTTGATCTGTGGTTCATCGGGATTGGGTTCATTGAAATCGCCTACCAGTGCCTCCAGGATGTCGTTCAGGGTAACCATCCCAACGGTCGACCCGTATTCATCCACGACAAGTCCGTAATGGATTTTATTTTGCTTGAAAATTTCAAGGGTTTCATAGGCTGTGAGTGTTTCATGGACAAACTGAGCCGGCTTGATCTGCCTTTTGATGTCGAAATCAGCATCACAAATGTTTTCAAGAAAAAGGTCTTTGATAAAGATTACGCCCACCACATTATCCAAATCGTCTTCACAAATTGGATAAACCGAATGCAACTCCGTGCGGATTTTATTCCTGATAACCTCAGATGTGTCCTGAATATCAATCCATTCAAGATCTGAGTGATGTGTCATCAGGGAGGAGACTTTCCTGTCGCCCAGGTGAAAAACACGTTCAACAATATCCTGTTCAATCTCCTGAACTTCCCCGTCTTCGGTTCCTTCCTGAACCATGGCCTTGATCTCCTCTTCGGTCACTTTTGAATCAGCAGAGGGTTTAATGCGCATTAACCAGAGAATCCCATCTCCGGCTTTTGAAAGGAAAAAGGTGAATGGGTAAACCACCGCAGTAATAAAGAGGAGCGGCCTGACTGTAGCTTTTGCAATCCCTTCTGCGTTGATCAGCCCGATCCGCTTCGGGACCAGTTCGCCAACCAGCATGGATACAAAAGTTACTATGATGACAACCAAGATTAATGCCAGCGAATGGCTTAAACCCGGATTTAACCCTAAATTCAACAGCAGGGAAGTCATGCCATGGGCGATTTCATCGCTTGAATAAACCCCGGTAAGGATCCCGATCAGGGTGATACCGATCTGCATGGTGGATAAAATCCGGGAGGGGGCGTTGGCATTGTCAAGCGCCAGCTGAGCCAGTTTGTCGCCACGGCGGGCATCGAGTTCGAGCTTTGATTTGCGTGCCGATACAAGTGCAATCTCTGCCATGACGAAGGCACCGTTGATAAGGAAAAGTATAAAAAGGATAATTATTGCCGCCAACATTGTAAGAAAATTTGAAACAAAGATACAATGAAAAAATGTCCGACCGGTTTTTAGACCGAATGCATAAAACATCGTATCTTTATGCACGTTGTTTCAAACAATTATCAAGACGTTAATTTATGGTGTATCATGTACATTGAAAATACGATCATTGCCGAGCCGGTTGCCATAAAAGCGTATGCAGTTAAAAGAGCAATCTATATCGAACTTATCGATGGAAGAGTGATTAGTTTTCCGGCAGATAGATTTAAAATCCTGAACCAGGCAACCAACGAACAACTTAAAAAAGTTGCTTTACGTTTAAATGGCTATGCTCTGCGTTGGGAAGATTTGGATGAAGATATCACCGTTAAAGGAATCATTGCCGGTAATTTCCAACTTCCATTAAAAGATTGAAAAACTTTAATTTTTTTCACTGTAATGCAAGCAAATTTGACAACACGAATTTTCTTTATCTGTCTTTTCTTTCTTGGTTATTCTCTATGCCTGTTTTCCCAAACAGCCAGAATGTTGCCTGAAGTGACCCCTGCGGGAAAGGGAAATGTGAACACCATGGTCGATAACATTGGTTACTGGTCGCGCATGGTTCAGCTGGGATATGTCAAACCAAATCCAAAAACAGTCGTCCCCCCTGCTCGCTTTACCGGAACCACCATCCGGGAGTATCACCCGTCACCCGTCACCCGTTACGCGTCACCGGCTTTAAACTCCCCCGACGTACCCGTTACCACCGAAACCAACGTTACCCAAAGTGAAAACTCGGTCTTTATTGATCCGTCCGATGAAAACGTTGTTTTGAACTCCAACAATTCGAGCAGCTGGATATCAGGCTATGCTGAAACACCATTTGGTGCAGATGCGCTGTATTCCTTTGATAACGGCCAGGATTGGGCAGGATCAACCCAGGGTGTGAATGGCATCAATGCCGGCGACCCGGCCACTGCCATCGGATTGAACGGCTGGTGGTATGTCGGCAGAATCACGGGCGATTACGGCCAGGCTGTTTCCTACAGCAAGGACAAGGGAAAGACCTGGAAAAGGGTAAAAGTCGGACAGGGTCCTGTGATGGGAATCGGGTTACTTGATAAAAATCACCTTTGCATCGACAATTCACCATCCAGTCCTTTCAAGGGATACCTCTACGATGCGTGGACTAACTTTATTCCGGGGAATATTGATACCAACCAGGTGGAAATTGTGCGTTCGGCCGATCAGGGACTGACCTGGACCTCACCGCATTGCATCAGCCGTTCAGCTTCGGCGCTCAAACTGAACCACGGGGTAAACCTCCAGACAGGCCCGAATGGCGAAGTATATGCAGCATGGAGCATTTACGACTCCTGGCCTTCCGATGAAACAGCCATTGGCTTTACCAAATCCATCGACGGAGGAGGCATTTTCATGCCGGCAACCAGGATTATCAGCAACCTCAAGGGGATCAGGGCAACCATGACCGGGAAAAACATGCGGGTGAGTTCCTTTCCCTGCATGGCGGTTGATAACAGCACCGGACCTAACCGCGGAACGATTTACATTGTATGGTCAAACGTGGGTATTCCGGGTGTCAATACTGGTTCCGACATCGACCTGTACCTCATCAAGTCGGCGGATGGCGGGTCAAACTGGTCGGCCCCCATCCGTGTAAACCAGGATCCCGGAGGCCTTGGAAAACAGCACTTCCTTCCATGGATTACGGTTGATGCAGTGACCGGAGGTGTTTGTGTGGTATATTATGACGACCGGAATGCGGATTCAACTCAGGCTGCCGTTTTTGTTTCTTCTTCCTGGGATGGGGGAAACAGCTGGACAGACATGCAGGTGAGCGATAATATTTTTACACCGGAACCCATTCCGGGATTGGCCTTCAGCTATTTCGGAGATTACATTGGCATTCAGTCCAACAACATGAAAGTGTATCCGGTGTGGACCGACAACCACGATGGAGGCCGCGCCATGACCTACGTTTCACCCTTCGACCTGGGACCAAACCCCAACCAGCCCTGGGTTAGCTATTATGGTGATTCCCTTGCAACTGTATCGGGAACGGGCCCTGTGACGATGAACAACGGTGATTCCCTTTATCTGTCGGTGAAATTGAAGAATATCGGCGATCAGCAGGCTTCCGGTGTAAATGCAATCGTTTCAACAACCTCACCCTACATCCTGATGACAGATAGTACGGCGAACTACAACACCATCGGGCCCGGCGTGGTTAGTATGGTGCCGAATGGTTATACCTTCAAAGTGTCCGACACAATTCCTGATAACCTGATGATTCGGTTCAATGTGAGGGTTACCGATACTGACTCTGCATGGTACAGCCATTTTGCCATTGAATCACATGCCCCGGCACTGAAAATAAATGGAGTCACCATTGTAGATACCCTGGGCGGAAATCGCAACGGACGAATGGACCCTGGTGAAACGGTTAAACTAATGATCCCAACATCCAACACCGGCGATTTTGCCTGTCAAGCTGTCTATGGACTGCTTACCACCACTTCGCCATACCTGACTTTGGTACAGGACAGCGTTTTTCTGAACACGATACAACCGACACAAGTAAAAAATGCAGTGTTCACGGTCGTTGTCAGCGCTGATGCACCTATTGGCAGTGGAGCCGATCTGAATTATACCGCTCATTCAGGGCTTTATGCAGTTAAACGGACCTTCCGCGAAATGATCGGCCAGGTTGTTGAAGACTGGGAAACAAATACGTTTACCAAATTTCCATGGCAACAAAGCGGTGCAAAGCCGTGGGCGCTTACCAGTCTCCGTCGGTGGGAAGGTTTGTATTCCTCAGCTTCGGGTCTCATCAGCGATTATCAGAATTCACAAATGTTTCTGTCATACGCTTCTGCAACCGATGATAGTATCTCCTTTTATATCAGCACTTCCAGTGAGCAGGACTATGATTTTCTGATGTTTTCCATCGATGGCGTATTGCAGGAACAATGGTCTGGCGAAACTCCATGGACCCGTGCATCCTTTCCGGTTGCTGCCGGACAACATGTTTTCAAATGGATTTATCTGAAAGACCTTGCTTATGCCGGCGGACTTGATCGTGTTTGGGTTGATTTTATTGCCTTACCTCCACCTGTTTTACCCGCCATTGATCCGGGACCTGATGATACCATCTGCGCCGGGTTGAATGTGATGCTTCTGGCAACCGCACAGCAATATGATTCAATTAAATGGACCTCCGGGGGTGATGGGATTTTCAGCAATGACACGAACCTGATCACCACTTACATCCCAGGGACGAATGATCTTATTTCCGGAAATGTATCCTTGCGGTTGACAGGTTATGGTACTTTTGGAAGTGCAGGCAAAGACAAACATGTCCGGATCAACCCTCGTCCGGTTGCAACGATATCAGTATGGCCGCGCGACACCGTTTGCGCCGGGCAAGCCATTCTTTTATCTTCGGATACTGCGGGAATTCAAATCTGGCATTGGACGCCGGGAAATTTCTCCGTACCGGAAGTAACCTACGACACTGCGAATGCCGGAGGAGCAGGCCTGCACCTGATCAGTCTCATCGTAACCAATAAATTTCACTGTCAGAACCGGGATTCCGTTTACCTGACATTTAAAAATTGTACGGGGATCATAGAAAACCCGGTAAACCCGATCAACATTTATCCTAATCCGAACAAAGGCATTATTTTTCTGGATGTTGTAACCCGGGAGCCAGGTACCATGAAACTATCCATTACGAATGATATTAACATGGTGGTTTTCCGGGAGGAGGATTTATCGGTTAAGAGCCTGCGTAATAAAACGATCGATTTGACTTTTCTCCCAAATGGGGTTTATTTGTTGACATTATCAACGTGTCAGGGAATTTCAACACATAAACTGATTATCGCGAAATAGGTTATTTTACACCAGGTCCGTCTTCAAACCGGGCTTTTGCCTTATAGATGAAGAGTGCCCTGAGTTTATCCCAAAAATCGCCCCCCAGCACAAAAAGACTGGCAAGGAACATCACATCGGACACGATGATGATGAAGTACCTTGCGTGCAGGGAGATATGGAAAAGGTGGGGCATAAATGAGATCATATAGTTGGGAAGGAAAGGTAGGATGAACAGAACCAGCCCGATGTTGTAACGCAATGGTGTAATCTGGTGAGGCTTGGCAACCTTGTGATAGAAGTAATGCATCTGGTAATTGATCCATGCGTAGGATGACTTTCCGAGGATGGCAATGCTACCGATTTTCATCAGCGGTGCACTGATCCAGAAAATACCTAAAACAAAGCCCCGCCAGAAAGATTCGTCAATAAATTCCCGAAGCACCAACCCTGTGGGAAGCATGAAAAAGGAGGCGACAAATATACTCAGCCCCACATAAAAACGAAAACCCGGGTTTTCAGGGGCCTTCATTTCAGTTGGACGGTGGATGAACATACAGGGTTTTTTTTGATGGATAAAGGTAGTAATAAGCGTGACGCGTGATGAAAAACGTGATGCGTGACGAAAACCGTGACACGTGACGAAAACCGTGACACGTGACGCGTCACCTGTCACGCGTCACCCGTCACCCGTCACCTTTACAAAAAGAACATCGCCACCCCCGACACAGCCAGCAATGCTCCGGCTACTTCCTTTAACGTTACCTTTTCTTTGTATAGTATCATGGAGGGTGGAATTATCAGTACCGGAACAATGGCCATGATGGTAGATGCAATCCCGGTATCCGCGTATTTGATTGAAATCAGTGAAAAAGAGACTCCCAGGAAGGGACCAAAAAAAGCCCCCAGTGAAAGCTGCAGCATGGGTTTACGGTTGCTGAGTGCCCGGAAGGCATGTTTCCAGAATCCCATGATGGTAAATAAAACAGCGAAACCTGCGATGCCTGCAATGACCCGGATTTGGGTTGATGCGAATGAATCATAACCCTGCATACCGATTTTGCTGAGTACAAGCCCTGCAGCCTGTCCCAGTGCCCCGCCAAGTCCAAGGAGAATTCCCCAGAGCGGATAATTGAACTTGACCTTTCTGAAACCGCCGTTGCTCTCTGCTGCAGTATGTCGTTTCAGTACCACGAGTGCAATGCCCGATATGGTGAGAGCCATGCCAATCCAGCTTTTCCAGGATAGCGTTTCCCCCAGAACCAGCCATCCGATCAGTGCAGTCATAGGAGGGGCAAGGGCCATCAGGAGCATCGAAATGCGGGCACCTACCACCACAAAGGCCTGAAAAAGGCACAAATCGCCAAAAACGAACCCGATCAACCCCGAAAGTGTCAGATAAAACCAGGCGTTTGGTGTCGCATCCAGGGGGAGCAGGGATCCCCGGTAAAAATAGACAAACAAGGTCAGGAATGAAAAACCTACCATTAAACGCAGCAGATTAACCACCATGGAACCGATTTTGCGGCTGGCAGCTTCGAAAGCCAGCGCTGTGATGGTCCAGAAAACGGCTGTAAGCAGGGCGGCTAATTCGCCGGGATGGTTTATCAAGATTTATTCCTCCATGTTATCGGCCGGCAAGCCAGGTTTCAGGATTCTGAATTACTTTGCCGCGCCATAGTTCAAAATGCAACTCTGATTTTTGATCCCCGGAATTGACATGAACCTTTCCGATGGTTTGTTTCACGCTAACCTCTTGTCCGTCTTTCACAGTCACCTCATCAAGATTGGAATAGACCGTGAGATATTCTCCATGGCGGATAATCACCACATTGTTAAGGCTTGGGAATGACATCACCCTGCTCACCTTGCCCCCAAAAACTGATTTAACAGGCGAACCAACCTCCGTCATGATATCGATGCCATTGTTTTTTACCTTGACATGTTCCAGCACGGGATGAGCATGTTCGCCAAAACTGCCCGAAACGAATCCGCGGTCGCATGGCCACGGCAGACGGCCACGGTTTGCCGAGAATGAAGATGACAATTCCTTCTCTTTTGGGGTAAAATCCATGGTTGCAGGAATACCATCCGATTTAGATGTACCGGTTGATTTCTTCTCCTTTGTCTCCTTTTTCCGGGCCCTGTTTTCAGAAGCTTTGATGTCGTCGGCTATCAGCTTTTCAATGGCATTTTCGAGACGTTTGGCAGCCTGCTGCTTTGTTTTTAAAGTTGCCAGCAATTGTTTTTCCCTCGAAGAGAGCTCTTTCACCGCATTGGCTTTCTCGGTTTTTTCCTTGTCAAGTTTCTGTTTCTCCGACACTTTTGAAAGAACCAGGTTGAGTTTTTGACTCTTCACCTGTTCAAGGTCCCTGCGATGGCCGCTGATGGCTTTCTGTGTTGATTCGATACGTGTTGCCTGTTGGCGGCGATAGGATGCGTACTGCTGGTAATATCTCAGACGCTGGTAGGCCTGGTTAAAATCCCTGGCTGAAAAAATAAACATCAGCTTATTATGGCCGTTCATGGTACGGTAGGCGTAACAAATCATCCGGGCATACTCCGTTTTAAGGTCGCGAAGTTGTTTCGACAGCCGGTAGATCTGAATACTGTCAACAGCCATGGTCACCTGAACATCGTTCAACTCACGGTTGATGTTATTTATCAATGCTTCACGGCTTTTAATCTGTTTTGCCAGAAGTTGCAGCCTGTTCAAGGATGTCTCTTTGTTTTTCTGCGTTTTTTTCAGCAGGTCGGTTGTATAACGAATCTCCTCTTCAAGCTTCTGTTTTGTGCGTTGTAACTTATCCTTGTCCTTTGAAGATTGAGCATAACCCGAAGTAATCTGAATCAGGAATAACCCCATCAGCAACCATGTTGCATGCTTTATATTGCAGAAGGTAAACACCCTTGTAATCATCGGAAAAGGTTTTATTTAACCGGCTGATAACTTGCAGGAATTTTGAACGGAAACTGCATGGGAATGTTGATGATCATTTTTGAAAAATCAAGGTTGACCCTGATGGTGTTATCCGCCCAGATAATGTAATTCATTTTCCTGGGAAAAAGTTGGTCACCCAGCGATTCAAAGGAACTATATGTTGACTCCAGTTTGATGTTATCGCGGCGGATTTCTTTCACATCGGCATGGGTGATTTTGAAATTTACCGGATCAAGCCAGATGTTCTGGATAAAAATCTTCAGGTTTTCCTGGTTGTTACGGACAAATTTTTTCAACTTTTGCCGTTCTCCGGTCGACAATTTATACTCACCACGATCGATGGAGGCGCGGAATTTTCCACCCTCATAAAACTGCAGATCATTGCCAAGCAGAAACGCCTGCAACAGGTCAAAGTCAATGTTGGTATTCAGAAAACGGTTCACATATTCATAATCGCCGATAAAATAGGTGTCATTGAGCCGGTTCATCAACTTCACCGAGTCCTGCGAAATCATCAGCCTGACGGCCTCAATGCCAAGCATGGGGGTTAGCGAAATCCAGATAAGGCTGTCCTTTCTGATGCGAATTTGCCCGCTGAACGAGTTTTCCTTTCCCTTGTTCGAATATTCAGCTGAAAACTTTGCCGAAAACCAATCGAATTTCAACTCTTTCTCTTTCAGTTTGGCAAATAAGAAATCCGCCCCCTCCTCTTTGATTGGGGCTTTCATTACTTTTCGTGCAGGGCTGCAGGAGGTTATAAAAAAAAATGGAGCCAGCAATAACAATATCAGCAGGCGAAAATGTTGGAGGTAAATCATCATGGGCTATTGGTAATATTTTTTTTCGGTGACCTTTTTTTGAAGAAGATCAGATCCTGGCCCCTTTTGCATGGCTTTCACCCAATATTCATGGGCCCCGGTTTCATCGCCAAGCTTGTAAAGCACATCGCCGTAATGCTCCAGCACTTCAGCACTCGGTTCTTCTTTGTTTTGTATTGCTTTTAAAATCCATTCGGCAGCCTCTTTATATTTTTTCTGTTTAAACAGCACCCAGCCATAAGTATCCTGGAAAGAGGCATTTTCCGGATCAAGGGTTACTGCTTTTTTGGCCATTTTCTCCGCCTTGTCAAGATCTTCGCCAAGCAGGGACAAATAGTAGGCATAGTTGTTCAGCACATAACTGTTGTCATCTTTCAGTTTGATTGACCGTTCGTAAGCCATGAATGCATCCGGATCTTTTTTCATGCCATGCAAGGCGTCGCCCTGATACATGTAAAACTGGGCCAGCAGTTCATTGTTGTCGACCACAAGATTTGCACCACCGGCCAGTGCTTTCAATGCAGCCTCATTGTTTTTCAATTGCAGCTGGGCCAAACCGGCAAAGAGAAAGGGAAGAGGCTGATCGGGAAAAAGTTCAATGGCTTTGTTGCTATAGGTAACCAGGTGATCAAATTCATTCGATTGGAGGTCGAGCTGAAGTACCTGTTCCCAAACAGCATACCTGCTGCTGTCTAAAGACAACACCTTGATAAATGCCTCCCTTGCCTCAGGAAATTTCTTATCCTGTACCAGCAGATCACCATAAATGGAATAGACTTTGGGGTCTTTGGGATGGGTTTCGATGAGAATTTTGGATAAAGTAAATGCCTGGTCTTTCAAATCGTTATAAATCTGATTGACGGTGTAAAAAGAAAGAAGAATATTTACTTTGGTATCCACGTCAAGGTTTGGATTCCCAAAACCCAGTTTAAGCTCATCGAAGGCCTTTTCCTTATTTCCTGTTTTACGGTAATAGTCGGCCATCGACATGTGAATATAGGCATTGTCGGGATCCATCACTGCAATTTTCTGATAGGTAGCCAGTGCTTTATCCTGCATATTGTTTGCCATATAAAACTCAGCAAGGATTGAATAATATCGGGGTTCATCCGGGAAAGCGGCAATCAGTTTCTGAATCTCGCGTTCAGCCCCTTTCAGGTCATTGAGGTGCAGATAAATTTTTTGTTTTTGAAGGATAATATCTTCCGCGACACCTGTTTTTTCATCAATTTGATTATAAATTTTGATGGCATCCGGGTATTTTTCCACCTGGAGGTACAAGGCGGCAAGCTGGTAAAGATAATCGAGGTTTCCGGGGTATTTGGCAATCAGTTTTTCATAAATGTCAATGGCATCATCGAATTGAGCAGTACCCTGGCAGAGTTCGGCAAGGAAAAGCGAATACCAGATGTTCCCGGGATCGAGTTTGACAGCCAGGCGGCACAATCTGACCGACTCACCGGCATTTTTTTGTTCCGCTTCCAATCTTGCCAGTTCGAAATATCCCACCGCATCATCAGGATACCGGTTAATATACTGGCGAAACAGATCCAACGCTCCTTTGATATTTCCGATGATGGCCTCCTTTTTTGCATCGATCAGCATTCCCGGATTGCCGTATTTAAAAACCTCACTCCCTGTTTGTCCTTTTTTTGATTTTTTCTTATCCTTCTTCTGGTGGTCGGGCATGCTGAACCCGGAAACCGGCGCAACATCATTTTTGGGAATGGCATTGGCCATATTGCCAAAAAACGATAAGCAAAGTATGATAATTACGAATACCCTCATCTTCAATTTTCAATTTTCAATTTTCAATTACTCCGTTCCGGTGTGCCCAAATCCGCCGGCGCCCCGCTGTGTTTCAGCCAGTTCATCTACTTCGGTCCATTCCGCTTTTTCATGGGCGGCAATGACCATTTGTGCAATTCGTTCACCATTGCGGATGACAAATTCCTCCGTCGATAAATTAATCAGGATTACTTTGATTTCGCCCCGATAATCGGAATCAATCGTTCCGGGCGTATTGAGCAGGGTAATCCCTTTTTTGATGGCCAGCCCGCTGCGTGGCCTGATCTGGGCTTCAAATCCCATCGGGATTTCAACAAATAAACCTGTTGGGACAAGTATCCGCTCAAGTGGTTTAAGCACAATATCGGCATCAAGGAAAGCGCGAAGGTCCATCCCGGCAGAAGCAACGGTTTCGTATGCAGGCAATGGATGAGTGGAGTGGTTGACAATCCTGATCTTCATGGCAGTTTGTATGGCTGCAAAGGTAATAAAAATCCTGATTACCGGGAAGTAATGGCCCGGGGCTTTTCGATGAGGTATGCGACAACGGCAAAAACACACAGCAGGAAAGTATGAAAAATGATCCGCAGGAACAAACTGTCAGGCAAGATATAGATACTTACTGTGTAGAGCAGGATTGCAAGGCCAAGGTAACCGAAAAACCGGCTGAGGTTGTATTTCACCGGGAAAAAGTGTTGACCGGCCAGGTATGAAATGACCATCATCGAACCATAGCAAATGAAGGTAGCCCAGGCGGATCCAAGGTATCCATGTACCAGATGGTCAGTACCCAGCGGGATCCACCAGAAATTCAGCACCAGTGTGATGATGGCCCCGAAAATCGAAAGCAAGGCTCCCCAGATGGTCTTTGAGGTAAGTTTGTACCAGATCGAGAGGTTATAATAAACCCCGAGGAAAAGGTTGGCCATCATCAGGATGGGAATGACCGCCTTGCCCTCCCAATAATTTTTCCCGATGAGGTACCGCATGATAAAATCGTCGAGATAAACCATGGTCGCCAGGAATATGAAGGATACAACGATGATGAAATAATCCATGATCCTGGCATATAATATTTTGGCATCTTTTTCTTTGGCTGCTGCAAAGAAAAATGGTTCGGCAGCGTACTTGTAAGCCTGTATGAAAATAGTCATCAGGATGGAAATCTTATAACAGGCGCTGTAGATGCCAACCTGGTATGCAGCAATATCTTTGGGTAACAGGTACCGGAGCAGCAAGCGGTCGAAGGTTTCGTTTATCATTCCCGCCATTCCCGCAAAAAGCAGGGGAAAAGCATAAATGAGCATTGTTTTCAATAACTTCGGATCCAGTTTCCATTTCATTCCGGTAAACTGTGGAATTAACAGGATGAGTGTAAGTGAACTGGCAACCAGGTTTGAAATAAATATGTATGCAATGCCCCAGTCCGGACGGTAAATCAATTGAATGAACCCGTTGATCAGGGGCCACGACTGCTGTTTGAGTGCGAACGGGCAAAAAAGCAAAAAAAAGAGGTTTAGGCCGAAGTTGACAAGGATATTGGTCATATTGATGGCCACGAAGCGGATGGCTCTGTTCTCGGCCCTGAGCCTGGCAAAAGGGATTTTGGAAAGGGCGTCCAAAGAAAGGAACCAGGCAAACCATGATACATATTCGGGATGATCGGGATAGTCGATCCAACCGGCAATGGATTGTGCAAAGACTGATGAAAGGGTAAGGAACAACAAAGATGAAAAAATCAATGAGATCATCCCTGTGCTGAACACCTTTTCTTTATTTTGTTCGCTCTCGTTGAATTTGAAAAAAGCTGTTTCCATGCCGTAGGTCAGAATGACCGTAAGGAAAGCGGCATAAGCAAAAAACACGCTGACCGTTCCGTATTCTGCCGGTAAAAATACCCGTGTATAGAGCGGCACCAGTAAATATCCGAGGATGCGGCCAAGCACACTTGACAATCCGTAAATGGCTGTTTGCCCGGCAAGTTTTTTAAAGGGATTCATTGGCGCAAAGATACCAAAATTGCGCATCCTTTAAAATTGCGCACCTACGGAGCGCAGGTTTTGTGAATTGTTTGCGGGCTACCAGATTTTGGCTCCTACGGAGCCAGGAGATGAAATAAATATGCGGAATCCCAATACAAGGCAACCACGGAGCCGGGTGATGGGACAAATATGCGGGTTACCTTATCAGGGCAATCACAGAGCCGGTTTTTGGAACAACTACGCGGATTTCCGGAATTTGTCTGTCACGAAGCCGGGTCCTTTGGAATATTTGTTTTTTTATCCGTAAGATTGGCAGCAAGCTTTTCGCTCCGTAGAAGGGTTATTCTGGTAGCCATTATGATATCCCGGACCATTCGCTCCGTAGGAGCGAAATTACAAGGGTTGGAAGGTTACAAAAATGTATTTTTGCACGATAATCTGAACAATGCCAAAAAACACATGCTACGTTGTATGGAAGGGCAAAAAACCCGGGATCTATCAAAGCTGGGCCGATTGCAAAAAACAGGTTGAAGGTTTTACCGGAGCCATCTACAAAGGATTTCCGACCGCTGAACTTGCAAAAAGCGCTTTGAATGACGACCCGCGAAAATACATGACAAAAGGGCTGAATGCCCCGAAAAAAGTTGTCTGTTCCAATCCGCTGGTCGGGGAACCCATTGCCGACAGCATTTGCACCGATGCCGCATGTGCAGGTAATCCGGGGATTCTCGAATACCAGGGGGTTGATACCAAATCAGGTGCTACCCTTTTCCATATAGGCCCCTTTCCCGAAGGTACGGTAAACCTGGGGGAGTTTCTTGGGATTGTTCATGCTCTGGCATATCTGAAGGAGCGAAACTGTGACTGGCCGGTTTATACCGATTCACGCACCGCCATGGCCTGGATCCGAAAAAAAGCCATCAACACCAACCTGGTGGTTTCCCCAAAAAATAAAAAGCTTTTTGAATTGGTCGAAAGAGCGCTCAAATGGCTCCATGAGAACAAATGGCCTAATAAAATCCTTAAATGGGAGACTGAATACTGGGGAGAGATTCCTGCCGATTTCGGAAGAAAATGATCGTCAGCGGGTTGCATAAAATGCATCCACGATATGGTTGATCGTCTCTCCTTCAGGCCTGATCAATACCGTAATGATATCAAACCGCACCTCCCCCTGTTGCCGGTGATAGTGAACATACGCATTGGCAATACGGATCAAAATTCGTTGCTTGCTTTTTGTAACCGATGTTTCGGGTTCGGCAAAAATATTGGAAGTGCGTGTTTTAACCTCTACGATCACCACAAAATTGCCATCCCGGGCAATGATATCGATCTCCTCTTTGCCCAGCCGCCAGTTCCGTTCCAGGATGCGGTAGCCTTTCGTTTCCAGGAGTGCCACAGCAAGCTCTTCGCCCGACTTGCCCAATTCGATATGGTCTTTCATTAAACAGTTCTTGCATCTTCGAAACATCACGGAGATTGACAGGTTAATCGCAGAAAATGCAAAAGGTAATACAAGTTGTTAATAAAAAGATAACCTGACCTCTTTATCAACGGTGAAGCTGACCTTCCTGCCCATGATCAGCGCGAGATTTGTATCCTGATGTCCCGCAGGAAAATCGTAACAAACCGGAAAGTTGTACTCCCTGACTAAATCAGCGATGATCTCATTGGCTGTTTTTCCAAAGGGGATGGTATTATCATTCATCCTGGACATTCCGCCGATGATAAGTCCTTTCAGCTTGCCCAGTTTTCCTGCCCGTTTCAGGCTGATCATCATCCGGTCGATGTGGTAAAGATATTCATCCACATCTTCCAGGAAAAGAATTTTTCCGGCAGTGTCAGGCTCTGAAGCAGAACCTGTGAGACTGTAAAGGATCGAAAGGTTTCCGCCGATAAGAACTCCCTCGGCATGGCCTTCGCGCGACAAACCGGATTTTGCAAAGGAATAGGTAATTCGTTTTCCGAAGAGTGCATTCACCATGGTTTGCAGGTTCTCATCCTGTTTATCACCTCTGATGTTGACCGGCATGACTGAATGAAGGGTTTCAATACCGAATTGCCGGTGAATATGTGCATGAAGGACAGTTGCGTCGCTGAACCCGGCAATCCATTTCGGATGTTCACAAAAGGCTGAAAAATCGAGTTGATCGATGATCCGTACGGTGCCATATCCTCCGCGGGAACAAACGATGGCCCTTATTTGTTCATCATCCAGCGCATGCTGAAAATCCCTGCAGCGTTGTTCATCCGAACCGGCAAACTGGTGTTGCCGGCTGAAAATATAGCTTCCGAGTATGACCTCCAGATCATTCCTGTGAAAAAATCTGATGGCCGGATGCACCTCCTCAAAGGTGATACTCCTCGCTGGTGAGACAATCGCGATTTTATCGCCCGCTTTAAGATAGTCTGGCCGGATCATGCGCCAAAATTAAAAAAAAAGGAGGTGCCCGGGTAAGGTCTTTTCATTATTCATAACTTTGTACCTCACATTTAGCCCATTCCCTTAGTCTGATCCCATGAACGATAAACCTGTTTACAAGCGTTATACCGTTACATCTGCGCTTCCTTATGCCAACGGACCCATCCACATCGGACATCTCGCCGGCGTATATGTACCGGCCGACATCTATGTCAGGTTCCTTCGGATGAACAACGAGGATGTCATCTTTATCGGCGGATCGGATGAACATGGAGTACCCATTACCATCAAGGCGTTACAGCAGGGAGTTTCACCGCAGGCTATTGTCGACAGATATCATGGCATCATAAAAAAATCATTCGAAGATTTTGGAATTTCATTTGATATCTATTCCCGTACATCGAATCAGATGCATCATAACACCGCTTCTGAATTCTTCCGTAAGATGTATGATGCCGGACAGTTTATCGAAAAAGTTTCAGAGCAATATTTCGATGAGGCCACCGGGCAGTTCCTCGCCGACCGGTACATCACCGGAACCTGCCCTCATTGTGGTTTTGAAAAGGCTTATGGCGATCAGTGCGAAAAATGCGGTACCTCGCTGAATGCCACCGATTTGATTGAACCCAAATCGGTGCTCAGCGGAAATAAACCCGTATTGCGCGAAACAAGGCATTGGTTCCTGCCCCTTGATGAGTACGAACCGTGGTTGCGTGAATGGATCCTCGATGGGCACAAAGATGACTGGAAAATCAATGTGTACGGGCAGTGCAAGTCGTGGATCGACCAGGGTTTGCAACCCCGCGCTGTTACCCGCGACCTCGACTGGGGGGTGAAAGTCCCGGTGGAGGGTGCCGAAGGCAAAGTGTTGTATGTGTGGTTTGATGCTCCGATCGGTTATATTTCCGCAACACGGGAACTAACCGCCGACTGGGAAAAATACTGGAAAGACCCGGAGACCAAGCTTGTCCATTTTATTGGCAAAGACAACATCGTTTTTCACTGCATCATCTTCCCGGCGATGTTGAAAGCCGAAGGGAGCTATATACTCCCGGATAATGTTCCGGCCAATGAATTCCTGAACCTGGAGGGGGACAAAATTTCCACCTCGCGAAACTGGGCCGTCTGGCTGCACGAATATCTGGAGGCATTTCCCGGCAAACAGGATGTGTTGCGGTATGTGCTTACCTCGGCAGCCCCGGAAACCAAGGACAATGACTTCACCTGGAAAGATTTCCAGACAAGGAACAACAGCGAACTCGTAAACATCCTCGGAAATTTTGTGAACCGTACCATTGTATTGACCCATAAATATTTCGATGGAAAAGTTCCTGAAGCTGCAGGTTTTACCGAAAGTGATCAGCTCACCATGGAGGAGATGAGGCAATTTCCCGGCCGGATCGCAGGAAGTATCCAGAGCTACCGGTTCCGGGAGGCTTTGGCTGAGATGATGAACCTGGCCAGGTTGGGGAACAAATACCTTACCGATAATGAACCCTGGAAGGTTTTCACCCATGATCCCGTCAGAGTGGCGACTGTTTTAAATATTTCACTTCAGATATGCGCACAGCTATCGATTGTTGCAGAGCCTTTTCTTCCCTTTTCTGCGGCAAAGATCAGGAAAACACTGAATCTGCCATTTCCCGGATGGAAGGATGCAGTGTTACTGAATTGGCTCTCTGCCGGACATCAGTTAAGCCAGCCTGAATTGCTGTTCGAAAAAATTGATGACGCCGCCATTGAGCAGCAGGTGCAAAAGCTGTTTGAAACCAGAACGGCCAATGAAGCGTTGCAATCCAAATCACCCGTAAAGCCCGGGAAAGCAGCGATCGGTTTCGAGGATTTTGCAAAAATGGACATCCGGGCCGGAACCATACTTGAGGCGGAAAAGGTGGCAAAAACCGACAAGTTGCTGAAATTGAAAATTGATACCGGCCTCGACCATCGAACGGTGGTTTCAGGGATTGCAAAATTTTTCAATCCCAATGATATCATTGGCAAGCGTGTTTGTATTCTGGTTAACCTTGACCCCCGCAAATTAAAAGGCATTGAATCGCAGGGGATGATCCTGATGGCTGAAAACCCGGATGGCACCCTGTTTTTTGTCACTCCCGATGAAGGGAGTATCAACGGGGCAGATGTCAAATAAATTCTTAATTTTGCAATCGAAATTCGTTGTTCAATATTCGAAATTCTCCCGGCCCTGTAGTTCAATGGATAGAACGGAAGTTTCCTAAACTTTAAATCTGGGTTCGATTCCCGGTGGGGCTACCAAGTATACTGAATACCAATAACTTGCAATATTTTGAACACGTTTTGAACATATTGCAAGTTGTTTTTTTTACCCTCATAACCTTCATCACTTCCCTGATCCTTTCCCTTGCCCGATCTATTTCAGGCAGTAAATATATCCTTTGTTTCCTCCTTTTGGTCTCAGCAGAATGGTCGTTGGTTGAAAAAAAAGCCAGGCGTATGGCGATGGAATATCTTTACATGAAACACCAGACCGGATATCATCATCCAAAGCCATTCAGGTTCTAATAACAATAAACCCGTAAATTTTATGAAAATTCTTACCTTTACCTACTCAATCTCAGTGAAGCAGCTTTTATTCCTGAATGACACAGCGGATGATGAAAATAGACCATGTGGCAATCTGGACAGACAATCTGGAAGTAACAACGGAGATACAAAGTGGCCGGAAAAAGAAAATTTGACATAACCATATTAAACCATTTCCCGTATGCGTATAGATATTAACCAGAAGAAAATTGCCATTGGTGATAAATACCAAATCTTTGTGGATGGACAACAAACATACAAGGCATCAAATGAACTGTTCAGGTTCCTGTCGGTTATAAACCTTTTCAGGAATGATGTTTCCGGAGTCCGGCTTACGATCAATAAGCAATGGTTCATCTGGAAACCGAAATACAGTATCCGGCTTCACGACAACAGTACCGTTGAATTCAGGGCAGATTCATGGTGGGAGATGCACTATCAATGTCATTGCAGCCCTGACATCTTTCATATCTATGGGCATCGGGGAAGAAAATATTCAATTTACAGGAATAATACCCAGGTTGCCTGGTGGGAAAAAGAAGCGGTAAGCTGGTTTGATGGTGACAATTACACCATCATTGCCGACAATGATTGCAACCTTGAACTGATCATTGCCTTTTGCCTGATTATGGATAATCATAAGAGTAAAAAGCATGGCGATGATGCGGTGTCCTATGATATCGGAAACATTGGTGGTCAGGTCAAAGCGTTTGATCCTTACTGGCGACCAAAATAAAAGTTACCAATGTATTAACTTCGTTACGCTGATGGATCAATGTATTATTGACATACCCGGTATTTCAACTGTAAGCGGGCTAATGGTAGAAATACCGGGTGGAGAAATTGAATTAAGAGATGACAGAACAAAGAAGAAATGGAATGTTAAAATTGAACCTTTTTTACTTTCCAGATTTCCGGTGACACAGGGTTTATACTATGAAATTTTAAAAGAATCACCAGCGGCTTTTAAAGGAAACTGGCTCCCCGTTGAATCAGTAACCTGGAAAGATGCGGTAAATTTCTGTAATTCATTATCAATTAAATCAGGATTGAAGCCATGCTATTTCTTTAATGGTGACAGCGAAGAGGTGACTTCCGATTTAAATGCGGATGGGTACCGGCTGCCAACGGAAGCCGAATGGGAATATGCCTGTAAAGCCGGAACGACAGAAATCAGATACGGTGATTTAGATTTGATAGCTTGGTACCGAGACAATTCGGAAAACATGACCCATGATGTTGGCATGAAAGATCCAAATTCGTGGGAACTTTATGACATGTTGGGAAACGTTTGGGAATGGTGTTCAGACATATATGACGAACCAGTTTATGGTTCGTATCGTATTTTCAGAGGTGGGGGGTGGCATGATGATGCAAGGGGGTGTATGGCTACCAATCGCAGACGTAGCCATCCTTCATCATTTAAAATTGACGACCTTGGGTTTCGTATAGCAAGAAATATGACAAGAAAAACCCCTGACAGCTAGTAACAAGCATCTTGCATTGCAGCCGGCAGATCTGTTCTTACCTCTTTTTGTTATTCCTTGATGCTCCATGACCACCAAGAAATCCCCATCCACCGCTGCCAATAACAAATCCA
Source organism: uncultured Bacteroidales bacterium (assembly GCA_903875045.1). Lineage (GTDB taxonomy): Bacteria > Bacteroidota > Bacteroidia > Bacteroidales > FEN-979 > CAIVAT01. Next base: position 40,077 of record CAIQUS010000220.1, read on the forward strand.
AAGGCATACCAGATTCCATTGTTGTTCGGGGCAAAGACTGTTACATCATCCCGCCAGAGCATGGCGATCAGGTCTATTGGTGCAATGATCCCATGCCACAGGCCACCCCAGAATCCGTAGGTGTGACCTTTTAAACATTCTGTAACAACTTCCTTGTTGGAGCATCCTGACAGGATCAGGAGGGTGGCGAACAGGATGAGGATGATCAGGGTTCCATTAATCGGGATTAACTTTTTCATGCTGGGTGATTTTGACTTTAACCTTTGATTTTACTACATGATCGAACTCTTTACATGGCTTAAAATCAGGAATTTACTGGGCTGAATTTTAAGCGGTTTTTCCCCCGGCAGTTGGTCCGGGTTTGAGAGAATGAATCTCATCAAGTTACGCCACCGGTTCCGTCGGTAAAAATAAGAGAATCGATGTCCTTCATTTCTTGTGTAAGTGTTGCCATATCCGTGAATTTAATAGTTTATGCAATCAATTAGTCCTCCACTTCCAGCAAATTATCTTCAGCCCCGATCTGCTTCAGTTCTGGCATCGATGTTCCGGCAATGCCCTTCACTGAACCAATAAAATGGTTGGTGTTCAGCAGCACTTTCTCCAACTGCTTTTCCCGTTCTTTCCAGATGCGTTCCATCGCACGTTTTTCCTTGTGGTAGCTTACCTGAAGGCTGGTAAATCCTTCGATAATGGCACCTACCTGCAATTTGAATTCGTTACTGGTCAGGTAGTCATACAGCATCTGCATCTTTTCACCCTTATTGGTTTGGGATGAAAAAGCTTCGCTTACACGCAACAGGCTATCCCGTAAAACGATTGCCAATCCTTTAAAATCATTGAATGAACAAACCCAAACGCCGTTGATCTGCCCGATATGGTCAATTTCTTCCGGAAGAGCTTCTGAAACAATAACCAGCAGATCAGCTTTAACCAATGCAGCATCGGCTTTCAGTTTCGTGATCCAGTCCTGGCTGAAAGATTTGGTGCGTTTTGATTCGTAAGCTATTTTACCACAATCAACGCCAAAACGGTTTCTGACGGTATGGATTACGTCAGCTCCCCTGATTCCTTTGCCTACCTCTTCAATGAGATCGAACTGGAACAAAGACCGAAGCACTTCTTCCAGAACCAGTTCCTGAACCTCACCCTGAAGTTGCATAGAGCCCTGCTCAGCTTTCCGCTTCATCACTTCCATCTGCTCCTTCATCGAGTTAATGACTTCATCTTTTTCTTTAAGTTTAAGTTCAATCCGGTCACCTTCCCTTTGACGGATCAAATTGGTTTCCGCCTTGAGCTGAGCTGTCATTTTTTGTTCAAATTCAACCTCAAGGTCTTGCTTCTGGGAATCCAGTTTCCGCTTTAACTGCTCATTCTCTATTTTGGCTTTCCTGAGATCGGCTAATTGCTTCTGGGTTTCAGCATTGGCATCACTTAATGATTTTATCTGATCCTCGTACTGCCGGGCAATTTGAATCTTGATCTCCTTGGATTTTTTCTCTGTTTCAACCTTCAGCTTTTCTGTAACCTGGGTATCAATATCCGACTGAAGCTTCTTCAGATCAGCTTCTTTTTGTGTGAGTTTGGTCTCTTTTGCCTTAAATTCATTTTCAATGACCGTGATCTTCCGATGGAGGTCGGCACGGTACTTTTCTTCGATTTGCTTGGAAATCACGTCTTCTACGGCAAATTCATGACCGCATTTTGGACAAATTATTTTGGTAGTTTGGGGCATATACTGATTATTTAAATCTAGTTCTGTTAAAACCGGTCACCAACCATTTGAACAACCGCGTGTATTAAATGTGAGGTCGGAAAAATGGTTTTGGGTTTTAGCAGTCAAATTTAACAAAAACCTAATCATCATTTCAAAAAGTCTCAAATACTATTCCTTTTCCTGGCTTTGGGATCCTGGAAAAGCCATCATGCGGTTGTATGAACTCCCCTTCTCCTTGAGGAGAAGGGGTCGGTGGTTGAGGTGCCTTTCAATCCACCTCTTCTCCCTGAATAGAAGGGGTCTGGGGTTGTGGTACTTTTATTCCCGGAAGGGCTTGACTGAAAAATATAACTGTTTATTAATCTGAGGTTTTATCTGAACCGGTCCCAACGACAAAAATGGCAACGATTATTAATACAAAAAACCCCGCAATTAAACATGAGATGATCAGTGGCAAAATATCTGTTTTAGGAATATTATAATAATCTATGAAAAATGGGTAACCAATCAGGGCAGCTGCAAAGGTTAAGGCAATCCTGCGCGCATTCCTGTGTTTACCCGGTCCGGGTTTTTTATCACTTTTCAACCAGGCTTCTGATTGTATTTGTCCCAGGATGTTCTTAAGCGCATCTGATGAGATATTTCTTTTGGAATATTCTTCTCCAACAACTTTCATGAAATTTTCCTGATAGTCTTGTGCATTAAGATAAATCTCAACAAGTTCCTTGTCGGATTTTTGTTCTACCTGCTTTTGAAATGTTTCCAATTTTTGATTTTTTATGAAACTTTTTCACATGGTTGTCGAAATCCTTTTTCCGTTATTTTCACATAAAAGTATGAATAACCATCTTGCAAAATAAGGTATAATTTTTAATAGCATTTGACTTTGTGGCAATTATAGTAAAAATGGCTGAGACGGATCAATTTGAACCAACCAGTGTCATTTAATAGTTAATATGTGGTAATATATAATTCTTGCAAAATTTTTTTTCTTAGTACAAAGAATATATTTTTGTGATATGATTTGTACAGAACTGACCAGTTGAAACAACCATCAATGTCATTAGGCAGGCAGTAATCATCCATGTAGAAAATATAAACACATACTATTCAATTAATCAATTAAATCACAAATCATTAAAAAAAACCCTATGACAAAAAAACTACTTTTTCTTCTGGTTTTCTTCCTGAGCAGCATATTGCTGTATTCTCAGGTTACGACATCTGGCATGAGTGGCGTCATCCAGAGTGCTGAAAAAACCACGCTGCCCGGAGCAACTGTTCTTGTGGTCCATGTTCCTACCGGAACTCAATACGGAACGGTTACCGACAACAATGGTCTTTTCAGGATTCCTAACATGAGGGTTGGCGGACCCTACAAGATGACGATATCTTATGTGGGTTATCAAACAGTCGTTGTGGATGATATCAATTTGACCTTAGGGCAAACCCTGAGTATGAACCAAACACTCAAAGAAGCCTCTGTCGACATGAAAGAGGTGGAAATAGTTGCAAAAATGAACGACCTGATCGATGGAAACCGCACAGGGGCATCAACCAGTGTCAATCCGACCGAAATTTCGACATTGCCTTCTATCAACAGAAGTATCACTGATTTCACAAAATTGAGTCCTCAGTCGAACGGTGCCAGCTTTGCCGGCCGCGATGGAAGGTACAACAACATCACCATCGACGGTGCCAATTTTAACAACAATTTCGGACTCAGCACGAAAGCCCTCCCCGGAGGAGATGCACAACCGATCAGTCTGGATGCGATTGAAGCGATCAGCATCAATGTCGCACCCTACGATATCACTCAGTCCAACTTCACAGGTGCCAATGTAAATGCCGTCACAAAAAGCGGTTCCAACAGCTGGAGCGGCAGCGCGTATACCTATTTCAGGAACCAGGGACTTTCCGGGAAAAAAGTGTCAGGCACCGAACTAAATGTTACCGACCAGCAAACCCTCTCCTATGGCGCTACACTTGGCGGTCCCATCATCAAAAACAAGTTGTTGTTTTTCGCAAACTTTGAGAGGGAAACCTCAAATTTCCCTGGTATTCAGTGGAAAGCCAGTACCGATGGCAATGCGGATGCAACAAATTATATTTCGAGAACTACCCAGAGCGACTTAAGTCTCATGAGTAATTATTTGCTGAGCACTTATGGATATGATGCGGGTAAATACCAGGATTTTAAAAACTTTCAGACCAAAAATTACAAAATTCTGGCAAAGATTGACTGGAACATCAACAAACAGAACAAACTTTCTGTGAGATACAATTATGTAAGGTCAACGAATGATCAGCAGGTTAACGCAACAAGCGCCCCCGGGACCCGTTCCACTTTTGGAAGAATAGGTGAAAAATCAATGGCATTTGACAATGCCAACTATTCATTGCTCAATACCGTAGGGTCATTAACAGCAGAACTGAACAGCCAGTACGGAAAGTCTGCCAATAAATTCCTGTTTACCTTCACACAGATCAGAGACACCCGGAGCAGTAAAAGTTCTCCTTTCCCATTCGTTGATATTTACAAAGACGGCGATCCTTACATGTCATTCGGATATGAATTGTTCACCCTTGACAATGATGTGAAGAACAACGTTTTCACTTTCACCGATAATTTCACCCATTATTTTGGCAAGCATACACTTACAGCCGGTATATCCTACGACCAACTCTATTTCGGTAACAGTTACAAAAGATACGGTACAAGCTACTACAGATATGCTTCCATGGCAGATTTTATGAATGGGGCCGCGCCCACCACTTTTGGTTTGACCTATCCCTATGCAGGCGCAGGAGATGGCTATGCCGAGCTGAATTTCGGACTTGGGGCAGCGTATGTACAGGATGAATGGCAGATCAAAGAGAATTTTAAAGTGACAGGAGGTATCAGATTTGAAGTGCCATTCTACTATAACACGCTTCTTCCGAATGAAGCCATCACCAAACTCACATTCAAAGATGTCGACGGCAACGATATGACCATTGACGCCGGACAGTGGCCAAAGTCAAAGATTACTGTCTCACCGAGGATCAGTTTTAACTGGGATATTAAAAACGACAAGACTTTGCAGCTCAGAGGGGGAACCGGCCTTTTCACCGGCAGGTTACCTTTCGTTTGGTTCACCAATCAGCCAACCAATTCCGGAACGCTTCAAAATACTGTGGAAATTACCACAGCAGCACAGTTGGCAACTTTGACTTTCAACCCGGATCCTTTTTATCATCTGAACAATACCGTGTTGTTTCCACCCACTCCATCAAAAGCTCCCGGTTCAATTGCCGTTGTGGATAAGAACTTCAAAATGCCGCAGGTTTGGAGAACAGACCTGGCATTCGATGTCAAATTACCATGGGAAATTATTGCAACATTTGAAGCCATTTACTCGAAATCTGTCCAGGATGTTGTGCAATACAATGCAAACCAAACACTTTCTGACTCAACCTTCCAGGGAGTTGATAAAAGGCAACGATTCTTCTCCGCCTCACGAAGAGTGAACAAAGACATCAGCAATGCAATGGTACTGACCAACACCCAGGAGGGTTATACCTATTCTTTGACCGCGCAACTGGCCAGGGAATTCAAGAACGGATTCTATGGCTTTCTGGCTTATACATACTCAGGTGCAAAGGACCTAACAGCCAATCCCGGCTCAGCCGCAGCATCTGCCTGGTCAAGCAATCCATCTTCCGTTAACCAGAATACCCCTGGCTTGAGTTACTCCCAATTCACTGTACCTCATCGTGTTGTTGGCTGTCTTTCCTATCAGATCGAATATGCAAAGCATCTTAAAACCACTGTTTCCTTATTTTACCAGGGAAGCAGCCAGGGCAGACTGGATTATATTTACTCCAATGACATGAACGGTGACGGTAATGCTGCCGACCTGATGTACATTCCAAAAGATGCTACCGAAATTATTTTCGCGGACATCAAGAATTCGAGTGGTGTGGTAATCGCAACAGCTGCTGAACAGAATGATGCCTTCTGGAAATATGTTGATCAGGACAAATATTTATCGGCAAATAAAGGAAAATATGCCGATAGATATGGGGTGATCATGCCCTGGCTGGGACGTTGGGATGTTAAAATTCTGCAGGATGTATATGCCTACTTTGATAAAAACCACAAAACCCGTCATACCCTCCAGATCAGTCTTGACCTGTTGAATATCGGCAATCTGTTTAATTCCAAATGGGGAGTTTACCAAAAGCAGACACTTGGCAGTTACGACATAACCCTGCTCAAATACAATAACACTACCTCTGGTGGAGTTCCTACCTATCAGATGAATTATCTGAGCATTGACAAAGCTTCCGGAAAACCTGTTTTCCCGACTTCCACCTACACGCCGTTAATGTCGACCACAAGCACCTGGGGTGCCCAGATCGGAATCAGGTACATGTTTTAACCTTATCTCCGGTCAAAACTGATCATAACTGATTCAACCCGGAATGTTCCGGGTCATTTTGAAAACAACCCCGTCTTTATATCATTTGTAAACATGATATAAAGATGGGGTTGTGAGTTTTCAGCGTATTCCTGATTTTACCGGCAGTGAATCTATTGTAGTCAGATTTAGCTGACTGTTACAAATGGAATGGTTTTGTAAATCGGGGCTTTATAGATAAATTTACAATCCCTGTTTCCTCAATCCATACCGCAACCTGATCTCACGTTCGCGGCTTTTGTCTGTTATATAAACTATTGTTCGTCCGTCATCGAGCATGACAGGGTATTTATCCACCACCGAGCCGGATAAAAGCTTTGAGACAGGAACCTTCGCTTGTTGGTGTGACATGCCCATCCTGTTGTCAACTGAATCATTTGTTGTGATATGTCGTGTGTTTTTCATCGCGCTTTAACGTTTAGATATTTCCTATAAAGTTAAGATTGATTATTCATTAACCTGACAAAGGGGGTGGTCTTTTAATGAACAAAAAAATGTTAAAAACTTTTTTGCCTTGAAAAAAGACAGGGACACATTGTATTTTATTCAACACTTTCCCGATGAGACTGCATACAGAGTGAAGCTGTACAACAAGCAGCTAATGAATGATCTCCAGCCGCCACACATACATGGATTGCAAGATTACTGGTGTCCTGTCCTTGTCAAGAACAATGTTCATGTGATAATTCGGCCAGTTAGGGTTAAACGCGGAGGCACAAATGGTACTATCGGGATTTACATCCTGATACAGGTCGCCCGCTATTTTTGTCACGACTCATCAATGGGCGCTCTGACAAAGATCAGCAAAAGTTCAATCCGAAAAGTAGCTTTGGGTAGATTGACTTGAAACATTTTCCATAGACATTTCGGAGCGGCCGAAAGCAATATCCCTGCAACTTTGATTTCGTATAAAAAGTATGATTTTTTCCAGTCAGGTATCATTATAATCTGACCGAAAAAACCTAAATTTGACCATAATAAACAGAATACAATTTCCAAATAGCCAAAAGATGAAAAAATACAGCGTGAAATCTATTGTTTTAATAGTATCAATTTGCTGGTTCACCGGGTCAAACGGCATCCTTGCCCAATCTTCATCCCGGTTCAGTATTCATAAATACATCAGTGAGCAGGGGGATACACTTAATTATCGTCTGCTTTTCCCGGATTATGACACCATTCAAAGATATCCGCTTATCATTTTCCTGCACGGTTCGGGCGAACGTGGCAGCGATAATGAAGCCCAGCTGAAATGGGGTGTGATGAATTTTGCCACCGACCAGGCCATGTCAGCACACCCGGCCTTTGTCATTGCCCCTCAATGCCCATCCAATCAAAGCTGGTCGAATTTTTATGAAAACGAAAAAACCAGGGAAATTCTGCTTCAGCCCTCTCCGTCTAAACCGATGGCACTTGTCGTCGAGCTCATCCGTCAGCTCATAAAAACCTATTCGGTTGACACAAACCGCATCTACATAACGGGGCTCTCGATGGGAGGATATGGAACGTTCGATGCCATTGAAAGGTACCCCCGCTTATTTGCAGCAGCTGTGCCTGTTTGTGGTGGTGGCGATGTGTCGAAAGCCGCTTCAATCGCACATATCCCAATGTGGATTTTCCATGGGTCGGAAGACCCTGGAGTGAACCCGCTCTACTCAATTGACATGATTTCGGCGTTGACCAAAGCCGGGTCACATGCGGGGCTTACTTACTATCCTGGTGTCGGACATTTTGCATGGCTTGCGGCATACAGTGATCCCCTGATGATGGAATGGCTGTTCCGGCAGCATAAATAGAGACTCAGGAAACAAAGACATCGGAATTAACAACTTTCACACTTTTTTGCATCAATGATTTTTTTATTCTATAAATGTTATATATTTGTTGAAAAATAGAAACAACCACAACGTCTCTATCTTGTGAAGTGATTCTTCGGTTTACAGTTTTAAAGAACAGCAGATGTTTTATATCATTCATTTGACAATCTGTAAGTTAATTTACGGAGAATTTTCTAAAGAGTATTTTTTCTTATGTCAGAGATACAAGAAAAAATATCCGAATCTGAATGTTATGCTAAAAAGATGTTTCATCACCGACCCGGTTCTCAGGTTTGATAACATTATTCTCAGAAATAGCTCCTTTCCCGTTTTTAAAACATCAAGGCCCATTCATTTCGAAAAAAATGCATTCGGGGCAGATATCAGGGAAATTGTTCGCTCCAAAGGGAAAGCCATCTGCGTTAATTATATGGAGGCGGGGAATGATCTCATTAAAGTGGTTGGCTACCGAACACGAATCCTGGATTTGACAACACTTCTGCTTTTTTATTCATCCCATGGTAAATTTTTTTTCGGTGAATATTCCTTTTCAAATAAGCATAAAGAGGCGTGGGGACAGATTGCGGTTGCGCTTTTCGATAAATACAGTATCAGCGACCAGGGAGAACGGAAGCAATTTTATATTGAAGACGATAATGGATCAATCCTCTGTTTTCATGATGATGGATTTGTATTAAGTATAAAATATTTTAATTCAGCGGCTTGTGTGCCATACGAACAACTCAGGTACATGTTTACCCAAAGCAAAGTTGTCAGCGGAGTACCGGTTCAGGATTCGTTTGTAAATTCTATGTCTGACCGGTTATAAAGTTGCCTTCAACCATATATCGTTTCTTTCCTCCTCACCTTAAAAAATTATAACATTTTAGAAAAATTTCATAACGGTCCATTGGATTCGACGGTTTACTTTTGATCCTTCATTTAAAATGCTTTCCATTTATGAAGAAGTCTTTCCTGTTTTTGTTATTTATCCTGCTAATGGTAAATTCCCGGGCTCAGATTAACCTTGAAAAAACTTATCCTGCTTCGGCAGACCTTACGCAACTAAGCGTTTCAGGTTACAAGTATTTCCTGATGGATGTAACCAACAACCAATGCCTTTTGTATAATATGGATCATTCGGAATGGAAAGCAATTAAACTCAGCGTTCCGGCAGGGATGTATTTGTATGATATCAGGTATGTTTCCGAAACCTTGTTTAATACAGACAACAAGGTGGAACTTGCCTACACCTATTATTCTTATGACACAACCATGCTCTATTACACCTATTATACAATGGTTGTTAACGAAGACGGGCTGGAGTTACTCTATTTACCAGGTTGCAGTTATGTGCAGGTGAAGGCATCCGGCACGAATGGCACGAAATTGCTCGGATACGTGTATGATTATTCTATCCTGCTTTGGACGATGAATACGGTTGTTTATTCATTGCCAGGAAATATGCCCAACGGTGTGATTCCGTTGGAGGGAGATACGTATCTGAACAGGCCATTTCCCAACCCTTCAAATGGAATGGTTACGATACCCTATCACCTTCCCGATGGTATCGGATCTGCAGAGATCAGGATTATCAACGGATCCGGGCAGGTAGTGAAGAGTTACCGGGTTGACCGGACTTTCAATAATTTGCAGATTCAAACGGCAGACTTGCCAAAAGGCGGATATATTTACCAGTTGAAAATCAATGAAATGGTTATAAGTTCCGGCAAGTTAATCCATGACTGATCCTGCTGTTGACCGGATGAAACGTGATGGTACGGCCGACCTGTTGAAAGGGTTGGCCGTGCTTTTAATGATCCAGGTGCATATCATGGAACAGTTCGTTTCTTCGGATACGTATAACAGTCTGATCGGAAAAGCATCGATGTTTCTTGGCGGACCGCCATGTGCCCCGGTATTTCTCGCCGTGATGGGTTATTTTCTGGCTATTACGGCAAAGCCCTTTTTATATTTTCTGAAGAGGGGAGGCCTGCTGTTCCTGGGAGGAATTTTGCTCAATGTTGCCCGCTCGGCAAACCTGCTGGCGCAGATCTGGCGGGGTGACATTGACCTGAACCCGTGGTTTTTCATAATGGGTGCAGATATCTTAACACTGGCCGGTCTCAGCCTGATATTAACCGGTATCCTGCGGTCGATTTTTAAAGATTATACCTGGTTATACTTTCTTACAGCCATGGCCATCGCAGCCGTCAGCCCGTTAATGAGTCAGATTCGGATAGCAGGAAGTGTGTCACAATATCCCTTTGCTTTCATCGGAGGAATGGCGGAATGGTCTTATTTCCCGCTATTTCCGTGGTTTGCATACGTACTGACCGGCTATTCGTTCAGCCTGTTGATCAGACAAAAACCAAAACTGCACCACCTCGATATTCAAAATAAATTTATCTATTTCATTCCTTTATGGATCGGTGTATTGATCACCATGCCTTATGCTTTGACGATAACACACAACCTGACAGGAACCGATGGGTATTATCATCACGGGTTTCTTTTTTTCGGCTGGGTGGTTTTGTTCATGGTCTCGTATCTGATTCTTGTCAAATTGCTTGATATTTCATTTGGGGACCATAAGGTTGCCGGGCTCATCAAATGGATCGGGCAAAAAGTAACGAGCCTTTATGTTATCCAATGGCTGATCATCGGTAACATTGCAGCCTGGTTATTCAGAAGCCAGGATTTGTTCCAGTTTGTGGCCTGGTTCGCGGGGATTACTCTTGCCACCTTACTTACAGGCGGTGCAATGGAAAAAATAAAAGCGCTGCAGCGATCGCGACATGGTTAATCAGTGGTTGTTTTTCTTCCGGTGGAGGTTTATTTTTTAGAGAATTTTTCTTTCAGGCTGTCTACCGCGTAATATACCACCGGAACCAGGTAAACTGTCAGAATAAGTGATGACAGCAGTCCTCCGATGATAACCCATGCCAGCCCGTTCTTCCATTCACTGGCCGTACCTTTTGCAAGCGCGATCGGCAGCATCCCGATCACCATTGAAAGTGTGGTCATTAAAATGGGCCGCATACGCTCTTTGCCGGCCATGATCAATGCTTCTCTGACACTTTTACCCTGCGCTTTTAACTGGTTGGTAAAGTCCACAATCAGGATGGCATTTTTTGCGACCAGCCCCATCAGCATGATCAGCCCGAGCAATGAAAACAGACTCAGATTACTCATCGTCAGGTTTAATGCGAGAAAAGCACCTATTACCGCAACAGGTATGGAGAACAACACGACAAACGGATAAATGAAACTATCGTACAACGCTACCAGGATCAGATAGATGAGTAGAAACGAAATCATCAACACCGACCCCAGGGCGCCGAAGCTGTCATGCTGTCTTTTAATGTCGCTTCCCCATGTCATCTCAACGCCTGCAGGCAATGGATTCTTTTTGAGGTAGGCCACCACATCGTCGGCCACTGTTCCCGAAGGTCTGCCCAGGGCTTCTGCCGTAAGTGTCACAGCCGGTTGCCGGTCTTTCCTTTCCAGCAGCGATGGAGAGTTGTCCTGCACTACTTCCGCAAATTGCTTTACCTCAATGGGCATGCCCATTGGATTTACAATGGTCAGTTTATTCACATCTTCAAAGTTTTCACGGTTGAAATCATCCAGCCGGATTCTTATGGGATATTCCGTCCCGTTTTCGGTTAAAGTCGCGTCTTCATTCCCTGTAAAAGCGCTTCTGATATTCATTCCCACATAGGCTGTTGTCAACCCGAAGCGTTGCAGTTTATCCTTGTCAGGAATGATTTTATATTCCGGACTTCCTTCCTCCACAGATAAACGGACATTATCGGCTCCGGGAATTTTTTCAATGACGGATCTTAACGAAGCACCGGTTTTCATTACCAGGGCAGGATCACTTCCACTCACGGTCAATTCTATTGGTGCTGTACGTGGAATGAGTCCCAATGCGGCCATTGAATAGTTGATACCCGGGAACTGCTTTTGAAGCGCTTTCCGGCACTGCTTCATGAACTCCTCCGTTGGCTGGTTGCTTCGTTCGCTGGCAGGTTTTAACTGGATCGTAAATTCTGTTTTGTTGGATGCACCAACCCCCAGACTGCCAATACCGGTGCCCGGACCTCCGATGTTACTGAATACTGTTGCCACCTCAGGTTGCTGAAGGATGAAGCCTTCTATTTGTCTCGACCGGATGTTGTTCTGCTGAACGGAGGTTGATTTGTCAAATTCCAGGTTCAGCCGGAATTTACCCTGATCGCCGGTGGCGATGAGTTCCTTACCGATAATACCTTGTTTAAACATCACCCCGGTAAATGCAAACAGCAAAAGCACAATTCCTGCGAAGATGAGCTTATGTGTAAGCACCCATTCCAGTTGTTTCCCATACCAGCTGATGAATTTTGTAAGATTGTGCTCAAACCAAAGTAAAAACCGATTGAAAAAATTAGTTGGTTTTAAGTCCTCCGATTTTCCTATTCTGGATGCCAGCCAGGGAGTCAGTGTAAATCCCACCAATAAGCTGGTGAGCGTTGATGTGACCACCACAATTGAAAATTGTTTGAGCATATCAGCCACGAAAACCTGCAAAAACAAAATGGGCAGGAACACAACAACATCAACCAGTGTGATGGATAATGCTGAAAACCCGATCTCCATCCGGCCGTCCAAAGCAGCAGCACGTTTTCCCTTTTTCATATCCAGGTGGCGCTGGATATTTTCCAGGACCACCGTGGCATCATCTACCAGGATGCCGATAATCAGCGACATGGCCAGCAACGTCATCAGGTTGAGGGTATATCCCAAAATCCACATCACTGCAAAAGCGGTTACCAGAGAGGTTGGAATCGCGATCAGCACAATAAGCGAATTCCTGAAGCTTCTCAAAAACAACAGCATGACCAATGAAACCAGGATCACCGCCAGAAACAAATCAAAAACAACAGAGTCAACTGCGGCAATCGTTTTATCGGTACTGTCATCGGCAATCACGAATTGTACTGCGGCTGTAGTGTATTGTTGTTCAATGGATTTGAATTTTGCCCGGACCAGCCTCGTAACGTCCACTGCATTGGCATCGCCTTGCTTCTTAATTAATAATCCGATCCCGTTCTTTCCATTATAGCGGCTGATGGATGTAATCTCCCTGATTCCATCCGTAACGGTGGCCACATCTTTCACATACACAGGGCTTCCTGGTGCAGGCATTGCCACCTGCACATTTTTAATGTCATCGATGGTGGAGAATTTACCGGTTAACCGCACTGAATTATTTTCGGTGTTCGTTTGAACTTTCCCGGCAGGCAAATCCAGTCCTGAACGGTTAATGGCATCCGTTACCTGGGAAAGGGAGATTTTATATAATTTTAATTTTTCCTGGTTGACTTTTACCTCAATCTCCCGCTCTTCCCCCCCTAAAAGGGTGATTTCTGCCACACCTTTTATTTGCTGTATCTGCGGCAGGAATTCATCTTTCATTTTTTGATAAAATTCTGTTCCCTGCAAATTACTGGCAGCGCTCACCGACATGATCGGCAAATCATTGGGGGAAACTTTGCTCATAACGGGACTCTGGATATCAGCAGGCAAATCTTTACGAATGTTATCGATGTAACGCTGGGCATCCTGCATCGTTTTGCCCAGGTCGGTACCGTATTTCAGGTTGACGATAATGATGGAGGCATTGGGGAGTGATTTTGTTACAAGATAGTCCACGCCTTCGAGGTTGGAAAGTGCATCTTCGATTTTGCGCGAAACAGAGGTTTCTACTTCCGGGGGTTCCGCCCCGGGATATATGGTTTTAATTACCACAACAGGCTGATTGAAATCGGGCATCAGTTCGTAACTCAGATTTTTATATCCGATAAATCCGGCCAGGGTCAGCACACTGAAAAGCACGATGATCAGCGACGGACGGTTGATAGATATTTGTGTGATATTCATGGCTCGTTGTTTTATTTAACGTTTACATTGGCTCCATCAAAAAGGTTGATGAACCCGCCGGTGATCATAACATCGCCTTCTGTTAACCCGGCACCAACGACTGCTTTATTTTTCGTTCGTGCCGTGACGGTGATATCCCTGAGCACCGCTTTCCCTTTTTCAACCAGGTAAACCTGCGGGCGAACCGACGATCCGACAATGGCGGTAGCCGGAATGATCATGCGTTTATCCCCATTACGCTCTGTTAATATTACTTTGCCAAACATACCAGCTTTGATTGTTAATTCCGGCGTATTATGAATGGCGAACTGCACCGGGAAACTGCTGGCCACGTTTGCCCTGCTTCCTATAAGGGTAGCTCTTCCTGAAAGGACGATTTCAGGAAAAACATCCGCAACAACCTGATATGAACTATTGGTGTTGAATAATTTCAAATCAGCTTCAGGAACAGTGACCGTAAATTTCAACTGAGAGATATCTGTAATCTGAAGTAAAGGGACACCCGGGGCTGCAAACGCACCCACCTCGGTCAGTTTTGCCGTTACGATCCCATCAAATGGCGCTGTGATGGTCGTTTTACTGACCTGTTCGAGCAAGGTGTTTCTTTGCACTTTGGCCGATTTCAAACCCAGTTCGGCTTTCTCCAGAAGCACACCCTGAACGGCATCGGCATCGGTGAGGATCCTATAACGCTTCACATCAGCCTCCAGTCCTTCGATTTGAACTTCGACTGACGCAATTTGCAGTTTCAGCAATGAGTTATCCAGTTGCAGCAATGGCTGCCCTTTCTTTACGATGCTCCCTGCATCCACGAGAATTGTATTAATCTTCCCCTGGATATCAGTGCTGAGTCTCGTTTCCTTATCCGGTTCAAAAGTTCCGGAGAACGAATATTCAGCATCGATATCCTCCAAATGCAAGGTGTCGGCATTTACATTGACCGCTTCTTCCTTATTATATTGATAAACTTGTTGCCGGGCAGTGTCTTTATTTGTCATTAAACGAATAACAACGAGGGCGAACAACATGATTGGGATAATAACATAAAGGACTTTTTTCATTGCTTATTTATTTAAAATGTTTCCTGTTAACTTTTTTAATTCCAGATCTGCCTTCAGATACTCAACTACCGCACCCAGGTAGTTTTGCTGGGCTTCCCGCAACGCATTGTCAGCCAGCAGCACATCAGGCAGACCTGCTGTGCCTTGTGCCTGTTGCAAAATCGTTTGCCCGTAAACAGATTGCCCCAGCGCTATCTGTGAGAGGGTGGTTTCCAGTGAATGTTGTGCGACCATCCTTTGCTGCCGGGCATTGTCAATCTGCATGTTGGTTTGTTCCGTTATCAAACTCTGCTGGAGTTCACTGTTCCTGACTTCCAGTCTCTTCTGATTGATTTTTCGCCGGGTGATCGTCCCGTTAAAAAGAGGATAGGTCAATTGCAGTCCGGCATATCCAATGGGATAGAATTTTAAAAACTCATTGGGTTGTTTGTCATAACCATATCCGGCGGTTCCATAAGTGCCATACAAAGCCAGGGAGGGTAACCGTGAATTTTTCAATGTTCTGAGTTCGCTGACAAGCAATCTCGATTGTGTCTCCGAAATTCGGATATCAAAGGTTGATGTGGTTTTATATTCGTTGTTTTCAGGATGGTATAAGAAAAGAGGGGTTATGCCAACGGAGCGTTCTCCGGAGATACCCATGGTGAATTTCAAGGCATTGAGTATTTGTTCGAATTTGTTGGCAATTATTTCACCCTGATTGGTCAGTTGGTCAATCTGCAACTGAACTTTGCTGATATCAGTGCCTTTTGCAAGCAATTGTTCTTTGAGTAATTGCAGATTCTTCAACAATTTTTTATTGTTCATGAGGTTGCTATCAATGAATACAAGCTGACTGCTGAGGATCTGGGCATTGTAATACAAATTGGATATCTCAAAAATGATCTGCTCAGTTGTTTTCTGAACCTGCAGTCCGCTGATTTCCGATCCGATCTTCGTTGACTGGATGGCTCCATAAATCAGTGGATTATATACGGATAACGTCAGTTGCAAATTTGCATTGATGTTATGCGGAACACCAAATTTCACCTCTTTAAACTGCCCGTCGGGTCCTCCAAAGGCCGACAGCGGCATAAACTGGTATGGTAAATTGGCGTAATACCGATAGTCGGCATTGACATTTATTTTGGGAATCAGGTTTGCCTCTGCTTCCTTGTGTTTCTGTTCACCAGCCTCTCTCGAATTCCGGCTTATTTGCAAACGCTTGTTGTATACGAGGGCAGTATCGATGCACTGTTGCAAAGTCCACACCTGGCTTTGTGCAGTTCCGGAAGCTACTGTAAGGAAAAGTAGCAGCATTATTTTGTGTTTGTGAATATTTACTAACATAATAAAATAAATTTTTTAGATGATGAATCTGATGTGTTTGCTATTGTATTTTCCCGGCAAAGTCATTTTCATAACTATTTGCTTTTTATAAGTGTAAGTAAAGACTGTATCATATTTTCTCCATTTCGTTTTATATCGAATTGAAAATTTGCACATTTCCATTTAAACATCATCAGTTTGAAAGTTCCCATAACGATATGCACCATTTCATCGGAAGTAATTGCATTGGTAAAAACCCCTTTTTGTTGTCCTTCCATGATCACAGGCATCAGGTGTTTCATTTTGGCATTCATCAGCTTAAGGATGGCTTCATTGATGCGGCGTGTCTCTTCCATCAGCCCATCGGAGAATACGGCAACAACAAAGTGTGGATTCAGATTAAAAAACCTGAATTGTTCCCGGAACATGGCGGTAAACTTTTCTTCAGGATTTGAGTAATTGTTTAATTCAGATAATCGTTGGTCAATACTCTCAGATAAAAAAGAAAGCATGGCAATGATAATCTCCTCTTTGCTTGTGAAATGGCGGTAAATGGCACTTTCTGAAAATTTCATCTCTTTTGCCAGATTTTTTATGGTCAACCCGCTTACCCCCGACGATGTAAGTATTTTCCCCGCCGCTTCAATAATTTCTTCTTGTCGTTCTGATCGTTCTGATGTCATTTTAATCCGGGCTCTTATTTGAAAAGCACAAGTATGTGAATGTTCACTCTGCAAAGATACATGATAATTGTTTCCTTGAGCAAGTTGGTTGAAAATATTTTTAAAATGTGTGAACAGCTAACACGCACAGGGCCGGTTTACGATGAAATATCCAAACAGGCCGCCAAATGCAATACTGGAGTAAGGGTTGCTGGTGATGCCACAGGCACCGGAGGTACACCCGACATAAAAATAGTATAAAAAACCTCCAAGGCCGCCAATTGCTATGAAAACCAGCGGTTTCCAAAAATCCCAGGTTTTTAGTCTGGCTTTAAACTGGAGAGAATCATTCTTTGTCTGGCAAGAATCTGACATGTTTTCGTTCTAAGTGAATGATTAAATAAAATCATTTGCTAAGAAACGAAAATAAACCGGAATAGTGATAATTAAGCGATTTGTATTTTTTGTTGTCAGTATCTGAAAGCTACCAGCAAAGCGCCGGTGATGTAGGCAGCAATCCACCACAGATAAGCACCAAGAGAATACCAGTGAATTTTTTGGGGTACCAGTGTACCGGTGTCGTTGCTTCTGTAAAATTTCCAGATCAGGATGGCATCGATGAACATGCCCGCCAGCGATGAATAACCCAGGATCCCGTGCAGTGTAAACGGACCGCGGCTTGAGCCCAGGATCATAAAAGTAGTGGCGGTGATATCGAGGAGCACACCAAGTGTCAGAAATGTCAACACTCCTTTTGTGATCAGGCGCTTACGCTGTTCAGAAATGATGGCAATACTGTAACAGAGCAGGGCGCTCTGAACGATGATGATACCAGCGATGGCTAATGCATTCATGGGTGCGGGATTTTATCGGGGCAAATGTAATGAAAAAAAGACCTTCCGGGTTTCAAAAACCCGAAAGGTCTGACCGGTTACTTGTTTATTTAAAGAACAGTGCCGGCAGTGAGGTTGATGTAAAACTGTCTTCCGGCGATCGTCAGGGTTCCGGTATAATTTCCTGTATACACAAGGGTTCCGGTAAATCCGAAGTTCCGGCCCGCCTTTGTACTTCCACTCACAACGATGGTGGCAGTACCGCTTTCCAGCATCCCCGTTGTTTTACTTACCTTAAAGTTGACAAGTGTGGTGGATACCGTACCGGTCATTGAGTTCTTGTTACCAATTTTCATGGTGAAGGTACCTTCGCGTCCCGACTGTCCGTTGACCACATAATAGTCGCCGGTCAGAAAGCCTGTTACATTGAGCCCCCCGTCGGCGGTAACAGTGGCCGTTACGTTTGGTGAATTGTAATTGCCGTTCGCATTGTAGGTCAATTGAAAATTACCGGGATTGAGAAATCCATAAGCGTAATTCATTTGGTACTGGTAAGTGATGGCAGCACCTGCTGTGCTGGTAAGTGTAAATGATGAATCGAACATGGCCGACTTCAGCACTGCATTTTGCGATAGTTCCACCACATCTTCCAACTGAGTCATTGTTCCGGCATTGCCTGTACATAAAGAGGTGGCCATGATGGAGGCGGCTTCATCGGCTGTTGCTTCCACGACCGGGGTTGCTTCTTCATTTTTCTTACACCCTGTTACCATGATGATGGCCATCAGGAGGATTGCTGCGATACGTAACTTTTTCATTTTGCAGGTTGTTTAAGGATTTGACAATTATTTTCTGATCAATTCATCACCGATAAAACGCTGTTGCGGATCCCACAACAGGAAGGCCACCGGGCTGTAATATTTTATGATTCCCCGGTTTTGAAACCGTTTCAGGAGCTGGTTGCTGCCAATGAACAGGAATTTATCATCGAGATAATTCTTTACAATGGTGGATATTCCTCTTTCCCATGTACCGAAGAAACTTGATTTTTCAGTCAGCAACAGGTCGATCTCCTTTTCATGTTTATCGGCGATGGCCCATGCACTGGCCATGATCCGGCGCATCTCATCGCGGCTTTCCTTTTCACTGGCTTTCTGCACCGGTGTAAATGCGGGTACCTTGCTGAAAGAAAATTCCTCAGCAGTGATAAAGCCGATCCCTGTTGCATTCCGCTTTGTTACAAGCTGACGAAGACGGGTGTTCAGAAGGTTCAGTTCTCTCTTTTCTTCTGCCGAAAGCATCTGGTTAAGTTTTACCCTTTGCGGTTCCATGATGGGTTTTACATTTTTGTCGAGATAGGTGCGCATTTCTAAAATCAATTGAGCTTTTTCATTTTCCGAAGGGGTTTTGAAGGCAGAAAATAATACTGACCCGAATAATAGCAGGACGATCATTCCAACCGATCCTGAGAGCAATCTTGTTTTTGTTTTCATGTGATTTACAGTTTAAATGAGGATTTGAATTGTTGATGAGGCAAAACTAACACAGACGGGTGGCACGGAAAGAATAATTTCAACCAACGACAGGATGAATAACACCACCGGGGAAAAAGGCATCGAATGTCGTTTGTTTGCTCTAAAGCGCTGTTGATGGGATGAAAATGACCGAAGGTCTAAAAAACAGATCATTAAGTTTGCGATTGATGTATCATTGCACTAATTTTGTTTACAAGGCCGACCCCACCTTCCATCCTGTCATTTATGATAACACGTAAGAATTATCAAAGGGTATTGCATATCGGATCATGGGTTATATTTCTGATCCTGAGTGTTTTTGTTTTTTCTAATTTCTGGCCGATGAAAATTGCTGTGCTGAAGGCAGTTCTCAATGGTTCGCTGTTCATCCTTGTTTTTTACGTCAATATTCTGGTGCTGATCCCACATTTTTTCTTAAAAAAAAGATACTTTTTATATGGACTATCCGGGATTGGTCTCATCACAGTTTTTATTTCCCTGCGCATCGTTTTTCGCGATTATATATTTGGAGCGCCTGCTGTGATTGAGGTTTCAGCCAGACCGCATCAGAGTGAGTTCCTGATCGTCACCAGTTTTATTTTTGTTTTTGTATTAAGTATCTTTTATCAACTGGCAAAAAATCACTTTGAGGCCGCTGAACTCAACAAGGAGATCATTCGTCAACGCGATGAGGCAGAGTTCCGGATGCTGAAGGCCCAGGTAAACCCCCACTTCCTGTTCAACACACTCAATAACCTTTATTCACTTGCTTTTACACAGTCAGAAAAAACAGCTGATGCCATCATGTCCTTGTCGGAGATCATGCGTTATCTCATTTATGAAGCAGGGGCCAGGGAGGTACCGGCTGACAAAGAGATCAGGTTTCTGACAAATTATGTAGAACTTGAAAAATTGCGGATTGAAGATCCTTCCAAGGTAACAGTGACTGTGAATCAGCCTTTGACCAGCATGATGATCGCCCCGCTGATTTTTATTGCGTTTGTTGAGAATGCCTTTAAACACAGTTGTATCGATACCGATCCGGAAGGATTTATTCAGATTTTCCTGACTTTTCGTGATGACGAGATTCATTTTACCTGTGAAAACAGCATCCCCAGGGTGCCGGTACCCAAAAAAGCGGGTGGCATCGGGCTTGTGAACGCCAGGGCACGTCTCGACCTGATGTACCCAGGAAAAGCCGAACTTGCGATTAAGAGTACCAGTCTGATTTACAGTGTGAACCTAAACATCAGTTTATGAAAATCCGATGCCTGATTGCAGATGATGAACCGCTGGCCATTAAACTGATTTCCGACTACATTTCCCGGATTGCCCATCTTGAACTCCTAGGAAGTTGCAAACGGGCAACCGATATTCCGGGGTATCTGGGCCAGGTTGACCTGTTGTTTCTGGATATCCGGATGCCAGGGCTGACCGGTCTTGAACTCCTGCGATCCTTGCCCGTTAAACCGCTTGTGATCCTTATCACGGCATACTCTGAGCATGCCCTGGAGGGGTTTGAACTTGATGTATCGGACTATCTGGTAAAACCGGTCACTTTCGAACGGTTCATTCAGGCGGTGAACAAGGCCACCATCCGATATGAATTGCAGCATCGTGTCGTTATTCCTTCACAAAACATACCTGCCACTGAGCCGAATGGGGAGCCGGCCGGGAAGGACTATTTCTTTGTAAAAAGCGGTTTTAAATCGGTCAGGATCAATTATGGTGATATATTATACATTGAAGGGCTGAAGGAGTATGTAAGCATTTATACCACAGGCGACCGGAAGTTCGTCAAACTTGCTGCCCTCAAAGACCTTGAACGGATGCTCCCGCCGGAACGGTTTCTTCGCATTCATAAATCATATATTGTTGCTGTAAATAAGGTTACGGCAGCTTATGGCAATACAATCGAACTGAATCAGATCAGTTTGCCGGTTGGGAGGATTTATAAGGAGGAGGTCATGAGGGTTTTTTCATAATGATGTGTTTGAAGTGTAATAGAATTCGGATATTTACTTAAACTTTACTGCTATGATTAAGAAAACGTTGATCTTTTTGCCTTTAGCGCTGCTTTTCCTCTCGCTGATAAACAGCCCGGTTGCAACAAAGCCCTGGAACGAAGAAAAAACAGACAGCCTTGGTCCGTCAGTTACTGCCCATTCTTTGGGAGAGGTACACAGCTCTGTTCACTACGATCTTACCCGGTTTTTAGCCATTCAGACGGGACTATCACCCGATACGGCTGAAATTATTGCAAGGTTTTGCGCGTTGGTCGATCAGATCAACCCCAAGGCTGGTTATCCATATCATGCTGCATTGAACCCTACGAGTATCCCTGATACTTTTCCCAATTGGGACGAAAGTCTGGCAGGTACCGAAAGGGGGGGGCTCTTCAACAATTCCCAACATGAATATACAGCCCAATACTGGCATTTCCCTTTTCGTGATCCGGCAGATACACTAACCGGGAAGTTGGTGTGGCAAGCCTATCCCGAAGTAACCGATGAGGGACATTTCCTCGGTCCGCCCCATTTTTGGCGTGTTCCCATAACATCTAATCTGAAATCAATGATGTTGTGGGCATTATACAATGGTGGGTTGCCGGGGCTGCCTGATAATCTTACACCCGTGGCCGTGAAATATGCGGATGCCGGTAGTTCGGGGTATCAGCTGGTACAGCCAAATTCTATACAGGCTTTTGCAATTTTCCTGCATTCCCTTGCCGATTCGTACTCGCATGAGGAATGTATGGAAAAAGACACCTTACGTGCCCATCCAGAGACAGATTCCTGTTGCGGGCTGACCTATCACTCTGAACACGAATTTGCCTATGATACCAATATCCGGGCTAAAAAACACGCTGATTCGTGTATCCATGCAATCTGGCGGTCACTCCGGGAATTTAAACGGGTACATAACCTTCATGCCCAGGCTTTATGGACAACAGATAACAATGGATTTCAGGATGGAGACGGTATCCCTGATCAACTGGAAGATGATGGCGATGCCGATAGTACGGAATCATTTCTCGAGCGCTGGAAAAACCCTGCATCTGCAGATTTAAACGGTGACGGAATGATCAATCACAGCGATCATACTACCTGGAGAATCCATTTATGCAATGTTGGTTTCCAGACTGCAGTTCAGGTTGCGATCAACTCCGACGGCAGTGGCCCCGATCCTTCGTCCATCCTGGATGTGAAAGCGACAAACCGGGGATTGCTGATTCCCAGGATTTCCACCATCTCCCGCGATTTAATCCCATCGCCTGCCACAGGGCTTTTGATTTACAATACGTCCACAAATCAATTCAACTACTTCAACGGCAGTTTCTGGTATCAGACAGAAACCACCTTGATTGGTTCAACAACAGGCACACTGAATGAGGGAGGGGGCGTTTCAATCAATACCTCCTCCGGTGTATTGCCCGACAATTCTGCCATGCTGGATGTAAATGATCCCGGTAAAGGTATTTTGGTACCCGGAACGACTCCGGAATTAATTCTGACACCCGCCACAGGATTAATCATTTATAACACTTCCACCAATCAACTGAATTTTTACAATGGCACCCAATGGATTTCGCTGTGTGCCAATTCCACCGGGATTGCAGGCGCAGGCGGCAGTCAGACCCCTGCAGGGGTTTCCATCAAAACCGACGGGCTGGCTCCTCACCATTCTGCGATTTTGGATGTATCGGCAACAGATATGGGGGTATTAATACCCAGACTTTCAAATACCCAACGGGATGCAATACTCCCTGCCACCGGGCTTGTCATATATAATACCACTGTAAACAACATTGAGTTTTATAACGGGTCTTCATGGTATCAACTGAAGACAAATCTGCCTTCAGCACCTTCAGCAGGAACTCATACTCCGTCGCAAACACAGATCATCTGGAACTGGAATAGTGTACCCGGCGTTACCGGTTATAAATGGAATACCATTAATAACTATGGTACGGCAACCGATATGGCCGCAGCTACCACTAAAACCGAAATCAATCTCACATGCGGAACTACCTATACCCGGTATGCCTGGGCATATAACAGCTGTGGATATTCTTCCCCGGTAACCTTGACACAAACAACCTCAATTTGTTCCTTGTGCGGGCCTTCCATCACCATTAACCATGTAGTAGGATCGGTGGCGCCGGTTAACAAAACGGTAACATACGGCATAGTTAGCAGCCTTCCAGGTGAACCATTAAAGTGCTGGATTACAAGTAACCTTGGCGCCGACCACCAGGCTACAGCCAAAGACGATGCAACAGAACCTTCTGCCGGCTGGTACTGGCAGTTTAACCGGAAACAAGGATACAAACATGATGGTATAAGCAGAACACCCAATACCAACTGGGTAAGTTCCATCAGTGAATTCTTTGACTGGCAGTCTTTCAACGACCCATGTACTATTGAACTTGGAGGGACCTGGCGTATTCCAACCATTACTGAATGGATTAATGTGCAAACCATTGGAAACTGGTACAACGGTAACGATGCCTGGAATTCAGGTTTAAAACTCCATTTAGCCGGGAGCCTGGGTGGTTTCAACGGTAGTCTATTTAGTCGTGGTTCCTACGGCAGGTACTGGAGCAGAACGCAGTATAATGCCGGCGACGGTTGGTACTTTTACAACACCGATTGTCTGACGACCAACTCAAGTAAGTCTGCTGGAACGACGCTGCGTTGTATCAAAGAGTGAGGATCTCTTGCCTGCTACTGCGATGGTTTGGAAACAATCCCATCTTAAAATCTTATACATCTTAAAACAAATATCGTAATAGATATATATGTTGTTGGATGTACTTTTGTTTCCGAAGAATGCATTCCTTCGATTACTAAACCATCTAAACAACTATCCTTATGAAAAAGAAAAAAATTGCCAGACCCGGTTTGATGTTGATTTTGGGAATTTCATTCCTGACAATATCCCTGACCGGATGTACGAAGGAGAACACTATTGCCACACCCGCCGATGACTTCCAAACAAAGGAAGCCAACCTTACTTATTCTTATGCTGATTCAATACCTGCAGCGAGTTGCTGCATTGACTCCCTCCCCTATGAAACCCTGAGCTCCGATGAATCAGAATCCCTTATTTTCATGCGTGAAGAAGAATACCTTGCTCATGATGTTTACCTTACATTATCTCAGGCATACACCAAACCCATTTTCCGGAATATCTCGCATAGCGAATTACGGCATACTAATGCAATCAAGGCACTGATTGTCAAATATAACCTTGTCGATCCGGCCGCGAACCATATTACAGGTGTTTTCACCAATCCACAACTTCAATCCCTTTATTCAGCACTTGTGAGCCAGGGTTCGGCTTCATTGCTGAATGGATTGCTTGTCGGCGCAACCATCGAAGACCTGGATATTGTTGATCACCGATTTTCATAATCAAAATTACCTATAATTTTTCAAAGCGTGGATGCCCCCTGGAATCGAAGTTGCTTATTATGAAGCCAGGGATATTCCAAGGGTTCAAATTTCTTCAGTACGCTCAGCAGAACAGGCATACTGC
>CAIQUS010000221.1 GCA_903875045.1 uncultured Bacteroidales bacterium
CCAGTTCAAGTCTTTCAACGGTGCTGAGTCTTTTGCAATCCTGCGATCGATTATTGACACTGCGATTAAAAATAATCTGAATCCTTTGCATTCTCTCTCCCAAATTAATGCCCTACATTTGTAGGGGGTGAATAGTTACATAAATAATAATCCTGTTGGACTTTACACAAATTATTGTACAACGCACTAAAATTCAACAGGAAAAACTATTGTGGCAGTTTGGAGAGGAATTCAGGGAAGGTAATATCCGGCTAATAATTCATTGATAAACTGATTCAGATGAAAATATTTGCGAATTTAAGTACCTATTTAGTTATTGATACCATCTACATGAATTTATTAACATTTTTTAACATTTTGCAAGGGCTTGACAAATCTATGTTAACCATTCCATTCGCTGAAAAACTCATCAAGGTAATGTTCCATGAATAGATGACGTTGTAATGCCATTTTCCTGCCGGTTTCTGTATTCATCCTGTCTTTGAGCAGCAATAATTTTTCGTAGAAATGATTGATGGTTGGGGCATGGCTGTTCTTGTATTGTTCCACTGTCATCCCGATGACAGGTTTCACCGAAGGGTTGAACAATTCCCTCCCCTTAAAACCTCCGTAATTAAAGGCTCGTGCGATCCCAATGGCTCCCAGGGCATCAAGGCGATCAGCGTCCTGAACCACAGCCAATTCCAATGAGAAAAAATTCTGAGTAAAATTGCCCCCCTTGAAGGAAATATTGGTAATGATTTTCTCAACATGGTCGATCACATCCTGCTCAACGGACAGTTCATTGAGGAACAGCCGCGCTTTTATCACACCAATGGATTCATCACCCCCGGTAAATTTATAGTCGGCAATATCATGCAAAAGGGCACCTAATTCAGCAATAAAATGGTTAACAGGTTCAACCTGCGCAATAACCCTGGTATTGTTCCAAACCCGTTCAATATGCCACCAGTCATGACCTCCCTCGGCATGCTGAAGCTCTGACTTTACAAATTCAATGGTTTTTTCTGTCACTTCTTTTTCTGTCATTCTTTAAGGGTCTTAGTCTGGATACTCGGGATTTTGCCTGTTTATTTTGCATTTTGCAATTTAAGAATTAAGTTCAGCCAAAATTAAAGAAATTTCAAAAAAACTCAGTTGAACAATTTTACACTATTTTTGCACCTCAAATCAAACTATGGCAAAAAACATCCTCAGCGAACTCAATGAAGCCCAGCGTGCGGCAGTGCAATCAACAGAAGGGCCTATTATGGTGATTGCCGGTGCCGGCTCCGGGAAGACCAGGGCCCTTACCTATCGGGTGGCACACCTGGTGGAAAAAGGTGTTGATCCGTTTCACATCCTGGCCCTTACCTTTACCAATAAAGCCGCCAGGGAAATGAAGGAACGCATCATACATCTGGTTGGGCCTGAGGCTAAAAATGTGTGGATGGGAACGTTTCACTCTGTGTTCGCCCGGATTTTACGCATTGAAGGGCATTTGCTGGGTTATCCTCCGAACTACACCATATATGATACAGATGACACCAAAAGGGTTATCAAAAACCTGATCAAAGAAAACAACCTTGATGATAAAGTTTATCAGGCCGGGTATATCCTTCATCGGATCTCCTCAGCCAAAACCAGCCTTCTTTCTGCGGAAGAATATGATGCAAGCCCCGAATTAAAAGAGTACGACACTTCTTCCGGGAAACCCCAGACCGGACTTCTTTACACTCAATATCAGGGGAGATTACGTCGTGCATCAGCCATGGACTTCGACGACATCCTATTCAACATGAATGTCCTGTTGCGTGATTTTCCGGAAATTTTATATAAGTATCAGCATAAGTTTCATTATATTCTGGTGGATGAATACCAGGATACTAATTTTGCCCAGTATCTGATCATCAAAAATCTGGCTGCAAACAATGAAAATATCTGTGTGGTGGGAGATGATGCCCAAAGTATTTATGCCTTCAGGGGTGCCAACATCCAGAACATCCTGAATTTCAAAAAAGATTACCCCGACCACCTGGTTTTTAAACTTGAACAGAACTACCGGTCGACCAAAATGATCGTCAATGCGGCAAACAAAATCATAGAACACAATAAAAATCAGATTTTTAAAGAAATATGGACCGAGAATGAAGAAGGTCCGCGCATTCAGCTTATCAAAGCCTCCACCGACAATGAAGAGGCCAACCTCGTGGCGCAATCCATCTTTGAAAACAAGATGAACCATCAGTTGCAGAATACCGCATTTGCCATTCTTTACCGCACCAATGCCCAATCGCGTGCCCATGAAGAAGCCCTCAGGCGTCTAAACATACCGTGCAGAATTTACGGAGGTCTCTCTTTTTACCAGCGAAAAGAGGTCAAGGACCTGCTCTCCTATTTCCGCCTGACTATAAACAACCGCGATGAAGATGCGTTGCTACGTATCATCAACTTTCCTGCCCGTGGCATAGGCAAAACCACCCTGGAGCGGCTCATTGTCCTGGCCGATGAACATAAAAAAAGCATCTTTGAACTCATTGAAAACCCAGCAGAAAACAATATCCGACTCCCGGAAGGGACTTCCCAGAAAGTGTATGGCTTTGTAACCATGATCAAGAGTTTCACTGCCCTGCTGAATGCGAAAAATGCATACGAACTGGCCAAACACATTTCGGGTTCCTCGGGTTTGATGAAAGAATTGTACGACGACAAGACCCCTGAAGGAGTGAGCCGCTTCGAAAACCTTGAAGAGTTGCTCAATGCGATCAAAGAATTTTCCGAATCACCCAGAACCAACATAGAAACCGGTGAAATCGAACCAAATGTGGTGCGAACCCTCGATGAATTCATGCAGGATATCGCCCTGATCACCGATGCCGACAAAGGAAACCCCGACGACGTTGACCGGGTAACGCTGATGTCGATCCATTCTGCCAAGGGACTCGAATTTCCTTATGTTTATGTGGTTGGGTTGGAAGAAAATCTTTTTCCAAGCATACAATCACTGAATTCACGTACCGATCTCGAAGAGGAACGCCGGCTTTTTTATGTGGCCGTGACCCGAGCCCAGCAGAAACTCACTCTGTCATTCGCCGAAAACAGGTATCGCTGGGGTACACCTACCATGTGCGAACCCAGCAGGTTTATCAGTGAAATCCCTGAAGCCTATATCGATTTCCCAAGAAAAAATGTTGTTGCCAAACCAAGTTTTTCAAAGGAATTCAATTGGTCTGCCAACATGCCGGGTGTGAATATGCCTGAGAAAAAACCCGTCGTCCCTAAAAATTTCCAGAAATTACCAAATATCGAAAACACATCTGAACAGGCTGTTCCGGAAGGACCTCCTTCAGAG
This sequence comes from uncultured Bacteroidales bacterium, assembly GCA_903875045.1. GTDB lineage: Bacteria > Bacteroidota > Bacteroidia > Bacteroidales > FEN-979 > CAIVAT01. The sequence goes on from CAIQUS010000221.1 coordinate 3,332, forward strand.
GTTGAAGAGATCCAAACAGGCATGGATGTCATTCATGAACGCTTCGGAAAAGGCAAGGTTGTAAATCTCGAAGGCGCCGGCCCCAATAAAAAAGCAACGGTGTTTTTCCCGGCCATCGGTCAGAAACAACTGTTGTTGAGGTTCGCGAAACTGAGAATCGTTAATTAAATTTACGATTTGGGATTTACGATTTACGATTTACTGCAAGAAGCGTTTCTCTTTAATCAAAATCTATTTGCAACCATCAACCTTAAATCGTACATCTTAAATCGTACATCGTCCTATCGTAAATAAATGTTTATCTTTGCAAAAAATTTCACGTGAACGAACAAATAGAATATAACACCACCCGCGAGATGATGTTTATTCCGGAATATGGCCGGAATGTACAGAGAATGATTCAATATTGCTGCACCATTGAAGATCGGGAAAAACGCAACAAGGCAGCAAAATTCATCATCAATGTGATGGGGCAATTGAACCCAAGTGTCAAAGAATCAGGAGATTTCAAGCATAAACTGTGGGACCACCTTTTCATTATTGCCGATTTTAAACTCGATGTGGATGCGCCTTACCCCCCGCCTCCCCCCTTATCACTCAGCACCAAACCCGAGCATCTGTCGTATCACGACAAAGCAATTGAATACAAACATTATGGCAAAAATATTGCCCTGATGATTGAAAAGGCCACTGCTTATGAGGATGGCCCGGAGAAAGACGCACTGGTCAAGGCCATTGCCAACCACATGAAGAAATCATACCTGAACTGGAACCGTGAATCGGTTAATGATGAACTCATTGAAAAACATCTCAGCGTGCTTTCCAAAGATTTACTTAAACTGAACCAGGATTTCAGATTTACCCATACCAACGATATTCTTGCCCAAAACCAGAAACGGAAACCTTTCCGCCAGGGACCCGACAGGAATTTCAACAAACAGCAAAGTCCTCCAAAACCAAATTTCAACAACAACCCGCGCGGACGGAATAAACCCCAATGAGTTCCTTTGAAATCATCGGGGGGAATAAATTAAGCGGTGAAATCATTCCCCAGGGGGCCAAGAACGAGGCGCTGCAGGTCATTTGCGCTTGTTTGCTAACTTCTGACCAGGTTACCATCCACAACATTCCGGATATCCGCGATGTAAATAAACTCATTGATCTGCTGAAGTCGATCGGGGTCACGGTTTCCAAAACCGGGCACTCGTCGTTTACTTTTGAAGCTACGGAGATTAATTTCGACTATCTTCGTACCACCGATTTTCACGATAAAGTTGGCAGCCTCCGCGGGTCGATCATGATCCTGGGACCTATGCTTGCCAGATATGGCAAGGGTTTCGTATATATCCCCGGAGGTGATAAAATCGGTCGCCGCCGGCTGGATACCCATTTTCTGGGGCTTCAGAAACTGGGTGCCAACTTTGAATATCATCAGCAGGAACAACTTTTCACGGTTACCTCCTCCGGGCTCCGGGGAGCCTATATGCTGCTTGATGAGGCTTCTGTTACCGGTACTGCCAATATTCTGATGGCAGCGGTGATGGCTGAGGGTACCACCACAATTTTCAATGCAGCCTGCGAACCATATATATCACAGCTCTGTAATATGCTGGTTTCCATGGGCGCCAAAATAAATGGTATCGGATCGAACCTGCTTACGATTACCGGAGTTGAAAAACTGCACGGTTGCGAACATACCCTTTTGTCGGATATGATCGAAGTTGGCAGTTTCATCGGACTGGCTGCCATGACCTCATCGGAAATCACCATCAAAAATGTCAATTACCAGCAACTGGGAATGATCCCTGATGTTTTCAAACGCATGGGAATCAAAATGGAAAGAAGGAACGACGACATCTATATCCCGGCTCAGGATCATTATGAGGTGGAAACCTTCATGGATGGCTCCATCATGACCATTGCCGATTCCCCCTGGCCGGGTTTTACGCCCGACCTGATCAGCATTGTACTGGTCATTGCCACACAGGCAAAAGGCAGTGTACTTATCCATCAGAAGATGTTTGAGAGCAGATTATTTTTCGTTGACAAACTCATTGACATGGGTGCCAAGATCATTCTTTGTGATCCGCACCGGGCAACAGTTATCGGGCTCGACCATCAATACCACCTCAGGGGCATCCGAATGTCTTCACCCGATATCCGCGCCGGTGTCGCGCTGCTGATCTCGGCCTTATCTGCTGATGGCATAAGTATTATCGATAATATTGAACAAATTGACCGGGGATATCAGGAGATCGACCTCCGGCTGCAAAAACTTGGGGCACACATCCGCAGGTTGAATGGCTGACAATTTGTCGCAAATAATCTACTGGCAGGTTTTTTGATAAGGCAAACCGAATCATATTCGAATAGTACATTATTATGTTAGGTAAACGAAAAAAAGAAGAAAAAAACAAAATGAGCAATACCGATGCAAAATCCCATGGGCACGAAGAGGTAGAAGAGCAGGAATTACCGGAAAATACACCCATAACCGAAACCACCGCAACCAACATCAGCCAACCCGGCGGACAGGGAACTGACAGCCAATATGCTGAACTCAACGATAAGTACCTTCGCCTTTATTCTGATTTTGACAATTTCCGCAAACGTACCCTGAAAGAGAAAATCGAGCATAGCAAGTTTGCTTCCGCGGATATTATTATCAAGTTGCTTCCTGTGCTGGATGACTTTGACCGTGCCATTAAGGCATTTGATGTTGCCACCGAGGCCGGACAAGCTTTAAAGGACGGTATGATACTGATTTACAACAAATTCATCTCCACTCTTAACCAACAGGGATTAGAGCCGATGCGTTCATTGGGTGAATCATTTGATACCGACTTTCATGAGGCGATTACCAACATACCGGCCCCCAAACCGGAACAAAAGGGTAAGGTTGTTGATGAAGTTGAAAAAGGTTATCTTCTCAACGGGAAGGTGATCCGTTATGCAAAAGTGGTGGTTGGTACTTAAAGCTATAATATGTCGAAAAGAGATTATTACGAAATTCTGGAAGTCAGCAAAGACGCATCTCCTGAAGAGTTGAAAAAGGCCTACCGCAAGCAGGCCATTAAATTCCACCCGGATAAAAACCCCGGCAAAAAAGATGCTGAGGACAAATTCAAGGAAGCCGCAGAAGCTTATGAAGTGCTGAGTGATCAGAATAAACGGCAACGGTATGATCAATACGGTCATGCGGGAATGGGCAATGGCGGTTTCGGTGGCGGAGGAATGAACATGGAGGATATTTTCAGCCACTTCGGAGATATTTTCGGCGGCGGCGGAAATGATCCGTTCAGTTCATTTTTTGGAGGCGGGGGCCGAAGGGGGAAATCGGTTAACCGTGGTTCCAACTTGCGCGTCAAGGTAAAACTTACCCTTGAGGAGATTGCCAATGGGGTTGAGAAGAAGATCAAAGTCAACAAATATCTTTCCTGCAAAACGTGTAAAGGTACAGGAGCCAAAGGCGGAAGTTCATACAACACCTGCTCTACCTGCCGTGGCTCCGGTCATGTTTCCCGGGTAACATCGACCTTTCTCGGTCAGATGCAAACCACACAAGTATGCCCCAACTGCGGCGGCGAAGGACAAATCATCACAGATAAATGCACCGATTGTGCCGGTAACGGTGTAGTAAAGGGAGAAGAGGTTATCTCCATCAGAATCCCTGCCGGCGTGGCGGAAGGTATGCAGCTTTCAATGAGCGGGAATGGCAATGCAGCTGCCAGGAGCGGTGTTCCGGGTGACTTGCTGATCCAGATCGAAGAAATAAGGCATGAAAAGTTTGAACGTGATGGGAATAATTTGCTTTACGAGCATTATATCACATTTTCAGAGGCTGCACTAGGCAGCAGCGCTGAGGTCCCCACCATCGATGGTAAAGTCAAGATAAAAATTGACCCCGGAACACAAAGTGGAAAAGTTTTGCGGCTGCGCGGCAAAGGCCTTAGCAGTATTAACGGTTACGAAGGAAAAGGCGACCTGCTCATCAGCATTGTTATCTGGACACCAAAAACCCTGACGAAGGAGGAGCGTATCATGCTCGAAAAATTAGGGAACTCCGACAATTTTAAACCATCACAGGAAACACGCGATAAAAACATATTTTCCCGTATGAAGGATCTTTTTGAACAATAAACAACCAATTGCATGGATCTATTTTCAGCACAGTCCGTTTCCAAACAATATGCCAGCCACAAAGCTTTAGACCAGGTAACCATCCATGTGCCGGAAAACCATATTTTCGGACTTTTGGGCCCGAATGGTGCAGGTAAAACAACCCTTATCCGTATTATCAACCAGATCATCGCCCCTGATCAGGGCGAATTGATCTTCATGGGGCGCAAGCTTCAGCCAAACGACATCTCAATGATCGGCTATTTGCCGGAAGAACGCGGGTTATATAAAAAAATGACCGTTGGCGAACAGGCCATGTACCTGGCACAACTTAAAGGACTTAGCCATCATGAAGCACAAAAGCGGTTGAAATACTGGTTTGAGAAATTTGAGATCAAGGGGTGGTGGAATAAAAAAGTGGAAGAACTGTCAAAAGGGATGCAGCAAAAAATCCAGTTCCTTGTCACCATCATTCATGAACCGAAACTGCTTATTTTCGATGAGCCTTTCAGTGGATTTGATCCCATCAATGCCAACATGATGAAAGAGGAGATCCTGGCACTGAAGGATAAAGGGGCTACCATCATCTTTTCCACCCACAACATGTCCTCCGTTGAGGAACTTTGCGATGACATTGCATTGATCAACAGGTCAAAGGTGATTTTGGACGGAGCAGTCAGGAATATCAAAAAGACCTTTAAAACAAACACTTTCGAAATAAGTTACACCTCCTGGGATGGGGTGCTCCAGTCAATACTTCCAGCTGATTTTCAAATACTGACAGAAAGCCAGGACGTTGACTACCGCCATGCCCACATCAAACTGCCCGCAGGTATTACCCCGAATGAGCTCATAAAAACCATGTTGCCGTTCGTCACGATTTACTCCATCAACGAACAGATTCCCAGCATGAACGATATTTTTATCCAGGCTGTTACCCAACAAACACCTCAACACGTAACTCAAGATTGACATGAACAAGATCTTTCTCATCATCCGGCGAGAGTACCTCACCCGTGTCAGGAAACGTTCCTTTATTGTGATGACTATCCTGGGGCCACTTTTAATGGCTGCAACCATCGTAATTCCCATTTACCTTGCTACACGGACCAATGAAAAAAAAACAGTGTCGGTGCTGGACGAATCGGGAATTTTTTATGATAAATTCAAAGATTCTGAAGAACTTAAATTTCATTATATCGTAAGTGACCTTGCGACTGCCAAAGCCAACTTTTCGAAAAGTAACGACCATGCCTTGCTGTTCATCCCAAAACCAGATGTATCACTCCCCACCAATGCCATCCTCTATTCTGAGAAAAGCGTAAACATCAACGTTACATCATATATCAGAAATGTAATGAGCCGGCAGATTGAGGAGTTAAAGCTGCAGGCACGACTCAGCGAACTGCAAACCGACAAAAAAGAACCTGTGGCCGTTGATGATCTGCTTCGCTCCATCAAGACTTCTGTCGATATCAATACCATGAAAATCGGCGAGGATGGCCAGGAATCCAAAAGTTATACCGAGCTCAACATGATCCTTGGCATGTTTGCAGGCATTCTTATCTATTTCTTCATCTTCATGTTCGGTGCACAGGTTATGCGTGGCGTGATTGAAGAGAAAACCAGCCGGATCGTGGAGGTGATCATCTCATCAGTTAAACCTTTTCAGCTGATGATGGGAAAAATTGTAGGGGTTGGCCTTGTCGGGCTTACCCAGTTTCTGCTTTGGGTGGTCCTTACTTTTCTGATTGTCACGATTGTTACCTCAACCATTTCCCCCGGGGATTCAAAAAAATCTGTGACGGAACAAATGATGATGCAGAAACAAGGTATGAATCCGGCTGTTTCCGAGGCTGTTTCATCGCAAAAAGATTCCGGTGAAGGCATGAATGCCGTGATGGAGGCAATTAATTCTGTCGATTTTCCATTGATGATCGGGACCTTTATCTTTTTCTTTATCGTAGGCTACCTTCTTTATGCTGCCCTTTTTGCAGCCATTGGCGGCGCCGTCGACAGTGAAGCTGACACACAGCAGTTCATGTTTCCCATTACCATTCCGTTGATTCTTTCCATTGTAATGGCACAATACATCATTCGCGACCCGGATGGCCCGGTGGCCTTCTGGTTTTCCATATTCCCACTCACCTCCCCGGTAATCATGATGATCCGTATTCCCTTTGGTGTTCCATATTTCCAGGTAGTTTTATCGATGGTATTGCTGTTGCTCGGATTTCTGGGAACTACATGGCTTGCCGCCAAAATTTACCGGACAGGTATTCTGATGTATGGAAAAAAAATAAGTTACAAGGAGTTGTGGAAGTGGATACGGTATAAATAACTTTTTTTTATTTATCAAGCATTTTCGTCCATTCGTATTTCTTTCGTTTTTTCCATTCGCCCTGATGATAAACGTAACTTGCGATGAGCGGCAACACGCTGGTGGCTTCGGCATATACCATTTTTTCATAAACGGTATCCACCTTTCCCCAACTTGCGGCCTCCTTGAGTGTGGAACTGGAACAGGCCCCGTCACGTGAATCGGCTACAGTGATCTGTACAGCATATTTATGCATGGGCACCTCTTTTCCAAGCACCTCCGCACAAATAACCGTATCCTGTACAAAATTCTTTGGTACACCGCCGCCAATCATGAACAATCCTGAGGTTTTTGCAGCCATTTTGATCTTGGTCAACTCAAGAAAATCCTTCACGGAATCAATGGAAACATGTTTCTTCGGATTATCCCATTGATGTTTAACCAGTCCAAACCCGGCACTGCTGTCACTGAAGGCAGGGCAGAAAATGGGGACATTGTGTTCATAGCACACCTGAACCAAAGAATCCTTCTTGACAGAATTGGTTACAAGCCATTTACCCATTTCACGAATAAACTCACGTGAAGAATATGGACGGGGTTCAAGGGTATTTGCAATGGTATTGATGGTTGCATCACAGTGTTGAAGCTCTTCTTCATCAATATAGGTATCATAGATCCGGTCGATATAGTTGGCGCGGAGTTCTTTGTCATCTGCGTATGGCGTTCCTTTGTAATGCTTGTAACCCAGCGCTTCAAAAAAGTCCATATCAACGATGGAAGCGCCCGTGGCAACAATTGCATCAATCATGTTGTTCTTCACCAGATCTACATATACCTGCATGCAGCCAGCTGCACTTGTACTTCCTGCGAGCGTGAGGAAAATGGTACAGCCTTTATCTTTGATCATCATATTGAGGATATCGGCCGCCGAAGCGGTATCCCGGGAAGTGAAGGACATATCGCGCATGGCATCAATGATTGCGGTCGAATCAATGGCCTTGATATCAATATGTTTAACCTGCACATTTAAAAGGGGCTTTTTATTCTTTTTCATTTTTGTTTTTTTTTCAAAAATACTAATTCATTACGGGATACGGAAAATTTTATTTAATAACCAAGAATTTTGAGCATGGATTTAAAGCTCTGTTCCTTTGACCATAATTTTGTGGTAATTTCGTCTGTTTCTTCATCGATGTCGATCAGCACATGCTTGGGGGCGGGGATCAGGCAATGCTGAATCCCTCCATAACCTCCAATCGCTTCCTGGTAGGCACCTGTATGGAACATACCAATATACTGGGCTTCACTTTGATTAAATTTTGGCAGGTATACCGCATTGCTATGTTCTTCGGCATTGTAAAAATCTTCACTGTCGCATGTCAGCCCGCCAAGAAAAACCCGTTCGTACTCCACATCCCAGTTATTGATAGCCAAAAGAATGAATTTCTGGTTGATGGCCCAGGTATCCGGAAGGGTATTCATGAAAGAACTGTCGATCATATTCCATATTTCCCGGTCATTTTGACGTTTCTGGTCGATAATGGAATAAAGGACTGCACCACTTTCACCAACGGTAAACGATCCGAATTCAGTAAATATATCGGGTTCAGGAACTCCATTACGCTCGCATATACTTTGAATCTGGGCGATAATCTCCTCGGCCATATATTCATAATCATAAACAAACTCGAGTGAGTTCTTGATAGGCAATCCGCCTCCAATATTCAAGGCGGTCAATTCCGGACATATTTTTTTCAAGTCACAATATACCTGGACACTCTTTGTCAACTCATTCCAATAGTATGCCTTATCCTTTATCCCTGTATTGATAAAAAAGTGCAACATTTTCAATTCAAACTTGGGATTGTCTTTAATCTTCTCCAGGAAATAGGGTACAATATCATTATATCGTATCCCAAGCCGTGAAGTATAAAAGTCAAACTTAGGCTCTTCCTCAGAAGCGATCCGGATACCAAGTTTTACCTTATGCTGAATTTCCTGCTCAATTTTTTCAAGCTCAAAAATATTGTCCAGCACCGGTATCACGTTGGTAAACCCATTGTTCACAAGGCTCACGATATTCTCAATGTACATGGGCCGCTTGAATCCATTGCAAATAATGTATCTGTCTTTGTTAAACAACCCACGTTCGGCCAGATCTTCAATGATATTGATATCGAATGCCGAAGACGTTTCCAGGTGGACATCATTTTTAAGCACCTCTTCCAGAACAAAACTGAAATGTGAACTTTTTGTACAATAACAATAATGGTAATCACCCTGGTAATCCACCTTGGCCATGGCTACATTGAACAACCGCTTTGCACGATGGATCTGGGCACTGATTTTGGGTAAATAACTAATTTTAAGAGGTGTTCCATATTGTTTGATGATATCCATCAGTGGAACTTTATGAAAATAAAGTTCATTGTCGATAACTTCAAATTCGGCTTGAGGGAAGTCGAATGTTTGTTCAATCAGATCAATATATTTATTTTTCATCTCAAATAATTTAAATGTAAATCACCCGGATTACTATAAATAGTTCTATCCAAATCACCCGGATACAATTTTCGGGTACAAAGTTAAACCATTACATAAAAATAATTGCCTGCTATTAAAAAAAATATCCGGTTTTTTAGATAGTTTGTAATTTTGGAGGGTGGGCGAGTGGGCGGGTGGGCAAGTGGGCGGGTGGGCAAGTGGGCAGGTGGGCAGGTGGGCGAGTGGACAGGTGGGCGAGTGGGCAAGTTGTTGTAAATTATTTATATTATGAATGGAACTTCAACACTGGATGAATTTTTGATGAATGAAATGTCGAGACGGAACACCGACATGGTGGCTGATTTGATTTTCCAGAAGCCTGCATTATTCGAGGAACTTTTTGAAATATTCATCCGAAACGAAGAGCCTGTAAGCCGTCGGGCTGCCTGGGTGATAGATATAGTTACCGAAATACATCCTGAATTGCTCACCACTCACCTCGGTCAAATTACTGGGATGTTGAATAAATTCAATCATGACGGACTGAAACGGCACTCGCTCCGCATGCTGGCACGGTCGCCATTGCCGGCAGGCGACATACTGGGAGGAATGATTGCCATTTGTTTCGATTGGTTACTCTCACCAAATGAAGCAGTTGCAGCTAAAATTTACTGCATGGAACTTTTATACCGGATTTCACAAATTGAACCAGATTTAAAAGGAGAACTCGCTGATTCAATTGAATGGCGAATGCACGAGGAAACTCCTGGATTTAAAAACAGAGGTCAAAAAATACTTAAAAAGCTTTATTTTGAGACCAATACCCAAAGAAAACACGTATAAATCAATTGTTTCCACTGCAAATTAATTCTGAATATTAATTGTATTGGTTATTTCCAAGGAATTTTATAATTTTGCACCCTCAAAAAAAAGGCTTAAGAAATACAATCTATTTTAAATTAAAAACTCATGGAGCACAAAGGCGTTGTTAAATTTTTTGCGATCACCTTCATATTGGTTTGTATATTCCAGTTATCGTTTTCAGTCATCAGCTACTATTATTCAGGCAAATCCGATGATTACGCCAACTCCCCACAGGTGAAAACGATGGCCACTCAAATGGCACAAGGTAATCCCATTAAAGAAGAGTTCTACTACGATTCAATTTCGAAATCAAGATTGGAATATTTTAACGATTCGATGGCTTCCGTCGATGTTTTTAATATCCTTTTGAAAAAGTACACATTGAAAGATGTTCGTGAGCGCGAAATAAACCTCGGCCTCGACCTCAAAGGCGGTATGAATGTTACTATGGCCGTTTCAGTACCGGATGTTATCCGCGCACTTTCCGGTTACAACCAGGATCCCACCTTTTTAAAATCACTTCAAAAGGCCATCGATAAGGAAAAGACCAGTACACGCGATTTTGTTGACCTTTTTGCAGAATCATTCAAAGAATTTGACCCGAATGCCAAATTAGCCGCCATTTTCAATACGGTGGAACTTAAAGATAAAATAAACTACAACTCTACGAATGATGAGGTGATCAAGGTAATCCGTGAGGAAAGCAATGCCGCCATCGACCGCACATACAATATCCTTACCACCCGAATCGACCGTTTCGGTGTGGTTCAGCCGAACATTCAGAAACTCCAGACAGCCGGCCGTATCCTTATCGAACTTCCGGGGATCAAAGACCCTGAACGTGTGCGTAAACTGTTACAGGGAACTGCACAACTTGAATTTTGGGAAACATACCAGTTCCCAACATTACAACCTTTCTTTACCGAAGCCAATACCAAACTTACCGCCATCCTCTCTGCAAGGCAGGATTCAGTGAAAGCTGATAGTTCACTCAAATCAGATACCGCCGCTGCCACTAAAGCGATTGCATCCAAACAAACGATTGCTGCAAAAACAGAAACTGCAAAAAAAGGGGATACAGCCAAAACTGATACTTCCAAAGGCAATGCCCTGCTGAAGCAACTGAACAAGGACACCTCAAAAACATCGGCAGCGAATAAACAAAAGGAAACATTTGAAGATTATGCCAAGAAAAACCCATTATTTGCTTACCTGAACCCGGCTATTTACCAGAACAAAGAAGGCCAGTATGTAGCAGGGCAGACTGCCATGGTGGGACGCGCATTTATCAAAGATACCGCCCGGGTGAACTATATGCTCAGGGCAACAAAAAGCATGTTCCCACGCGACATGAAATTAGCCTGGACGGTAAAACCACGGTCCGAGTCCAAGGACGTACTTGAACTCGTAGCACTCAAAGTCACCTCCCGTGACGGATCACCTGCACTCGGTGGTGATGTCATCGTTTCTGCCCGTCAGGATTATGACCAGAACGGACGCGTTGAAGTTTCCATGTCGATGAACAGCGAAGGCGCCCGCATCTGGAAAAGAATTACCGGCGACAATATCGGCAAACAAATTGCCATCGTTCTTGATGGTTATGTTTACAGTTACCCCAATGTCAATGGCGAAATTCCCAATGGTATGTCATCCATCACTGGCGGTGAAATGACGGTAGAAGAAGCACTTGACCTTGCCAACATCCTTAAAGCAGGTAAACTTCCGGCCCCGGCCCGTATCGTTGCTGAAGAAATTGTAGGTCCGTCGCTTGGTCAGGAATCTATCAATGCAGGACTTCTTTCATTTATCATCGCATTTATCGGAGTTCTCCTCTATATGTTCCTCTATTACAGCGGAGCTGGTTTGGTAGCTGATATCGCCCTGTTCGCCAACGTTTTCTTCCTCTTTGGGGTTTTAGCATCCATTGGGGCTGTGCTTACAATGCCTGGTATCGCCGGTATTGTGCTCACCCTTGCGATGGCAGTCGACTCGAACGTTATTATTTATGAGCGAATGCGAGAAGAGATCCGGGCCGGCAAGGGCATGCGCCTTGTGGTCAAAGACGGATTCCATCATGCGTTATCTGCCATCATCGACGGTCACGTCACCACTATTTTAACTGGTATCGTATTGTATATTTTCGGATCGGGTCCTGTGCAAGGTTTTGCAACTACCCTTGTTATCGGGTTGCTCCTTTCGCTCTTCTCCTCCATCTTTATCGCCAGACTTGTATTTGAGTGGATGCTTGACAGGAATATGCATATCACAACGGGGAACAAATACACCATGAACCTGTTCCAGAACACCAAGATAGACTTTATCGGATTGAGAAAGAAAATGTATCTTGTTTCACTGGCAATCATCCTTCCCGGGCTGATCAGTCTTGCCATTCGCGGATTGGATCCCGGCCTTGATTTCACCGGAGGACGCAGTTACATTGTTCGTTTCGATCAGAATGTTTCCACCACCGATGTGCGCGAATCCCTGCGCAAAACATTTGGTGAATCGCCTGAAGTGAAAACTTTCGGACCGAAAAACCAGGTGAAGATCACTACCAAATTTATGATCAATGAGCGTGGACAACAATCGGATTCGATCGTCAGCAACAGGCTTTTCGATGGAGTGAAGGGTTTCTATAAAGCGCCTCTTACCATGACAGAATTCAAGGCCAATACACCTGGAAAAATCGTTGGGGAACTGAGTTCACAGCGTGTCGACCCTACTATTTCTTACTCACTCGTCTGGAAAGCATTCATGGCCGTTTTGTTCTCTCTGGTGATCATCTTTATTTATATTGCACTTCGTTTTAAAAACTGGCAATTCGGACTTGGTGGTGTTACGGCGCTGCTGCATGATTCCCTGATCATCATTGGCGTATTTTCCCTGTTCTATGGGGTGTTGCCTTTCAGCATGGAGGTTGATCAATCATTTATAGCTGCCTTGCTGACCATCATCGGTTACTCTATCATGGATACCGTTATCATCTTCGACAGAATCCGCGAATACCGTGCACTATATCCGAAGCGCGATCTCAGTATCAATATCAATACGGCTATCAACAGCACCCTTGGACGAACCATCAACACATCGGGGGTCACACTTATCGTGCTGATCATCATCTTTATTTTCGGTGGTGAAGTCCTTCGCGGGTTCACATTCGCTTTGATCATCGGGGTTGTAATCGGAACCTATTCATCTGTGTTTAATGCAACACCTGTCGCTTATGACATTTTATTGTGGCAGAAAAGACGTAGAGAAAAGAAAGAGTTGGCTGCTTCAAAATCCAAAGCCAGATAGTTTCTGATCATACAAAGATAAAATGGCTGTCCCCTATCTCAGGGCAGCCATTTTTTTTAGTCCCTCATCAGACTTTTATCTATATTTGTACGTTAATTAGGCAATCCAAATTGCGTTTACATGCGTTATACCCTTCTCTCTCTTTTGATCCTGATATTCATGGCTTCTGCGCCTGGATCATTTGCACAGAATAAATTTTCCAAAGCAGCTGATGCAGCTTACGCTGATCAGATGTTTTTACTGGCTTTGCAGAAATACCAGAAGGCCTATTCGAAGGTCAAAAACAATAAAGCCGAGCGTGACCGCATTTCATTGCGCATTGCAGAGTGTTACAAAATGATGAATAATACAAAAAAAGCCGAATCGGCTTATAAGAGATTAATTATCAATGCTAAATACGTTAAAGAAAATCCAAAAGTGCTGCTTTGGTACGCCGACATGCTGAAAGCAAACAGCAATTACGACGAAGCAATAAAACAATATAAAGCTTACAAGGAGATCGGGCCCGCCGATCCGCATGCTGACCTTGGAATTGCCACCTCCACCCTGTCCAAAGAATGGATCGAAAATCCTACGAAATATGGGGTAAAATGGGAGAAAATGCTGAATACCAAGGAAGATGATTTCGCAGCTGCCTATGCGGATAAAAAATATATTTCCATCATTTTTACTTCCGACCGCAATGGTGCCAAGGGAAGGAATGTTGATAACTGGACAGGACTTGGGTTTTCCGACCTGTTTCTTTCACGCTTAGATCGTAAGGGAGACTGGAGCAAACCTGTTCTGGCTGATGCTGAAGGGATGATCAATTCCAAAGCCAATGACGGAGTCGGACAATTCAATCAGCGGTTTTCATCCTATTATTTCACCCGTTGCTGGAACGAGCCTAAACTTAAAAACGGATGCGCGATCATGAAGTCGAGCCGCCAGGGGAGTACAAATTGGTCGGAACCTGAAAAAGTCGAGTTAGGCGGTGATTCTTCAACTGTTATGGGACACCCGAGCATCGGGTCGGATGAAACAATCTTTTTTTCCGCCGACCTTCCGGGTGGATTCGGAGGTAAAGATATCTGGATGGCTAAAAAGGATAAAAAGGGCGGTAAATATACCAAAGTGAACCTTGGCCCATTGATTAACACAGCTGGGGATGAACTTTTCCCCTTCATTCGCAACGACAGCCTTTTGTATTTTTCTTCCAATGGACTGCCGGGAATGGGCGGACTTGATATTTTTGTATCCACAAGATCAAAAACCGGTACCGCAAACACCTACCAGTGGAAGAATACACAGATCAATACATCCATTGCAAACGCTGATGGAGCCACCAGTATCCAGTGGCAAAGTTATCCCGCCAACGCAACACTTGCAACTGCCGAAGCAGCCACATCCAGTGCCTATCAGGCAGGTGGGGCTATGACTTCCGACCGCTGGACCAAACCTATCAACTTGAAGTCACCCATCAATTCACCTGCTGATGATTTTGGCATTGTATTCAATGGTGACGAATTGGAACAAGGGCTTTTTACCTCCAACAGACAGGGTGGAAAAGGGCGTGATGACATCTATTCCTTTATCATCCCGCCTGTTTATTATACACTTGAGGGTAATATCACTGATGACAGGACTTTACAACCGATCGCAGGGGCCAAAGTCAGAATTGTTGGCACGGATGGCAGGGCTCTGGAATATAATACCGATGACAAGGGACATTACGCATTTAACAAAATGCAGATATTGGCAAATACAACCTACGACATTCTGGTTACACGGAAGGACTATTTCAATGAAAAAGGCCGGGAAACAACCGTTGGGATTGAAAGAAGCAAAGACCTTGTTCGCAACTTTGTTTTGCGGCCAATACCCAAAAAACCTGTTGTTTTACCCGACATTCTTTACGATCTGGCCAAATGGGACCTGAAACCCCAGTACAGGGATTCTCTGCAAGGTTTGATTGAAACCCTGGATGCCAATGAAAATATTGTAATTGAACTTGCCTCACACACCGACTCACGCGACAGCGATGAACGGAATGACATTCTGTCACAAAAACGTGCGCAAAGTGTGGTTGATTACCTTATTTCACGGGGTATCGATCCCGATCGTCTTGTTGCAAGAGGCTATGGCGAACGTGTGCCCAGAACGCTGAATAAAGATATGACCAAAGAAGGTTATGCATTCAAGGCCGGCACGGTGCTGAGTGATTCCGTGATCAATCTTTTACCCAGTGCCAGTGTTAAAGAGGCAGCTTTTCAACTTAACAGGCGAAGTGAATTTTCCATCCTCAGAAATGATTATGTACCTAAATCCAAAATCACCAAAAATATTCCCGTCACCAAAATTGAAATGGTCGTGAAGCCTGAAGAAAACAATGTTCCTTTTAAAAAGACCAAGGAGGGGCTACGGCAAGCTACGAGCTACATAAATGGGATCACCACTGATTTTATTTTTGACCCAAAAGAAAAGGAGGTCTTTATTTCGCCAGTTGTAACCCTGAAATTACTCAAAGAAGGAATCATCGATAAAACCAGCTTTGATGGAGATCCGACTAAAATTCTGGGAGACGGAACGGTAGCTGACAAAGCTGTTCTTACACTGAAGGAAATCAGGATCGGAAAAAACAGTGTCAGGGATATCAAAGCTACGGTAAATAAGAAAGTTCAATCGTTGCAATTCGGCGACACACTGTTAAAGAAATTCGGCAAATACAGCATCGATGATGCAACGAGCGAGATAATCTTCGAATGATCAGCCATACCAGATATGAACTGCGAGGCGTTTCCTCCTCAAAGGAGGATGTGCATGCTGCCATAAAGCATATTGACAAAGGCTTATTCCCGGGTGCATTCTGTAAAATTGTTCCTGATTTTTTTGGTGGGGATGAAGATTGGTGCAACATCATGCACGCCGATGGTGCCGGAACAAAATCATCCCTTGCATACCTGTATTGGAAAGAAACCGGGGACATTTCTGTTTGGCGGGGTATCGCACAGGATGCCATTGTGATGAACCTCGATGATCTGCTCTGTGTTGGCGCCACCCAAAACATTCTACTCTCTTCCACCATCGGACGCAACAAGAATCTTATACCCGGAGAAGTTATTTCTGAGATTATTCAGGGAACCGAAGAATTCCTGGCCGAATTGCGTAAATACGGTTTGGGTATATGGTCAACAGGCGGAGAAACCGCTGATGTGGGCGACCTGGTAAAAACCATCATTGTTGATTCTACCGTCAGTTGCCGGATGAAACGAAGCGACGTAATCGACAATGGCCAAATAAGGGCTGGTGATGTAATCGTGGGGCTCTCCTCATCGGGAAAAGCCAGTTATGAGAAAGAGTACAATGGCGGGATGGGCAGCAACGGCCTCACATCGGCACGTCATGATGTTCTGCATAAGCACTATGCAACCCACTATCCTGAAAGTTTTGACAGCGGAATCCGCGACCTGCTGGTATACACAGGAACTAAAAAGTTGACCGATCCTTCCGGGGTTCCGGGGGTCGATATCGGGAAACTCATCCTGTCCCCTACCCGTACTTATGCACCTG
This sequence comes from uncultured Bacteroidales bacterium, assembly GCA_903875045.1. Lineage (GTDB taxonomy): Bacteria > Bacteroidota > Bacteroidia > Bacteroidales > FEN-979 > CAIVAT01. The sequence goes on from CAIQUS010000221.1 coordinate 19,965, forward strand.
TGGTGCGAAATATTTTTGACAAGTACCGGCAGAATATTCACGGTATGGTCCATTGCAGTGGAGGAGGACAAACAAAAATTCTGCATTTTATTAATAACATGCACGTTATCAAAGATAACATGTTGCCTGTTCCACCTCTTTTCAGCCTCATTCAAACTGAATCAGGAACTTCATGGGAGGAAATGTATAAAGTTTTCAACATGGGACACCGGCTTGAATTTTACGTTCCTGAAAGTATTGCCGGATCGATTATTGAAGCAGCCTTATCCTATAACATCGAGGCTCAAATTATCGGGCATTGTGAACCTGCCTCATCGAAAAAACTCACCCTCCGGTCACCATTCGGTGAATTTATCTATTAACCGGCCAACGAAGTTTTTTCAATCCTTTCCGGAAGAAGGCATCAAATGACTAAATCGTATATCAAAAATCGTAAATCGTAAATCGCAAATTTTTCCATCATAAATGGTTAACTTTGCACTCCCATTTCAAATTCAAACATGTTAGATAAATTAGAGGCCATTAAGATACGTTACGAAGACATTCAGGTACAGATGAATGAGCCTTCGGTGATGAGTGATATGAAGAATTATATCAAACTCAACAAGGATTACAAGGAACTTCAGCCGATCATGGAGGCATTTGAAGTGTATAAAACGATCCTTTCGAATATTGACCATGCCAAAGATATCATCCACAATGAGAAGGATGAGGAATTCCGCACCATGGCCAAGGAAGAGTTAAATGTTCTTACCGCTGAAAAGGATAAAATTGAGGAAGAAATCAGGATGATGCTCATTCCGGCTGATCCTGAAGACGGGAAAAATGCCGTAATTGAAATCCGTGCCGGTACCGGAGGCGATGAAGCCAGTATTTTCGCAGGTGATCTTTACCGCATGTATTGCAAATTCTCTGAAGCCAAACGATGGAAAGTAGAACTGGTAGATTTTACAGAAGGTACCATGGGGGGCTTTAAGGAAATCATCTTCAATATCATGGGGGAAAATGTTTACGGACTGATGAAATATGAGTCCGGAGTGCACCGGGTTCAACGTGTTCCTCAAACGGAAACCCAGGGAAGGGTACACACCTCTGCAGCCACCGTGGCTGTTTTACCGGAAGCTGATGAGTTCGACGTAGAAATAAAACAATCGGATGTGCGAAAGGATACCTTTTGCTCTTCGGGACCTGGCGGACAATCTGTCAACACAACCTATTCCGCCATCCGCCTGACACACATTCCTTCAAATATTGTGGTATCCTGCCAGGATGAAAAGTCACAGATCAAGAATTTCGAAAAAGCGATGAAGGTTTTACGTACCAGGCTTTACGAACTGGAACACCAGAAATATCTTGACGAAATCTCTAAAAAACGCAAAACCATGGTCTCCACGGGCGACCGTTCTGCAAAGATCCGAACATACAATTACCCGCAAAGCCGGGTGACTGACCACCGCATCAATATGACCCTCTATAATCTGCCGGTGGTACTGGATGGTGAAGTTGAACCATTGATCGAAGCGCTGCAGCTGGCTGAAAATGCTGAAAGACTTAAAGAAGCAGGGACGAATTGATGTGATGCTGTGATGATGGGATGATGTGATGATGTGATAATATGATGATGTGATGATGTGATGATTTGATAATGGGATGATTTGAAGATGTGAGGATGTTTGTTTTTTGTTCTTTTTAAATTTTATATTTCATGGATCGTAGTTTGCTTGTTGGTCTTATTTTTTCAAAAAAATCGTTCCTTTGCATCGGATTGGATACAGATTTGACAAAAATCCCTTCACATCTGCTGGAAACTGAGGATCCCATCTTTGAGTTCAACAAGGCAATCATAGATTCTACGCATGATTTGTGCATTGCTTACAAGCCCAATTTTGCATTTTATGAATGCTATGGGGCTCAGGGTTGGAAAAGTCTGACAAAGACCATTCAGTATATCAACCTGACTTATCCGGGGCAATTATTTTCCATTGCAGATGCCAAAAGAGGCGACATTGGCAACACCTCACAACAATACGCCAGGGCCATGTTCGATCCATCATCATCCGGGATGGAATTCGATGCTGTGACGGTTGCCCCTTATATGGGCGAAGATTCTGTAAAACCTTTCCTCTCCTACCCGGGAAAATGGATTATCGTTCTGGCGCTGACTTCCAATAAAGGCGCTGCCGATTTTCAGTTCTTTCAGAACGGAGATCAGAGACTTTTTGAGCAAGTGCTGTCGAAGTCACAGCAATGGGGCAACAATGAGAATATGATGTACGTGGTGGGTGCCACACAGGCTGAGATGCTATGTGACATCCGAAAGATCGTACCAGACCATTTCCTGCTCGTTCCAGGTGTAGGGGCACAGGGTGGCAGTCTGCTGGAGGTGGCAAAATATGGCCTGACTAAACAGTGCGGGCTGATTGTAAACTCCTCCCGGAATATCATCTATGCATCCTCCGGTCCCGACTTTGCCATGAAGGCGAGGGAAGAAGCACTGAAAATGCAACAAGAGATGGCTGCAATACTCGGATTTACCCAAACGAAATGCTAACGGCTATTCAACAATCGTAATCCATCCGTGGGTGTCAGGCTCAACGCCTTCCTGGATTCCTTTAAGTTTGTTGTACAGTTTTTGTGAAATGGTTCCGGGCTGACCGTTTTTACAATACTTGTATTCTATGCCCGTGTCGCGGTCATGGATCATACAGATGGGAGAAATCACTGCTGCTGTCCCACAAGCGCCAACCTCTTCAAAATCGGCAAGTTCTTCCACCGGGACCTGACGTTGTTCAACTTTCATCCCCATCTCTTCCGCCAAAACACGCAGCGACATATTGGTAATGGATGGTAGAATTGAAGAAGAATCGGGTGTGATGTAAGTATTGTTTTTAATCCCAAAGAAATTTGCCGGGCCAGCTTCATCGATGTATTTTTTCTCGCGGGCATCCAGGAAAATACAGGAAGCAAATCCATCCTTATGGGCACGTTGCCCTGCACGCAAACTGGCAGCATAGTTTCCACCCACTTTGATATGCCCGGTGCCAAGCGGTGCAGCACGGTCGAAATCGCGAACAATCTGCATCTTCACCGGATTAAAACCTTCTTTGAAATATGGGCCTACAGGGCCGACAAATACCATAAACATATATTCCCTGGCGGGGCTTACCCCAACCTGTGCACCAGTTCCGATCAGCAACGGCCGGATATAAAGAGAAGCGCCTTCGCCATAAGGCGGAACATATTTCAGGTTCAATTTAACAGCTTTGAGTACCACTTCCGTAAACAATTCAACCGGAACTTCAGCCATCATGACACCCTGGGCCGATTTGATCATTCGTTTGGCATTTTCTTCCAACCGAAAAATCCTGATCTTGCCATCTTTGCCGGTAAATGCTTTCATTCCTTCAAATGCCTCTTGTCCATAGTGCAGGCAGGTGGCAGCCATGTGCATGGAAATGATTTCTGAGTCGGTTATCTCCAACTCACCCCATTTTCCATCTTTATAATAACACCGGACATTGTAATCTGTTTTAAAGTAGCCAAAGGGTAGGTTTTTCCAATCAATCGCGTTCATAAGTGAGGGTTTTTAGAGACGTAAAATTAGGAATTTTAATTATCTGAAATTCAAATTTAAAAAATATTCATACATCAATTTCCATTGTCATTTTGTCAGACACCTTGTTGTGGCATTACCTTTGACAGGTACGTTCGCAACAATCAAAAAACTATTATCACTATGCAAAAAGGTAAAATTAACGTTCAAACTGAGAACATTTTTCCAATAATCAAAAAATTCCTCTATTCGGAGCATGAAATATTCCTGCGTGAATTGATTTCCAATGCCGTGGATGCCACACAAAAGCTTAAAACGCTTGCTGCGCTTGGAAAATACAGTGGAGACATCAGTGATCTGACCATTGAAGTGACCCTGGATACCAAGAAAAAAACCATCTCCATCAAAGATAAAGGTATCGGGATGACATCGGCTGAAGTGGACAAATACATCAACCAGATTGCCTTTTCCAGTGCGGAAGAATTCATTAAAAAATTTAAAACCAAGTCAGAATCAGAAATGAACGCCATCATTGGCCATTTCGGATTGGGATTCTATTCCAGTTTCATGGTTTCCGACAAGGTTGATATTTTCACTAAAACCTATCAGAAGAAGGGCGAAACTGCAGGTGTTCACTGGGAATGTGATGGCAGTCCTGATTATACCATGGATGAATGCGATAAAAGTGACCGTGGCACTGAGGTGATCCTGCACATTACCGATGATTCGAAAGATTATCTGGAAGAGCATACACTCCTTGGCATTCTTAAAAAATATTGCAAATTCCTTCCGGTGCCGATTCAATTCGGAACTGAAAAGACCTGGGAGAAAGTTGAAGGGGAGAAAGACAAAGATGGCAATGACAAGCAGGTTGAGATTGAAAAACCACGCATCATCAACAACACCGATCCTATCTGGAAAAAGAAACCGGTTGATCTTAAAGACGAGGATTATAAAAACTTTTACAGGGAACTTTACCCCTACTCCTTTGATGAGCCCTTGTTTTGGATACATCTCAATGTGGATTATCCCTTCAACCTCACCGGAATTCTCTATTTCCCAAAAGTAAAAAGAAACCTTGAGGTTCAGAAAGATAAAATTCAATTGTATTGTAACCAGGTTTTTGTGACCGATTCAGTGGAAGGAATTGTTCCAGACTTTCTGACCCTGCTTCATGGTGTGATCGACTCTCCTGATATTCCATTGAATGTTTCACGCAGCTATCTGCAGAGCGATCCCAACGTGAAAAAGATCTCAAACCATATCACCAAAAAAGTGGCTGACAAACTTGAGTCTCTTTTCAAAGAAACCCGTCCGGAATTTGAAGCAAAATGGGACGATATCAAAGTATTCATCGAATATGGAATTATTTCCCAGCCTGAATTCTACGACCGGGCTAAAAAATTCTGTCTGCTGAAAAATGTCGACAACAAATATTTCACATTTGAAGAGTATGAAAATCTCGTTAAGTCAACCCAAAAGGACAAAGACGGACAACTCATTTACATTTATGCAACCAACCAGCATGATCAATACAGTTTTATCGAATCGGTCAAAGCCCGTGGATACGATGTACTGATGATGGATGGAGTTCTCGAAGCCCATTTCATTAACACATTGGAGCAAAAACTGGAAAAAACCCGGTTTACCCGCGTTGATGCCGATACGGTTGAAAAACTCATAAAAAAAGAGGATGCCCTTCCCTCCAAACTCAATGAAGACCAACAGAAATCGTTGAAGGAGATGTTTGAAAAGCAGATTGATGGTAAAAAATTCTCCATCGTTTTTGAAAGTTTAAGTGAAAAGGAGTCACCCCTCCTCATCACCCAAAATGAATTTATGCGACGGATGAAAGATATGTCGGCACTTGGCGGCGGCGGCGGTTATGGATTTATGGGAGAAATGCCCGAAAACTACAACATGGTTGTCAATTCAAATAATCCGCTGATTGGCAGGCTGTTGCTTGAGCCTGACGCTGACAAACAAACAAGTACTATCAAACATTTGTTCGACCTTGCACTGCTCGCCCAGAATATGCTGAAAGGCAAGGATCTGGCGGAGTTTATCAAGCGGAGTACGGAACAGATGGCGTAGGGATTAATTACGATTTACGATTTACGAATTACGAATTACGAATTTTGAGCTTTGAATTGTTATTTAATATTAATTATTTCTAAAACTTTGAATCATGAAATTAAGTAAAGGTTGGATTATTTTAATCGTAGTAATAGGTTTGATCTTATTACTCATCGGATGGGCAACCGGTATCAACAATAGTTTGGTCACCAAGGAAGAAGGTGTTAACACGGCCTGGGCTAACGTGGAAAATGTATACCAGCGGAGGCTTGATCTGATTCCAAACCTGGTAAACACGGTGAAGGGAGTTGCAAAATTCGAACAGCAAACACTTACCGCGGTTATCGAAGCACGGGCAAAAGCTACCAGTGTTCAGATAAATCCTAAAAACCTGGATGAAGGTTCGCTGCAAAAGTTCCAGGAAGCCCAGAATGGAGTTAGTTCTGCCCTGGGACGACTGATGGTTGTGGTTGAAAAGTATCCTGAGTTGAAAGCTACCCAAAATTTTTCGGAATTACAGGCGCAGCTGGAAGGAACCGAAAACCGTATCACAGTTGAACGGATGAAATTCAACGAATCGGCAAAGGATTACAACACCTACCTTCGCCAATTTCCAAACAGCATGTTTGCCAGCATGCTGGGATTTCAGAAAAAAGCCTATTTCCAGGCACAGGCTGGCGCTGAAAAAGCACCAGAGGTTCAGTTCTAACACCCGATTGACAGATGGTTTTGGCAACTGCCTGACCAATAAACTACAAACTCAATGGTATGTCGGCAAAAGACTTTTTTTCAAAACAGGAGCAGGAGGATATCAAACAAGCCATTATGATGGCTGAATTGGATACATCCGGTGAAATTCGTATTCACATTGAGAATACCGTTTCCGGGGATGTGATGGACCGTGCCGCCTTTGTTTTTAAGCAACTTGGAATGGATAAAACGGAACAGCGGAATGGCGTGCTGATATATCTGGCTGTAAAAAACCGTCGTTTTGCCGTAATCGGCGATGGTGGAATACACAAAATCGTCCCTGACAACTTCTGGAATGACATCAAAGCAAACATGTTGGAACATTTCAGGGAAAACAGATTCACAGATGGTCTGATTGAAGCAATTACTTCGTCAGGCCACCAATTGAAAAAGCATTTTCCGCGCAAGCATGATGATGTGAATGAGCTTTCGGATGATATTTCGTTTGGAAAGGATTGATTAATGTGCTAATGTGCTAATGTGCTAATGTGATGATGGGATGATGTGATGATGGGATAATGGGGTGATGGGGTGATGGGATAATTTGTTAATGGATGTTGAAAATTATGAAAAGTTTCAGAGGTTGCTTTTTTTCGTTTTTGTTTATAACGGTTTTATTGGGGGTTTCTTCTGCTTCAGGGCAGGAGATTCCAGCCAGGCCGGATCCGCCCAGGCTGGTGAATGATTTCACCGGGGTTTTGAGTGGCGATGAAATTCAACGGTTAGAACAAAAACTCGTTATGTTCAATGATTCAACCTCCACACAAATCGTTGTGGTCCTTGTTAAATCATTGAATGGTTATGATAAGAATGAGTTTGCAAGACTAATCGGGGAACAGTGGGGTGTAGGTCAAAAAGGAAAAAACAACGGCGCTGTGATCCTTGTAAAGCCCAAATACCCGAATGAAAAAGGAGAGGCATGCATACAAACAGGTTATGGTCTTGAAGGTGTCATCCCAGATGCATTGGCCAAACGCATCGTTGAAAATGAAATGCTTCCTAATTTTCGCAATGGCAACTACTATGCAGGCATTGATTCTACTACTTCTGCCATGATCTCTCTGGCTAAAGGGGAATATACCGCCGAACAGTATAAAAAAAGATCAGCAAAGAAATCGAGTCCTTATGGCCTGCTGATTCCGTTGATTATCATCGGAATCGTTTTCATGCTGATCAGAGGCAGTGGCGGGCGCAGTGTGTCGGTAGGAAAAAGTTTACCATTTTGGGCAGCCCTCGGTTTATTGGGTTCCATGGGCCGTGGACATAGTGGCTCATGGAATAACTTCAGCTCCGGCAGTGGTGGCTTTGGCGGAGGCGGCGGTGGCGGCTTCGGTGGCTTTGGCGGTGGCAGTTTTGGAGGCGGCGGCGCGGGAGGAAGCTGGTGAGAAGGATTTGAAAATTTGAAAATTTGGGACAATAAAAAAGCCGGTATTAACAAATACCGGCTTTTTTATTGTCTTGAAAGAAGGTTTACTGGATCGCGAGCTTTTTCTTCACGAGCGACATGACATCATCGGTTTCATCTTTATAAATAACCACATCTTCAATGGCATTCAGGATGAAGGTGAATTTGTTTTCTTTGGCAACTTCTTTAATTGCCACTTTGGCTTTCTCTATAAAAGGAGCAACCAATTCCTGCTGTTTGGACTGAAGATCCTGACTGGCTTTTTGCTGAAAAGCGTCGATACGTCCCTGGAGATCAGACAATTCCTTTTCTTTTGTTTGCTTGATCAGATCCGACATGCTGGCGGCCTGTGACTGATAATCCTGATACTTGCTTTCAAATTCAGCTTTCATGGCATCCATTTGATCTGTAAGCATCTTCTGATAGTTTTGAAGTTTGATTTTTACCGAATCAATGCCAGGCATTGCAGCCAAAAGTGTATTGAAATCGATATATCCAATCTTGACCGGATTTTGTGCTTGTGATGCGAACGAACAACCAATGATTAATGCAACAACTGCAAAGAATTTAGCTAATTTTTTCATTTTCAATAATTAAATGGTTTATACTACGATTTGGTGATGCAAAAGTAAACATTTTTTTTATTTTTTAGGCTCCCGGGATTCAGTTCCACCTGCAGGGCCATCCGCGGAACCACCCGATTTCGCTCCGGATGGAGCAGTACTGCCTGTTTTGCCCTTCCCTTTCCGGTTATTCATGTTGGCACCCATATTATCAAGGACTTCATCGCTGATATCATATTTTGGATTGGCATACATCATGGTCAGGCTGCCACCTTTATCAAATACCACAGCATAATTGTTGCTGTTTGAAATTTCCTGGATCGCGTTGTAAATTTTTTCCTGAATTGGCTTTACGAGTTCCTGGCGCTTTTTAAATAAATCACCATCTTTTCCAAAACGGGTCCTCTGCAGATTTTTAGCATCCTTTTCCTTATCAACAATTTCCTGCTCTTTTTTTTTCTTCATGTCATCAGGAAGCAGGACTGCTTGTGTCTGGTAGTCTTTGTACATTTTATCAACCTCGGCAAACTTGGTTTCAATTTCCTTTTGCCATTGGACAGAAATTTCATCCAGTTGAGACTGAGCTTCTGTAAATTCAGGAATGTTGTCGAGGATATACTGGGTATCGACATAGGCAAATTTCTGTGCATGAACCATCATCACTGAAAAAAGCATCACCGTGAAAATAAAAATTCTCTTTTTCATATACAATATTTTAAAATGATCAATTGTTTTAACATGGTATCAAATAGTTACAAAATCAGCAAATATCTTCTATCCTTTTCTACCTGCCCACTCGCCCACTTGTCCACTCGTCCACTCGTCCACTTGCCCACCTTCCCCTAATCAATCGACGAATTAATCGAGAAATGGAATTGTCCGCCATTGGCTCCCGGCACACCCGGAACGACATCAAGGCCATAACCCCAATCAAGGCCAAGCAAGCCAAACATCGGCAAAAACACCCTTACTCCGACACCGACAGAACGATATACATTGAAAGGGTTGAAACTGCTCCACAGCAACCAGTCGTTACCGGCTTCCACGAAGCCAAGACCAAAAATAGTGGCGCTGGGGTTCAACGAAATCGGGTAGCGCAATTCAAGGGTATAACGGGTATACACTGTTCCTCCAATGGTTGTCGGATAACCCGGGGTAAGCGAATTATTTGCATAACCACGCATGCCGATCAATTCACGGCCATCCATGTTGTTGGTCCCTGACAGACCATCGCCACCAAGGTAAAACCGCTCGAAGGGAGTTTCACCTAAACTTTTATTGTACGCCCCGAGAAATCCAAGCTGAAGGCGTGGAGTCATCACCAATTTGTCGATGAGGTTGATATACCATGCCCCCTTGAACTTGATTTTATAATACTCAACCCATTTATAACGCTCGTTGGGAAGCATCGTTTTATAATCGACGTTGCCCCGGAACAATGAGTAGGGAGGCGTCAGTTCCAGATTGATGGTAAACTCCGACCCGTTTCTTGCAAAAATGGGCGCATCAACTGAATTCCGCGAGAGTGCAATATTGTAACTGAATGCATTATATACACCATTTCCCCCACCAAAAGTGAAAATTGAAGCATAATTATAGGTATTGTACCTGTTATAATTCAAACTCTGGTACAGAGAAAAATAATCATCAGGCCAGCGCAACTGCGTACCAAGGCCTACCGAAATACCATCGATTTTAAAATAGGCATAACTTACATCATTGGCCGCCAGGCCATTGGTATATTTTGAATGAAAGTACGACAAACTGAGCGCCAAAGGTTTGCGCCCCCCCAGCCAGGGTTCGGTGAATGAGAAACTATAGCTGAAATATCCCTTGCCATACGTTTGGAACCTCAGACTCAACTTTTGTCCATCCCCAGCAGGGATCGGTTTCCAGGATTTCAAATTCGTAATATTCTTCAGGGAAAAGTTGTTAAACGATAATCCAAGGGTTCCAACAATTCTTCCATAACCCCAGCCTCCGGACAATTCAATCTGGTCGGCCGAGGTTTCAGTCACATCGTATCCGATATCAACTGTACCATCCTCCGGGTTCGGATTAACATTGGGGGTTAATTTCTCTGCATCGAAATATTTCAACTGGGACAATTGCCGTTGCGAACGAATAAGCCGGTCGCGGCTGAAAAGTTGCCCGGGACGGGTTTGCACTTCCCTCAAGGCAACATGATCATTTGTTTTGGTGTTGCCCTTAATGGTGACCTTGTTCACGAGCGCCTGTTTCCCTTCATGCATGCGGATTTCAAGATCAATTGAATCGTTCTGTACCCTGGTTTCCACCGGGACGACATCAAAAAACAGGTATCCGTCATCCATGTAAAGTGACCTGATGTCGGCTCCACTGGGATTGTAGGTAAGCGCTTCTTCAAGGGCAGATTGGTCATAAACATCACCCTTTCTGAATTTCAGGATGCGATCGAGAAATATAGAAGGATATTTGGTATTTCCAACCCAGGTAATACTTCGGATAAAATATTTCGGTCCCTCCTCAATCCAAAGATCAATATTAATGGTATTATCAGCATTTTTGGATATTGAATCCCTTACGATACGGGCATCACGGTATCCCAGTGAATTATATTTGCCTATGAGCAACTGCTTATCGGCCTGATAATCGTCATCAATAAATTTTGATGATTTAAAAATTCGAACACGGATGTTATCGGACGCCTGCTGTCCCAGCACATTGCCAATTTCGACAAAGTCAAGCGTTGCAGCCTCTTTGGCGGAATTATAAATCACCTTATCCATGTCGTTCATCGGATTGAAAACGCTTTTCTCTTTGGTCTTTTTAAAGGATGACTTGATCACATCAGTTCCAATGCTCTTATTTCCATGGATCGTGATGCAGAACACTTTTACCTTTTCGTTTTTGTCGATGTTGATATACATCGTCACTTCATTGGCCGCAGAACTGTCTTTCCTCAAAACAATGTCAACTTCGGTATTTAAAAAACCCTTGTCATTATAAAACTTCTTAATGATATTCGTTGTTTTGATAACCAGGTTATCCGTTACATAATCTCCTTTAACCAACCGCACCTTTTGCCGGATATCATCCGCATCAGACTTTTTAATGCCATTAAACTGAAATTTAGACAATCTTGGGCGCTCAGTGAGGTTAAAGTCCAGAAAAATCTGATTATCAACAACTTTAGAAACAGATATTTTGACATCTTCAAAAAGTCCCTGGTCCCAGAGTTTACGCACCGATTGCGATATTTTATCACCCGGCACTTTAATTTTATCGCCTACAGTTAACCCGGAGAGCATGATCAGGACATTTCCATCGAGATATTTTACCCCACTGACTGTGATGCCTCCAATGTAATATTCTTTGGGACTATTATAATCGGTGACATTGCCATCACCGAGACTTATCTGGGCAGCTAAAGGCAGGGAATTAAGTAATATAAATAGTGTAATCAGGAGGTTGCGAAGTATCATTCAGAATTATTTACGTAGTTTTCCTTCAAATTCATTGATTTGTTCACTCGTAAGCCCAAATCTTCGTTCCCTTCCCTGAAAATCGAGAATGGCTTTGTAAAAATCATCTTTTCCAAAATCAGGCCATAGTGTATTGGTGAAATAAAATTCAGCATAAGCAATTTGCCAAAGCAGGAAGTTACTGATGCGATACTCACCGCTGGTACGGATCAGCAGTTCAGGATCAGGAAAGGCGGCAGTTGTAAGAAATGAAGTAAATGTTGACAAGTCAATCTGGTCGGGTGACAATTCTTTTGACTCCACTTTCCTTGCAATCGCACGTGCGGCCTCCACCAGTTCCCAACGAGAGCTGTAACTGAGTGCCAGTATCATGGTTAAACCCGTATTATTGGAAGTTTCTGAGATGGACTTCATTAATTCGCGATAACTTTTGGCAGGTAAACTCTTCAAATCGCCAATGGCCTTGAGCTTGATGTTGTTTTTCATCAGTGTTTTCATCTCCTTGTTGAGAGAATTCACCAAAATGCGCATCAGTGCATCAATTTCATACTTGGGGCGATTCCAGTTCTCAGTGGAAAAGGCATACAGGGTGAGGTACTGAATACCCAGGCCGGCAGCAGCTTCCGCCGTATTGCGAACGGCATCCACGCCCTTTTCATGCCCGAGGGTTCTGATAAACCCACGTTTTTTAGCCCACCGTCCGTTACCGTCCATGATAACCGCAACGTGAACCGGCAATTTCAGTTTATCAATTTGGTCTTTGATTTCTATCATAAGGAAACTCCGAAAATCAGTAATTCAAATCCCGGCATCTTTTTGAAGTTAACAATGCAAATTTATATGTAACCGCGACACCAAAAAAAGCATACCAATCATTATTTGAAGCATTTCCCCGTTGCATACCAGGTTCATGATTCAAGGTTGGATCCGACAAAATTCCAGCTTGATCCCCAGGGGCGATTGACCGACCATCGAGATAATAAGTCGTACTTACATCATCCAGATAATCATTAAACGTCTTATGCATTTCCCAATAAACCTGCAAACCCAATCGGTTTGCGATGCTTATTTTGGCCCCTAATCCAAATGGAATTGAAACACTTACAGAACCATAAGGTTTACGCCCCTTATATCCGATATTCTGTCCTTCAGTTCCAACTGACCGTAAAGAAACTCCATTGTTTTCCGGGTTAAAAAAGAACACGGATAATCCGCCGTAAATATACGGCGATATTCTGTTCGCTCGGCTGCCTGTAAAATATGGCATGAAATTAAATTCCACCACACCGGAAATATCAGTCATTGAGTTTGTGAAGGATAATCCCCGGTCGGGAAGAAATGTGCCTGAAGCGGCATCACCTTTTATTTTCCCCCTCATACCGCTGATTTTAACAGCCCACCTGGTATCGAGCGTATACCTTGCCAAAACGCCATACGAAATATCGGTATTCAGAAAATGCCCACCCGGATTCAAATCGCCCAGATAGTAAGTGCCTCCAACGGTTAAACCAACCTCCAGGTCCTGCGATTTAACTGAATACCATGGCAATAAAAAAACGACAGCCAGAAAATAAGGCTTCCTGAAACAGGTATGGATACAATCTGAAAATACTATTTGAATCGTTTCTTTCAATTGCTTCAACTGTGGGTTAGGCTTTATATACTAATCGGTTAAAGTAAACATGAACGGATATATCATCTTTTTATTTGATCCACAGGTCTCCACGGATGTTAATATTTCGTTAATTTCTGTTATCCAATCCCCAGTTTAACTTTTCGCGAATGGTTTGAAAAAAGTTTTTATCAACAAGTCTCAGGAGGTTGATCTTGAAATCGGCTTTACGTATGATTAATTCAACAGCATGGTCAACTTTTTCAAAGCGGGAATCAAGACTGACGAGAAATTCGGAATTCTTGCCTTCCACCCGAATTCTTATTTCACAATCATCCCTGATGATAATCGGTCGTACTGTCAGGTTATGGCTGGCGATGGGTGTAATTAAAAAAGTTTCAGAATCAGGGGTGATGATCGGCCCTGTACAACTTAGCGAATAGGCTGTTGATCCTGTTGGGGTGGCAACAATAAGCCCGTCGGCCCAGTATGCATTCAAAAACTCACCATTGATCCAAGTCTTAATGGTCAGGATCGACATAACATTCGGCTTATACACCGTCAGTTCATTTAGCGCATAATTGATCGGTCCAAACAAATTCTCAGGGGCATCAAGCCGCAACAATGTTCGCTTTTCAATCTGGTACTGGCCTGTTTGAATGGCATGGATGGCAGGCAAGATCCAATCTTTAGAGATGCTGGATAAAAATCCCAACCTGCCAAGATTGATACCGGTAATCGGGATTCCCGAATCACCAACCAGGCCAACAGAGTCCAGAATGGTTCCATCCCCGCCAATCGAAAATAAAATATCGGCTTCGTGTTCTATCTCGGCTTGCCTGTTGAAAACCAATGGTTCACGACGAAAGATTATTTTATCGCGGATGCTCTCAAAAAAAGGCTGATAAATTAAAATGACCCCATTCAAATTGTACAATGCATCAACCAATTCCTGGATAAACGGAATCACAACATCAGTTGTATTTTTACCAAAAAGGGCAATTTTCATGATGTTCCGGCTTTTTTTCAAATCAGCGTGCAAAGGTACGTCAATTTTCAATTGTGGAAACAATGCATGGTTATATCGGGGCGATAAAATGCAGATAGACGCCCGGCTGAAACATCTTGTTCATTGCACCTTCCAAACGTACTACAATATCATAGTAAGTCGTGAAGTCCAGCCCAAGACCATACCCGATCAGAAAAGTATTCTCCAGCGTATTGCCGGCTTTTTCCTCAGAAGGTCCATTTCCCTGGTAATGGTAGGCAAATCCCATATCTGTAAATGCATTCAAATATAAAGCTACCGGGATGGTGTTGAATTTTGAGGATTTGATAAAGCCGATTTTTCCGATATGCTGCGGCAGAACAGCAAATTTCAAATTGTTTTTCAATAATGCATAATGCTGTCCATCAATCACATAATACTCGTAACCCCTGACAAAGTCCCTTCCGAATCCCAAGCCCCGCTGAAGATAGTACGGCTGATTTTTCTCAAAACTTAATTTTCCGGCGAACCCCGAAGCACAGTACCACCTGCTCCGAAGTTGCCGGTATATCCGCAGATTTGTTTGCAGGAAAGTATTGTGTGCCGTTGAATAAGGAACTGCATGATGTATTTCAACATCAAAATAATAACCTTTCAGCGGATAGTATTGTACATCCCTATGATCATTTTTATACAGATAACTGAAACTGAAAAACTGCTGAACATTTTGTGGCAACATAACATATCCGGGGATGGAACGTATGGCAGAGTCGAAATCATAGTAGGAATATGAGATACGAAACGCATGTATGCTAAAAAAATCAGGCCTTAGATTCAATTCGGCAAACCCGCCAATCATTTTTTTCAAATAGACCGAATTGCTCCTGAAATAGACAGGTTTATTGTTGACAGTTGCAACGGGTAACTCACGATTCAGTTCGATGGCAGCCCCATAAGTAATCCCAAGTGTTTGTTTTTTATTGATATATGGCATTTTGTATGTAAATCCGTACTTTTGGTTATAGCCAAAATGAGTCAGAATTTTCAACGTTTCATTTCTCCCCCGCGCATTAAAAAAGGTAAAATCAACACCATAGGTAAGCCTGCTGAAATCGCGGGTCTCCCACCAAACATTGAAATTCCGGTCAGAAATTTCTAAAAATGGAATTGGCCAGATGTACCATCGCTCAACCACAGAAATTGTCACATCAGCCATGCGAGGATGACCGGTAAAGGAGGTATCGATGGTCACAAAATTGAAGAGCCGGGTATTGAAAACATTCTGCCTGCCTGTTATCAGCATCCCCGAAAATTGATCCGACGGGATGGTATCCCGCTCTTTGAATTTTAACTCACGGAGAATGATGCTCTTTCGGGTAATGGAATTCCCGATAATGGTAATTTTATGAATGATCAGAACACCACTCAAATTTTCCTTCCTTTCGGGCTGAAGCTGACCAAACGAATAGGTTGGGGAAAAAGAAAAAGAAAAAGAAAGCATTATCCATATTAAATATCTAATTGTGAGATATTTACATATAGATAAGCCACTCATTGGTTAAATACTCAGGTAATTCATCAATGCATCAAAACGGTCCTGAAGGCCTTCATTATAGGAATTTTCCTTGGACCAAGATGCCTTCACGACATAGTCAAACCTGAAAAAAGCCTGGAGTAACGGGCCTATTTCCATCCGGTTTACCTTGATGGTAACCTCCAGTTTTGTTGAATCGGGGTAGGAAGTGACGAAACAACTAAGAATTTTTGCATCATTCGATTCAACAATTTGTACAATTTCAGTCAGGCTGTAATCCTTATCATTGATTTCCAATACAATTACACCACCAGGATTATGAATCCCTACTATTTCTGCCATTGAATTTACCACCGTTGGAAGTATGATAGCACCCAGGTAATGGTTCTTATCATTGATGACCGGCAGCATCGTCAGATTCATGGAGGAAAACAATTTAAGAACTTCGTAGACATGCTGATCCCCTGTAACAAAGGCCCTTGCAGGTGTGATTCTGTATGGCCCGATGGCATCGCCGGGTTCATCCATGGCCAATATCTCCTTGTCGGATATGATGCCCATAAACTCAATCCCTTCAACAATGGGCAGGTGAGAGAGGTGTGCCTCATCCATTTGTGCAAGGGTGAAAACACCCGTGTCCGAGGGTTTTACCGGAAAAACATGATTGGTGATTAATTGTTTAGCTATCATTGAGGATGCTAAGGTATGAATTATAACGTAAAACACTAACCGAACCATTTTCAATACCTGTTTTCACCGCGCACCCGGGTTCATGGGTATGGGAACAGTTTTTATACTGACAAAAGGGTAAAAGGCATTCCATTTCCGGAAAACATCTGTGAATTTCAGTTTTTTCAAAATCGATCAGACCAAATTCCTTGATGCCTGGTGTATCAACAATAAATCCCTGATTGGCAAGTTCGTACATTTCAGCAAAAGTGGTGGTATGCATCCCTTTATGATGTACCTCTGACAATGTCCCGACACGGGGATTCAGACCAGGGTCTATCGCTTTGATCAGTGCCGACTTCCCTGCTCCCGAATGACCAGAAAAAAGACTTACTTTCCCTTTAAGCAACGCCCTGATCTCTTCTATTCCATCACCGTAAATCGCCGAAGTACGGTAACAATGATAGCCGGCATTTTCATAGATATTGGACAGGTCATCCAGCACCTTCATCAATTCAAGGCCTACCAGATCAATTTTATTAAAAATAATACTGGCCGGAATATAATAGGCAGCAGCAGTAACCAAAAACCTGTCGATGAAACCATTTGAGGTGCGGGGCTGCGCCATGGTTGCCACCAGATAGGCATGATCGAGATTTGCTGCAATGATATGCGAAACCTTCGAGAGTTTTGTAGCTTTGCGTATGATATAATTATCGCGGACACTGATTTGAGTAATCATTCCGTGGCTATCGCCCGGCAGGTGTTCAACCTGCACATGGTCACCGATGGCAACAGGGTTGGTATGTTTAATATCACGCATTCGAAACTGCCCCTTCAACTTACATTCGAGCCTCGTTCCATCCTGCAACCGAACAATGATCCAGCTTCCTGTCGATTTAACAACGATTCCTTCCAATTGGCAGATTAAGAGGTTATAAAATGGTT
The DNA here is from genome assembly GCA_903875045.1 of uncultured Bacteroidales bacterium. Lineage (GTDB taxonomy): Bacteria > Bacteroidota > Bacteroidia > Bacteroidales > FEN-979 > CAIVAT01. The sequence goes on from CAIQUS010000221.1 coordinate 37,527, forward strand.
GTAAAAGTATAAAAATAATCGGGACAACCCTGCCGATTTCATCAAAATCCATCATAGCAACGAGTAAACCTTTCCCGGCATACATTTCAAAACTCCTTCAAATTCAAGGTTGAGCAAAGATGCCGACACTTTACTCATCGGGGAGTCCGCCAGTATGCAAATTTCGTCGATGCCAAGTTGTCCGTTCTCCTGAAGAAGCGAGACAATTTTATCCTCCTCTACAGTCATTTCGATGAATATTTTACGCTGTACGGCCTTTGCCATGCCGGCGGCCTCTTTCCACCCCATGAGGTATTCAATGTCATCGGCTTTTTGTATCAGGGCCGCGCGATTTGTCCTGATCAGATAGTTGGTACCATCAGAAAAAGGATCGGTCACTCTGCCCGGTACAGCAAAAACATCGCGGTTATATGAATTGGCAATATCGGCGGTAATGAGTGCTCCCCCTTTCCGGCCTGCCTCTACAACAACAATGGCATCGCATAAGCCTGCAATGATTCTGTTCCTTTTCGGGAAATTGGATCGATCGGGTTTGGTTTTACTTGAAAATTCTGTCACCAATCCACCTTGCGACAGCATCTTCTCAGCCAACTGCCTGTGAAGCCATGGGTAAACAGTATCCAGACCGTGTGCCAGCACACCCACCGTATTCAGTCCGCAATCAAGTGAAAAACGATGTGCATAGCTATCGATACCGTAAGCAAGGCCACTCACAACCAACACTTGCTGATTCATAAGCCCGGAAACAATTTCCCTGGTACTATTTTTTCCATATTCTGTGGCATTCCGGGTGCCGACAATTGCAATGACCCTGTTTGAATTCAAATCGGCTGTTCCTTTGTAAAATAGCAGTACAGGGCTGTCCACGCATTGTTTCAATCGATGAGGATACCCTTTATCCTGAAAAAAAAGAGGGGTGATGCGGTATCGTTCAATGAACGAAACTTCCTTCTCTGCGCGGGTCAATATTCCGCTGTTGCCAACAGCATGAGACAGCAAATCGCCGATCCTTGGCATTTTTTTCAGGTGTTGCCGCGGTTCTCTGAAAACTGCCTCTGCACTTCCATATAAAGAGATGAGTTTTCTTCCGAGTACATCCCCCACCCCGGGGATCATGGTCAAAGCGATTTGGTACAACAGGCTGTCATTTGGCATGGTCGAAGTTTTTAAAGCACCTCATCCCCCGGCCCCTTCTCCTCAAGGAGAAGGGGAGAGCCTTCTCCCTGAAGGGAGGGTTGGGTGAGGTACACTGAAAGCACCTCATCCCCCGGCCCCTTCTCCTCAAGGAGAAGGGGAGAGCGTTCTCCCTGAAGGGAGGGTTGGGTGAGGTATCATTTATTGCTTAATCGGGTTCGTTCAAAAAAGTGAATACAGTGTGAATAACTTTTTTCAATCTCCGTATGGATTTTACTATAAATTTGAACAGAATAAGTTAAAATGTTATGGTGGTAGGTGGAAAAGCGCTGATATGTCCGTTGGATTGGGGAATCGGCCATGCAACCCGCTGTGTTCCTGTAATTTCCAAACTCATTGAACTGGGTTTTGAAGTTGTCGTGGCAGCCAGTGGACGACCTCTTGAATTCATCAAAAAAGAGTTCCCGGAAATTCTTGTCATTGATTTTCCGGGTATTAACATCAATTACCCCAAAAACGATGGGATTGCACTCAAAATGTTCCGGTTATTACCTGCTTTTCTTTTTGGCATCTGGCGTGAACATCGTGATTTAAAGAAAATTGCGGCAGCAACGGGGGCAACGCTTATCATTTCAGACAACAGATTTGGCTGCTGGCATGCCAAAATACCATCGGTTTTCATGACCCATCAATTGAATATCCAGGTTCCTGCCGGGTTAAAGTTTATCCAGGGAATCCTTAATTCGATCAATTACCGTTTTATCCGCCAATACAAAGCCTGCTGGATTCCCGATTTTGAGCCTCACCGGGGTCTTGCCGGGGCATTGTCACACCCACAGAAATTACCAATAAATGCTAATTATATCGGCATTCTGTCCCGTTTTTCAAAAATCAGTGGTCGGTATAGTGATATTTTTCAGCCTGATTTCGATTTATTGGTTATGCTCTCAGGCCCTGAACCTCAAAGAACTATTCTGGAGGAAAAAATCCTTCATCAACTTGTCAGTCTGAACATGCAGGTTGCATTGGTCCGTGGCATGCCGGAGTCAGATGAAGCATACGTACTGGACAACCGGATCCATGTTTTTGCCCACCTTGATTCAGCGAATTTGTGTGAATTGATAGGCAGGTCGGCCCTGGTGATCTGCCGGTCGGGGTACTCCAGCATCATGGATCTCGTTACCCTTGGCAAAAGAGCTATTTTCATTCCCACACCCGGCCAAACGGAGCAGGAATACATCTCTCATTACCTGATGGAAAAGAAAATCTATTTCTCCATGAATCAAGAGGACTTTGACCTGGTTTATGCCCTAGAAATGTGTAAAAATTTCCCGGGGATGGTCATCCGGAATAATTACAAGGATCTGGAAGAGCAGATCAGAAAAACCTTGATTAAATGAGGATTGGCTGGATTGCTACTTCCTCTTTGCCGAGAGGTAAACAAAGATAATTCCTGCCACAACAAAAGGCACAGACAATATCTGCCCCATGTTCAGGTATAAGCCGTGTTCAAAGCCAACCTGAGGTTCTTTGATGAATTCTATCAGGAAACGCATGCCGAAGACGAGGATCATAAATAGACCGAAGATAAAGCCCAACGCTGGTTTCCCATCCTTTTTATAGTAATACCACCACAAAAGAAAAAATATGGCAAGGTAGGATAAACCTTCATAAATCTGAGTAGGATGACGTGGTATCATCCCATCTTCCGGTGTGTTTGACCGGAGAAACTGAAATCCCCATGGAAGGGATGTGGGCAGGCCATAAATTTCTGAGTTCATCAGGTTACCCATCCGGATGAGGAAACCTGCCAGTGCAACCACAATGACGACCCGATCCATCGTCCACAAAAATGGCTTCTTACGTACATACGAGAAGATGAGGATGGAAGTGATGATCCCGATTCCAGCGCCATGACTGGCCAGGCCACCTTCCCATACCTGGAGGATTTTAATGGGGTGGGCAAGGTACCAGGCTGGTTCATAAAAAAACACATGCCCCAGACGCGCACCAACAATGGTTCCAACAATCATATACGTGGTTAGCTCGTCCAGCAATTGAATTGGCACCTTCTCCTTTGTAAAGAATTTCTGCATGATCAGGTAGCCGAAGAAAAATGAAAGCGCAAAGAACAGTCCATACCATCTGACAGCAAAACCGCCGATTTCAAATATTTCCGGACTGGGGTTCCAGAGGATGGAGAGGGTATGCATGGGTCGATTTGGGATTTACGATTGGGGATTTACGATTGGGGATTTACGATTGGGGATTTACGATTTACGATTTACGATTGCTTTTGCTTCTCATAAATCGTAAATCGTAAATCGTAAATCGCAATTATTTAAACGCTTTTATTTTCAGATTGAACAACGTATCGATTTTCGCTGCGAGTTCGGGCTGCTTATTTTCCGAAGCCACCATCGACATCCGCTTCATGATGCCCAGGGCTGTTTGCACATCCTGTTCAAAATATTGAGTGTTTGCCGGGGAAAAAGAATAGTAATAATCGAGGTTCTGACTACATATTTCTGTTACCCGTTCCACGAGTTTATTTGCTTTGTCGGGAGCCCCTGCCTTATAGTAAATTTCGGCAAAGGGAAGCATATACATATCATAAGGCACTTTCGAATCCGGGAAATACTTGATATAGATATCGAGCATTTCAATGGCTTCTTTCTTTTTTCCCTGCGCCAGTAATGATTGAGCAACCCGCATTAAATTGGTTTTGGGTCTGACGGCATTGTTCAGGCTTTCGGGGTCGACATATACATGCGGATCATTCAGGTTTCCCCAGGCACAATTGTTCTTGAAAATATCGTACGAACTAAGCGCATCCACGCCCCCCATTCCCTGGATATAATCATTGGGGTCGGCTTTGACGGGCATGAACTTATACACCCAGCCCTGTACAAGGCAGAAAGAATCGATGGCCACACAGTGGCTTACACTCGACGGGGCTGCAAAGTACAACGGTCGCTTCCATTTGTTTGAAGCTAGCAGGTCGAGCAACATGAGGTCGTTCTTGTAAAGCTGGTTCGATTTGATGGTCCAGTAGATGGAATCAACCATTTTACCACGAAGGTGCTTTGGAACAATTCCGTACCTGACACAAGCAGCAGAATCGACGGTAATTTTCACCTTTTTTGAGGGGAAGAACTTCATTTTATCGCCATTCTGCAGGGTAAGGAATGATTGCGGATCGTCGCTTTTAATAAAGTCGATCATATCTTTCAATTCGACATAGCCCCTGAGACCAATATCATAAAACGGAAGAATGTCGTTTGTGCCCTGCCGGTATTGCTCCTGCGACAGTGACAGCGGAATAGGATCGGAGTTATAGGCTTTTTTATACAATTGGTTGATATACCAGGGGCCTGAAGCCAGCATCAGGTTCACCACACGAACATCGGTGCCAATGCCTTCAACTTCCTGATCGTACCACAGAGGGAAAGTGTCGTTGTCTCCATTGGTAAATAAAATGCCCTGTGGTCCGCATGATTTGAGGTAATTTGCTGCAAAATCGCGGCAGGCATATTTTCCCGAACGGTCATGATCGTCCCAGTTTTCTTTGGCCATGATCCCGGGTACCAGCAAAAGACAAATACCAAAAACGATGGCAATGGCCAGATTTTCAGACATCTTCCTTTTCAGGAAGTTGATCAATGGAATGATGCCCAGTCCGATCCATATTGAAAACGCATAAAATGAAGCTGCGTACGCATAATCCCTTTCACGGGGTTCATAAGGCTGCTGGTTCAGGTAAACCAGGATGGCCAGACCCGTCATGATAAACAAGAGCGAAATGATCATGGTCCCTTTGTAATCTTTGCCTGCATGGAAAAAGAATCCGATAAGCCCCAGAAACAATGGCAACATGTAATATTTATTGGCGGCACGGTTTTTCTTGCTGTCGGGCATGTTGGTCTGGTCGTTTCCAAGCCTGGCTTTGTCAAGAAAAGGGATTCCGCTGATCCAGTTTCCATCTTCCAGGCTGCCATATCCCTGAACATCATTCTGACGTCCGGCAAAATTCCACATAAAATACCGGATGTACATGTGGCCGATCTGATAGCTGAAAAAATATTTCAGGTTCTCACCGAAAGTCGGGCGGTTAAGTGTTTCTGGTTTTCCATCCTGTGATGTTACTTCGACCGGAATACCTTCCCCACCCCATTTTTTATAAAAGTCGGCCGAACCACGGCGCTGATTGCTCCACATTCGTGGAAAAAGCGTTGTGAATTTGGGATCCCAAACCGGCACAGTGCCTTTACGGTTATCGATGATGATGTATTTGCCGGAAGTTGTATCTTTTTGATATACAGGATTTCCATCGGCATAATCCACGATCGGGGCATTGTAATACTGGCCATAGGCAATCGGAAAATCACCATATTGTTCGCGGTTCAGGTACGACAGCAGGCTTACCGCATCCTTGGGGGCATTTTCATTGATGGGGGTATCGGCATTTGCCCGGATAACCAGCATGATAAACGATGAATAGCCAATGAGGATGAATGCAAAAGCTAAGACGATCGTATTCAATAACGTCATGCCTTTTTTGCGCGTAAAATAGAGGCCCCAGATAATTAACCCGATGAGCAGGGCGAAGAAGATTACTGTTCCGGTATTGAACGGCATGCCGAACCCGTTCACAAAGGCCAGTTCGAATTTACCGGATAACTGAACCATACCGGGAATGATGAGGAACATCACAAAAGCAAGGATCAGGATCGACAGGATAAAAGTAACCAACATCCCTCCCCAGTTGGGATTTTTAAACTTCTTGTAATAGTAAACCATGCAAGTGGCCGGAATAACCAGAAGGTTCAGCAAATGGACACCAATGGCAAGCCCCATCATGAACGCTATGAGTACCAGCCAGCGATAGGAATGTTTTTCATCGGCAACATCCTCCCATTTCAGGATCGCCCAGAAAGAGATCGCGGTAAAAAAGGAAGACATGGCGTACACTTCGCCTTCCACCGCCGAGAACCAGAATGTATCGCTGAAGGTATAGGCCATGGAACCGATGAAAGCGGCGCCAAAAACGGTAAGCATCTGACCGGTAGTAGTCATTTCACCTTTGGGGGCCACAATTTTTTTGGCAAACAGCACGATGCTCCAGAACAGAAACAGGATGCAGAAACTGCTGGACAGTGCCGACATGATATTCACCATCATGGCGACATGAGAAACATCCCCGAATGCGAAAAGGGAGAAAAAGCGGCCAAGCATCTGAAACAAAGGAGCTCCGGGAGGATGGCCAACCTGGAGTTTGAATGCGGTGGCGATATACTCTCCACAATCCCACCAACTGGCTGTTGGCTCGATGGTTAGCAGGTAAACTGTTGATGCAATGATAAAAGTGACCCAACCGAAAATGTTGTTCAGCTTCTGAAAATTCTTCATAGAAAAGTATTTATCCGGGATTATGCTGCGAAAGTACAAATTTACCGGCAAAAACGGCCATGATTTTTTTTCACATCAAAACAAACGCCGAAAGAAAAAAATTCTACCTTTGCAGCCTGAAAAATCGTAAATCATAAATCGTAAATCGTAATTCCCACTGACCCATGGTGTAACGGCAGCACAAGAGATTTTGGTTCTCTCGGCCCAGGTTCGAATCCTGGTGGGTCAACAAAATATTATCGAAAACCTGAATAGACAACTATTCAGGTTTTTTTATTGTCTTCTGTTTTGTAATGTTCCATTGGAGGGATTATAAGGTCGGGCTTTGATCTGCCCACCCCGGTGAGGTGAGTAGATTCGATCAAAACTACTTTTCCTGGTGAACTCAACTACCGTCCTCTCCAAAGGTTTAATCATCCTGGTTCCCCCGGGTTGACAAATTGGGATCTATTCAGATGGTTTTCAGGCTGAAAAGAAAGGGCAGTGTTGGGATATGATTTTTTTTGTAACCTAATGCACGTTTTGTCGTAAAATATTATATCTTTACCTCGAAATCAAATTCTAAATAAATTTTGAAATTGAACCGTATAAAAACCAAACATTATTTATTAGAATAGAGGAGTACCCATGTTAGTGGCTGATTACAAGCGTTTTCGGAACTAACATATTTTTTTTATGTAATGAAAATATATTCTATGAAGCGAATATCGCTCGGAATATGTATCCTGATTTTGGCCATGGCAACCATGCCCGGCTATTGTATTGCCCTCCGGTTACCTCCTTCCGTTCAACAGCAAATTACCCCAACTTCCGCAGTATTTTCGGCTGAAGGTGTACATCCTGATACCATCAGATTGCAACACCCGGATGGTAAAAAAAGTGGCGGGGGCAGGCAACCAGGGGGTGCTGCAACGGTTACATTGACACCCAACACCTCCGGGTACTGCATAGGTGACACCATATTCGTACCCATGTATGTTACGGGAAATAATATTTTTCTTTTTAATCTTACTATTCAATTTGATCGTTCCTTACTTCTGCCTGTGGGCTCAGGCAATGACGCCGGATGGGCCAACGTGATGGATGGTTTTGGGGTACTTGCAAATTACGAGTATGCCACTGACATTCTTTATCTCGATATAATGGGGTCATCCAATGGGGCCAATTTTAACGGTGAAAAAATCATTGATCTTGCATTTACCTATCTGGGAAGCACCTCAACATTCCATTTTCGCAGATTTCCGGATCCTGAACCTCCTCCCTGGTGCCAGGTATTTGATGAATATGGTATTGGCCTTGATGTCACCTACACTGATTGTATCCTCGTCCCCAACCCGCTGGTTCTGGGAGATCCGGCATTCACCGCAGGTGCCGATACAGTTTGCCAGAATGCCGGAGACGAGACATATACTGCAACCTCCGTAAACAGCGACAGTATCACCTTTACTGTGTCACCTGTTGCAGCAGGTACCATCAGCGCCTCTGGAAACTTCAGCGCGATCATGAACTGGGATGCTGCATTTTCCGGAACAGCCACCATTACCGCCAAAGCATGGGGGTGCGGTTTACCAAAAACGGTAGACACGGTGGTCACGGTCAAACCGTTGCCTTGTTCGATTACCGGTGCCAGCGAGGTGTGCGCGCTCTCCACCGGCCATATTTTTACAGCACCGGCAGGCATGGCTACCTATTCATGGACCATTTCGGGATTGGGAAGCATCAGCGGAGCCACCAACGGCTCAACCATAAGTGTGAATGCAGGAGCAAGCTGTCATGATTCATTGATAATTTCGACTACGATCACCAACAGTACCGGATGTGTTTCCACCTGTTCCAGGACAATACTGGTACAGGATACCACCCACCCGGTCATTACGAGTTGCCCGGCCAACCAGGACACCCTTGCTGATGTGGGTGAGCTATACGCTTCCATCACCCTGCCGGCACCTGTTTACACCGACAATTGTACTGCTCCGGCAAGTATGGTCGTTGCGTGGGCGATGACAGGTGCAACTGGTTGGAGTGGAAGTTCCTTACCAGTTTCCACTACGTGCAACATCGGCACCACCATCGTTACTTACACTATTACCGATGCGTGTGGCAATTCGACAAGTTGTTCGTTTACCGTTGTGGTTGGTGCCATTCCGCCGGTTATAACCCCACCCGGTGATATTTCTGTACCTGCCGATGACGGGTTGTGTTCCGCAAATCTCGATCCCGGCTCTCCAACCCTGAATGCCGGAACATTGCCTGTTTCCTACACATGGGCAATGACAGGTGTTACAACAGGTTCGGGCAGTGGTGACGTCATTGGCAGCTACACCTTTAATGTCGGTGTAACCACCATTACCTGGACAGCTACGAATGCCGGGGGCAGCTACTCTGCTCCCCAAACCATTACGGTAACAGATGACCAGATACCAGCATTTACTCCCCCTTCAGCACAAACTTTTTGTGTGGAAAACATTTCAACAGCCATATTTGATGAGCCAACCACGGATATAACCCCCGAACGGCCTGAGTATTTTCTTTTTACCACAGGGGATACCCGCATAAATCTTGACCCTTCAACTTTCCTGGATAACTGCCCACTTTTATGCGGCGCTCAAGTACGGTGGCGGATCACATTTTCGGGTGGTACTACCTTTTTCCCACCACTTCCGGCATTGTATAATGTTGGCCAGCCGTCGGCATATCCCGGCAGTTTCCAGTTGCCCGGTTCACCTTTCGGCGATGTGGTTCATACCATCAGTTACTGGATCGTTGATTGCCATGGAAATGTTTCACTACCACAAACTATCATCATCACCATTAAACCACGGCCCGATATTATTAAATCACCATAATAAACATAAGTATAACGAAAAATGACGCCTATGAAGCAGGGAATGAAAACAATGTAAACAATGTAAACAATGCTAACAATACTAACAATACTAACAATGCTAACAATGCCAACAATGCCAAGAATGTTGAAAAGCTGGCAACACGTAACACATAATCAATTAATTACTTAATCACCTATTTATTATTTTATTATTAACCTTTAAATTAAACCAAAATGAAAAAGCAACTATTATTAGTCCTCTTACTGGCATTGTTTGCCGGTATCACCTCAGTGAATGCACAGAACTGTACTCCAGGACCTTTAGCACCAGTTCCAGGAGTACCGTATAACTATTCAGCCACTATTGCTGGTAGTGGGTATGACGGAACCGGCCCGTTTACCTGGTATGTAACCACAAACCCTAACTTACTAAGTGCAACAGGTGTCGTTACCAACGGAGGTGGTGAAATCATCGCAACGGGTGCCGGTGCATACAATACCCCGATAAATGGGGCAAATGCAATAACCATTGAATGGACATCGCAGGCAATCATTAATGCGACATCGACTCCCTATTACCTAGTTATAAAATACTCTCAGGACAATTCAACACCCCCCCCGACGTGTACTGCAATGAACATGAAGGTATGGCAGATTAAGCCGATCAATAAGTTTTTACTTGCCATTAACAGTTTTTCAGGGGCAATTGGAAAGGACGGTGTTTATTGTGCAGCCGATATAACAGGTGCGGTGGTTAATACTCCTGCCACCCCTACTGTTACATACACTTATGGAGAAAATACACTGTACGCAGAAGTAACCGCATCTTATTATGCCGGACCATGGTTGCCGTCCTTCCAGATATCCGGGTTGGAGGTTGATCAGTCAATTACCAGTGTAACCTGGGATGTTGCTCCAGGCGGCGCCTATGCAAATACAACGACACTTAATGCCGGGGTTTATACCTCAAACAGTAATGCAACGGCAGCGTATGATGGGTCTACCAAACTCTATGTCAAGGTTGTAATCGCAAATAACAACTTTGAAAATCTGGCAGATAATGCGATCAAAATCGCTGTAGACGGAATCATCCCCGGAACCCCACCTTTGAACGATGTTATTTCGAATGCTGATTGCAACCCGGAAGTTGCATTTGGTAAGAATGTTGATCAAACCATCAAGGCTCGTCCAACGATTACCGAAGGTACCGGAACATTTATACCTAAAAATCCATAATTCATAGAGGAATTACAGGATAAACTTGCTTGTTGCTTTTTCAACCAGCCTTTCTTTCCGGTCGGGTATTGCCCGGCCGGAGGGGAGCGCGGGTGCTGAAAGGCATTTAAGTATTTATTTATTTGGCAGTTAACTTTCTATTAATGGAAAGAATATTTAACAAAGACGGACCCGGCTTTGAAGCAGGGGATCTGAACCCAAGGCAGCCACGTGACGGAATTGAAAGAATGCCGCGCGATGGAATTGCAAAAATGCCACGCGATGGGATTTACAGAATTCCCCGTGATGGGATTAACCTACTCACAGCCGACGGAAAAGGCAGAATGCCACGAGATGGGATTAACAGACCACCTCCTGACGGAAATGGCAAAATGCCACGAGATGGAACCATGGAAATTTCAAGTGAGGTGAGCGCAGGAAAGCCGTGTGGAAAAGTGATACTATCAATTATAAAATACTCATATACAATGGGATGAATGGGGCGTGGAAGGTTGTGAGTGAGAATTGAAATTAGAAATTAGAAATTGGAAATTGGAAATTGGAAATTAGAAATTAGAAATTGGACATTAGAAATTGGAAAATGGGAAAGATAATTGGATTTACAAATGCTGGCTATCAGCAAAATCGTAAATCGTAATTCGTAATTCGTAATTCGTAAATCATAAATAGTAAATAGCTGCTTGAGCCGCTCTAAACACATATTCCTTCGTCTGCTGATGGTATTCATACCGTTGCTGATGGCTGTGGCGCCCGCCATGGCTCAGAATAGTGTGTACGCAGGTCATGCGAGTGATCTAAGTGTCGTGCCCATCCCGGGAGACACTTACGTGTGGGAGCTTTACAAAGATATTACGGGCATCAATTTTGCCACCGACCCCGGAAATTGCCCGCCAGGTGACGCGTACTTTACCGGCCCTGCCACTGGTCCCGCCGTAAATGTAATGTGGGTAACGCCAGGTGTTTATTTCTTCAAGGTAACAGCTTCAAGAGCAGGCTGTACCATGAACCTGAAAGTTGGCAAAATGACTGTACTTGATTCGCTTCCAACGGCGACAATTCTCGACCCGCAACCATTATGTTCGGGCAGTACAGCCAATTTAACGGTGCAGTTAAACGGCACTCCTCCATGGAGTTTCACGTATACAGATGGAACAACTCCGGTAACAATTAACGGAATTATGACAAGTCCATATTTATTGCCGGTAAGTCCGACAATAACAACAAATTATACGATCACAAGTGTTACCGATATATTTGGAACGAACAACATTCCTTCAAATACGGTCACATTAATTGTTAAACCAACACCAGTAACAAATCCGATCTGGCACAATTAATATTCAAATTGAAGATAACAAACAAAAATAAAAATATAACCCTATGAAAACGATAAACAAAAAATATAACCAAAATATGGAGATACAGCCACACACCGGGCGTTGGCTAAAATTATTATTGTTATGGATCAATCATCAATGGGTTCGTTTAGCCCTTTCGAAACCAACAACAAACCAGGGGAATGCACCACCATTTGTACGACGATGGTACGGATGTAAGTATGGCCTCTGGCGACTAAATACAAAACCTATCCCGATACGAACGACAAGGTTCCGACGAAATTGAAAATTTGAACATTTGAAAATTAAAAACTTAAAATAAATACTTAAAAATTAACCAATTAATCTATTTTTTATGAAAACAAAAGTAAATTTTATGAGGATGCTGCTGATCGCAGTGCTATTAGCAAGTGTTGCCGGGACAATGGCACAGAATCAAAGTCTGACCCAAACCGTTTGCGTGGGTAGTCAGGTTTATAGTGTTGACGATATTGCCGGCGCAACTTTTACGTGGACCATATCAGGTGGTGGAACATTCACTCCGCCAAGCACATCCAATACCATTACCGTAAACTGGACAACTCCGGGAACCGGCTATACACTTTCGGTATTTTCAACACTCAACGGATGCCAGGGCAACACACAATCTGTGACAGTAAATGTTGTTGAGCAACCAGTTGGCCCGACATTAGCACTCAAAACACCTGATGTTATAAGTTTCTGTGAAGGTGCATATCCCAACGTGTCTGCCACATTTACCGCCGGAAGTGGCGGAGTTGGATGTACCGATGAATTCCAATACAGGATCGATGGCGGTGCATGGGTAGTATATACCTCAGGTGCGCTTATCAGCACCGCCGGCGCTACCAGTCTGATTGAAATTCAGGGACGGCGTAATGGATGTACGCCTAGTTTAGGTTGTACAGGAACCGATTGGACGACGCTTGCAAGCTGGGCCATCACCACAACTCTGCCAGTCACCGTAACCGTCGTAGCCGATCCTAACCCGGTTTGCGCAGGGGCACAGGTCACCTTTACTGCAACTGTGCAGAATGGTGGCTTAACACCAATCTACGTATGGAGTGTAAACGGTGCTGTTGATCCGCTTGCAACTGGAAGCACATATACCTATACTCCGGCTAACGGAGATTTGGTTGTATGTTCTGTAACCTCCAGCGAAACTTGCGGATCACCGAAACCTGCTATTTCGAATACCATCACGATGGTTGTCAAGCCGCTGCCAGTCACTTCGCCAATCTGGCATAACTAGAAATGCAATGAATTGTATAACCAGCAAAGGAACAGGCAGGGCTTCGTCCTGCAATGGCAAAGTACCTCCGGGAAGGAGACCTGCCTGTCCGATGCGCTATATATATAATGGTGTAGGATAATAAAACATATCCCAGCTGCATCATGCTGCCTGCCACTGTCCGGGTTACTAGTCAAGTAACCTGCTGATGGGTTGTTTGATGCTGCCTTAGCGAGGCGCATATTTTTGGCCTCGTAAAGGCAATGTGTGTGTGCCGGTAAGGCCGCCATCTGAGTTGCTAAACCAATCTCGGATGGCAATCTGAATGTTGCCCAATTTAAAATCATTGACCTTGAAAAATAGAACCAATAAACCACGAAAATCAGCAAAGACAAGACATGTCTTGTCTTTGCTGATGCTCCTGCTTATGGCGATGCTGAACGCCAACAGGATGATGGGTCAGACGACCGTACCTGATACGGTGTGTCTGGGATCTCAGAAACATTACTGGGTTGATGAATCAGTTGGGGCGGTATACATCTGGAGAATCGATGGGATTCAGCAACCATCGGTAACACATGAAATTTTTATAAACTGGAGTACCCTCGGGAATTTTAATCTCACGGTGCAGGAAAAATCAGCAGAGGATTGTTTTGGGGAAATAAAATCAAGCATAGTGGAAGTCAACCCTGCCGGACAGGTGAACCAGCCACCCAATCAGGTATTGTGTGACAGCTCTTTTTCTTCGCTGATCGCATTCACCACTATTAATTCAATTGGAACAACTACTTATACCTGGACCAATAACGATACAACCATTGGTCTTGCTGCCAGTGGTACAGGGAGTATACCTGCTTTTCGTGCCCTGAACAGTGGTACAGGCCCTGTGATTGCTACTATCATCGTTATACCACATCTCCTGATTGGTTCTGTGACCTGTGATGGTCTTCCACAAACTTTTACCATTACCGTTAATCCCAATCCCACACTTACTACCATTCCCGCTCCCAACCAGGAGATTTGTTCGGGCACAAGTACCAATATCGCGTTAAATTCAAACATCCCAGGCACTTTAATTTCCTGGGTTCCGGGGTTAACAAGCGGCAGCGCCAGCGGGTTTTTGCCAGGTTCCGGTTCTGCGATCTCACAGATTCTGACGAATCCTTCATTCACGACACCTGCGGTGGTTACCTATACCATCACCCCTGTGGTAAATGGATGTACAGGCAATATCATCAATTTCCCGGTAACTGTTA
>CAIQUS010000222.1 GCA_903875045.1 uncultured Bacteroidales bacterium
ATCAATAAAATCAACTATCTTACAAACAATCAATCAACAAAATACGGTTGATATCGTCTAGATGGCGAATAAAAACAGGACAACAAGCCTGAAAATTGTTAATAACCCTTGGATTTAAAAAACAGGGGGTGAATAGTTACCAAAAATTTAATCAGCAGAAATATAAATTGCTCGGAAATAAAAGTGTTATTTTTGAAGGAGCTGCTTATTCGTAATATACGGCCGATTTTTTACCGTGAAAATCTATGATAATTGTAAAATTTAGATTTGTGAGTAAAAATTTGATTTATTTATTCCCAAATGATCCGGGGGTTGTTTTGGGGTATCCGGGGAGGGAGATATTCCATGCTCCCGGGTGGGGCAAAAACAGAAGGGGGGCTTGACTGAAAGGGCCGGGGGCATCTTCTGAGATTCGTTGAAATTTCACGATCTGAATTTCCGGAAAGAGTACCCAAAGAATTCTTTTAGAAAGGAATAAAATGGAACCGGGTGGTACCGGTTTATTTCGTGGTCAGGAACGGATGCATACCACAAGCACAAAGGTGACTCATGATGCGGTTTCTGGAGAGATGGCATTAAGAAGATTGCTTCTGTGCTGTGCGGATCGTGAAGGGCTTGCTTGCAGTGTTACTGGTCAAAGGATGACAAATCATATAGGAGACCTGTAATTGTAAAAAAGACCGTGGAACGCATATCACCGACCATGAAGAATATCCCATTGGTCAAAGGAAGGAGATCAGAAATAGGAATTTCCCCCCGTTATAGAGAATATCTGCATTAGTCTTCTCAATTCTTACCTGACAAGATACATGTCTTGCCTTTTCCTATATCATTCACTGCAACGGATTTTGGCCTGTCACAGCATAAAGTGGTTTGCAAACTATGCCTGTACATCGTCTGCGGAAGTCCAATTCTTTGTTTTAAGCGGTTGAAGCCAGCTAACACTCTTTGCTCGTGCGCCGCTCCTCAACTTATTACCCTTGTGCTGTTTCAAAGCCTTCTATGTCAAAATTCAGCATTTTTGGAAATTCTTTATTACCTCTATTCAAGGCACACTTCAAATAATCTTACAAATCTCGCAAACAACGAACAGAATACCCGTAACTCTTGTAATAGTCGTCTCTGTGTACATTGTTGGGGTAACTGCCCAAGGTCCTGTACCAGGCATAACTTGAATTGCTTTCAGTAGAACTCCATAAATAGCCGTAGTTGCCAATGCCGTAGAATGTGCCGTTGGTGTAACGGACACCTGCCGGAATGGCTGTAAACCCACTTTCATTGGTTGCCCCGGTATTGGGTGTATTCCATAACCCCGTTCCGGCTTGTATGGTGCCGGTTGATTTCAGCTTTCCACCGGCATTGGTTCCGCTCCAGCCAGAGGCCACCGCACAATTCACGGTCGGATCTAAAAATTGAGTTGCAGTACACCATTCTCCATCTGTTGGAATATGCCAACCCGTGGGACAAATCCCTTTCACACCTGAGGTAGTAACATATCGCATCATCTCGTTCCATTGGTACAAGCCACCGTAAATATTGCAATTCGATTCAAGGTCGCCATAACAGTATTTCTCAATTGTGCCGTTATTTGTTTGTTCGGCAGCGCTATTGATTCTCGCACCAATGTTCAGGTTTTCTTTGAACCAACACTGCGTTCCAATCTGAACGGTATTATAAACCTGATCACCATAAGTTATCGTGGGTGTAACCGTGCATGGCAATCCCGGTGTACTACAAACCGATGTTGTTTGATTTAAGGTGACCGGTGTTGAGTTCCCACATGCATTGTAAGCCCAGGCATAGCTGGTATAAGCAGTGTTGCAGGTAAGCCCGGTTTCTATTTTAGATACTGCAGTGCCCATGTCTGTTGCATTGGTGTAATCGTTAACCGTACTCCATTTATATCCTGTAGCATTGGCAACTGTGTTCCAGTTCCATATAATATGAGTTGTTGAAGGGGCATGTGCACCAGAAGTTGGTGCATTCGGACATATTTCACTTATGCAGCGAATGGAGGTGCCATACGCCTTATAGTTGGAGGTCATGTTGCAGAAGTTACCATAGAGGTAAAGGTACAAGCCCAAATTGGCATTGATTTGTGAACTACTCCAGTAGAGGCCAACTACGCCGCGACCGTACAGAGCACCATCGATGCTGGACAGCCAGCCGGCCGCATGGAGTTTTAAAGCAGACTCATTAGGTCCGTACCAGTTTGTCCAACTTCCACTGGCATCTACGTTGGTCCATTCGGTGTTGGTTGGGATGCGCCAGCCAGTGCCAAGTTCTATGGCGCAAGGGTCGTTGGCAATTATCCAATTTGAACTTTCGTTAATGCTGCTTATCCATGTGCTTGCAGGAAACCTGGAACTAATGTATTGATATCCTTGCTTGCGGTTAAACTGGAAGTACCAACCTGCAGAAGGTTCAGTAGCATCGTCAACAGCCGTTGCCTGCTGGTTGGAGCCAAGGTTTTGGGTGATCCAGCACTTGGTAGGTTCTCCGGGGATGCTGGTAGCTGTACCGTACGTTATCGTTTTGTCCACTGGGGCTACTCCTCCTGTAACCACATGGTTAATTGTGATGGTCGGAATTCCGGGGCATGGATTAATCGTTGTAAAGGTTAATCCATTTCCGTAAGCTGTACCTATACTATTGGTTGCATAGGCCCTGACATTATACTGGGTACCTGGGGTAAGTCCGCTTATATTGCTTGCAAACACACCTGTTCCTCCCCCTTCGGTTGTATGACTGTTGGCCACGGTTGGAGTTGAGGAAGTACTCCAGCAAACGCCCCGG
Organism: uncultured Bacteroidales bacterium; assembly: GCA_903875045.1. Classification (GTDB taxonomy): domain Bacteria; phylum Bacteroidota; class Bacteroidia; order Bacteroidales; family FEN-979; genus CAIVAT01. The sequence goes on from CAIQUS010000222.1 coordinate 2,797, forward strand.
TCTGTAACTACCTCACCGCCATCAAAAGTAACATTTCCTCCACTGTTTGCCATGGTTTGTGAAATGTTGGTGACTGCGGTTGTTGTAACGGCAGGTACAATGGGCATTAGGGTTGTAAATGATAACTCATTTCCATACTTCGTGCCTATGCAGTTTGTCGCATAGGCTCTGTAATAATAAGTTGTATTGGATGCAAGACCTGTAAGTTTGCTTACAAACATACCCAGCTCGCTACCATCAAATGTATGGCTATTTGCTGTTGTGGGATTTAAGGAGGTACTCCAGCATACGCCTCCTGTTATTCCCGGATCACCACCATTATAGGTAATACTGCCTCCTCCTGTTGCACTCGTTTGAATAACATTTCCAATTGAGGTTGTTGTGACCATTGGCAACGTCTTTTGGATACAGCGCAAAGAAAAACCATTTTCTTTACTTTCTGAACTTTTGGTTACATTCCCATTTGAACTTTGTAAGTTCCGATTCCATGAACTCGAAGATAATTCTGTCGACGACCAAAAACTGGCATCGGAAAACATATTCCCGAATATTCCGCTTACCAGCCTGCTGCCCCCAGGCAGAGCTGTGAAACCACTCGAATTGATAGCCTCCATATTCGGGGAAGCCCAATGCGTATAACCTGCTTCTTTCATCTTTCCACCGGCTACTGACTCATTGCCAAGAAAGGTCGTTAATGCTGTCCATTCCCCATCTTCTGGGATATGCCAACCCTGCGGACATATCCCTCCAGACAATTGACCAGTAACCCTGACATAGTCAAGTGAACAATTATTGCCATAAGCTGAAGTAAATAAGAATGCAATATAAAGTGTAGCCTGATTGCTGGCTCCAACAGGGAGGGCAACATTTTCAACTTTCCACCCAGCTAAATTATTGTATCGGTTGAAGGTCCCTGCAGTAAGCCAGGTGGTACCGTCCGTTGACCACTGTACGTCAACTTTATCAACATCGGATGAATATCCGGGATCTTCATACCAGGCAAAATCAATCTGGATAGAAGATTTATTAATGGCGGGCATGGCCGTGGTTCTCTTCAATCGGGTGGAACCGCTGCTGATGCTATATGAGTTGTATCTGACAAACTTTGTCCCAACATAAGCAGCATTAATTGTAGGATTTATTGTTGTGGTTTCAAAAGAAATCCCAGGGGATGTGCCGGTTACCTGCTCAATTGACCAACCTGATGGAGGAGTTGTTCCACTGCCCGCTTCAAAACTTTCAGCTAACAAAACGGAGGGGGTGTAATTGGACGATAGCATAATCTCATTCCATTGATAAAGACCACCATAAATAGTGCAATTGGCTTCATTGTCATCATAACAATATTTTTCAATTGTATCATTGGCTGTTTGATTTTTTGCCGGGTTGATTATTTTACCAATATTCAGATTTTGGGACATCCAGCATTGATCGCTTATCTGAACTGTGCCATAGGTTTTGTTATCACGGGCATCGGCAAAGGATTGCCCACATATAAAGAAACAGTCTGATATTAATTGAGTCAGAATTGTTGCAGTTGAAACCCCACAGGCATTGTAAGCCCATGCATACCGGGTATAAGGTGTGTTGCAGGTAAGTCCGGTTTCCGTTTTTGTGACAGCTGAGACCATGTCGGTCGCTGAAGCGTAATCATCTGAAGTGTTCCATTTGTAACCGGTTGCACCCGTTACCGAATTCCAGTTCCAGACAATCTGTCCGAATGATGGCAGGTTTGTTCCGGAGGTTGGGGGGGAAATCATATTTGTCGTTATTTGGTACCATGCTGTTCCATTATAAAATTCAATAGTATTAGTCGAAGCATTATAAATAACGAGCCCTGTAACAGGAAGTATGGCATTCCGCTGAGTATTGGAAAGTCGTGGAATTAAAACACCTTTGTTTGCAGACGAAATATCCAGAATTGATGATTGATGGGGGATAGAGTTTGTCGTATTGATAGCTACCCCGGAAGATTCTTGGCTCCCGCCAATACCGGCAGTACCTGTTGTAATCGCACATAAGGTTACCCATTGCGTACCATCATAATAGTTCAAATTGTTTGTGGAACTGTTGTATATCATTAATCCTGTTGCCGGAGTGGTGATTAAATTTGGCATTGTTCTTGGGATCAACAAACCCCTGGTTGGATTGTTTACATCAAGCATTGCAGAATTTTCAGGAGCAACATTGGGTAAAACATTAATTGAAACCCCGCCATCCTGGCTGGATGTCCCGACAGTAGCAGATATGAGGGTGGACTCTGATTGATACCAGAAACTACCGTCATAGTAGTTAAAGCTGTTGGTTGTTGTATTATATATTAACAGACCAATTGCCGGAGATGGTATAAGGTCCCGCATCGATGTGGACATTCTTGGGAATAAAACTCCATGGCTGGTTGATTTCACGTCCAGCATAGCAGAATTATCAGGTGAACTACCATCGGTATTGATGCCTATTTGAGCGAAAAGGCAAAATGAAGGGACAGTTAAAAAAAATCCCAGCACGATAATAAATTTGTAAAGGTTTCTCATAGGAAAATGTTTTTTAATTGCTACGGGTAAAATTAAACTGAAATGCCATAGCAAATACAATTCTGTAAAAAAAAATTGACTGAATCAAACTTTCACAATTGAAGAAACGAGAATAAAAAAAGCCCCAGTTTCCGGGGCTCAAAATCATAAGGAACCTTCATCTGCGACGGAATAATAAGCATCCTTAGTAACAATGATATGACCAATAACAAATATTTCAAGTAGAGCGCAGGAATCTTTGGGCTTCTTGGTGATTTTCAAATCTGCTTCACCTTGGTCATTACTGCTTGGCAGGCCACTTGGTTACCAATAAATTACCGGCCTTTCAACCCTTTTATATCGGGGTTTCCCAAATCTGTAATTGTAACCTCTACCAACCTGATCGAGCAGCATTTTTTTATACTTGTCGTTCAGTTTAAATCGCACTGTTGTGTGAGTACGAACACCCTCTTTCCAGGAAACAAAGGGCATGAAATAATAAGGGGTAAGAAATATTCGCCATGCTGATGAATTATTCGTAAAGGGGAGACGTGCGATCCGGAGGCTACATTTTCCATTATTGAAATAAAAAACACGGGCATTGAAAATCATTTCCTCTAATACTTTTACCCACATGGCATTAATAATTTGCTGTACTGTTCGTTCTGCATATTCCTGTCTGGACCTTCTCGGGCAGTGCTTCAGCCGTGCTGGTTCAAGGACTGATGTTATTTTTTCAAAGAATTCTTCTTTTTTCTGAGGGTCGTTGAAAAGGTAGTCGGAAGCCTTCCATAATTTTTTCTTCTTTTTCGGTGGCTGGTACTGTTCCATAATGATGCTTTTTGATCAATAGGTGTTTCATGACCTCATGTTCCTCCTTTTTCTTTGGTCTTATCTTTGGTCTAATAAATTGAATAATCGCCGGGAAAAGTACTTGAATCCCGGACAATCAAAGGTAAGGACTTAAATGAAGACCAGTTGACATTTGTCATGATTAATCGTTTTTGCGTACATTTGACCAGTAAAGTAAATACAGCCTGTTCCAATCCAATACGAATGTTTGAACAAACCTTTAAGAATATCGATGACATCCTTCATAAAGATGCCGGTTGTGGCAGTGAACTTGATTATGTCGAGCAGACTTCATGGATACTGTTCCTGAAATACCTGGATGATTTCGAGAATGATCGTAAGACCTCAGCCGAGCTTTCCGGCAACACCTATACAACGATTATAAGCCCCGAATTCAAGTGGGAAGCCTGGGCATCCCCTAAAAACGAAAATGGTAAACTGGATCATCACAAGGCACTAACGGGCGATGACCTGAAAGATTTTGTTGATCACAGGTTATTCCCTTATCTGAAAAAATTCAAAGCAGAGAAAGCAGACACCATTGAATACAAGATCGGGGAAATTTTCAGCGAGTTGAAAAACCGGCTGCAAAGCGGCTACAATCTCAGGGAGGTAATCAACCTGATCGATGAACTGCGCTTCCGTTCCCATGCCGAGAAACATGAAATGTCGCACCTGTACGAAGGCAAGATCCAGAATATGGGCAATGCCGGCCGTAACGGTGGAGAATACTACACGCCCCGCCCCCTGATTAAAACAATTGTCAAGATAGTGGCACCAGCCATCGGTGACAAGGTTTATGATGGCGCTGTGGGTTCGGCCGGATTTCTGGTTGAGGCGTTCGAGTACATGAAAGAGAGCAAAAGCCTTACCACCAAAGATATTGAGGTTCTTCAAAAGGGAACATTTTACGGAAAGGAGAAGAAATCTCTGGCCTACATCATCGGGATTATGAACATGATCCTCCATGGGATTGAAGCTCCGAATATTGTGCATACCAATACCCTGGCTGAGAACCTTGCCGATATTCAGGAACGGGATCGTTACAACATCGTACTGGCAAATCCTCCTTTCGGCGGGAAAGAACGTGCAGAGGTGCAGCAGAACTTCCCGATTAAGACCGGTGAGACCGCATTCCTGTTCCTCCAGCATTTTATTAAAATCCTGAAAGCTGGTGGCAGAGCCGGAGTGGTGATCAAGAATACATTTCTTTCCAATACCGACAATGCTTCAGTGAGCCTGCGCAAGTTGTTGCTCGATAGTTGCGACCTTCATACCGTGCTTGATCTCCCGGGTGGGACGTTCACTGGTGCTGGGGTTAAAACGATCGTGCTGTTCTTTGAAAAGGGTGCGCCTACCCGTAAGATTTGGTTTTATCAGCTCAATCTGGATCGCAACCTCGGCAAGACCAACCCGCTCAACGAAAATGATCTGGCCGAATTCGTGACATTGCAGAAGACCAGGGCGGATTCGCTGAATTCATGGTCGGTGGATGTGACCTGCATTGATGCCAGTACATATGACCTTTCCGCTAAGAATCCCAACAAGAAGGAAGAAGTAGCACTGCGGCAGCCCCGCGAAATCATTGCGGAGATGAAAGCGTTGGATGAAGAGAGTGCGGAAATTTTATCAACAATACTGAAACTTCTATGACAAATATAGAGAAAGAGGGAGACTTGGCAGGGTATCAGCAACTGTTGAATACCCTTTCCGACGCTTATCCAATTGGTGCGGAGGTTCCGCGCCAATTGAATTGGACCCATCTCTTTGAACTATTGAAGGTCGAGGATTCCCTGGAACGTTCATTCAAGTACAAATTTTACATGCCCGACAAAGATGCGCTGAGGCAATTGATAGAAAAACAGTTGATAGTGGAAAATAAAGTTATAAGATGGAACAGGGGGTTGGTATGAAGAAGGGGTGGGAAATGAAGATGCTTGGGGATTTCTCTAAAATAAGTTACGGTTACACGGCTAAAGCATCCTTCAAACAAAATGGTTTTAAATTCCTGAGAATAACTGATATTCAAGAAAATCATGTTGATTGGGACATTGTCCCTTCATGCCAGATTGAAGAGAATGATTTTAAAAAATATGCTTTATGTGAAGGGGATATTGTTTTTGCAAGAACTGGAGCAACTACGGGAAAAAGTTTTTTAATAAAAAACCCTCCACAAGCAGTATTTGCTTCTTACTTGATTAAAGTGCAAGTTGCCAAGAAGATCATAAACGCAGATTTCTTGCTCTATTTTTTTCAGTCAAAACAATATTGGGATAAAATTGCCGAAGGAACCTCAGGCAGTGCACAAGGAGGATTTAATGCTACTAAATTGGCTGAGTTGGTTATTCCACTCCCTCTACTCCCAGAACAGCAACGCATCGTCACCATCCTGGATGAAGCCTTTGCTGCCATTGCCAAAGCAAAAGAGAATGCTGAAAAGAACCTGGCTAATGCACGGGAGGTTTTTGAATCGTATCTGCAAAATGTATTTGCAAATCCAAAGGACACATGGGAAAAGAAAACATGGGGTCAATTATGTAATTTTGTTAGAGGACCATTTGGTGGAAGCTTGAAAAAATCAATTTTTAAAAGTGAAGGATATGTTGTTTATGAACAACAACATGCTATTCACGATCATTTTACAAATTTGAGATACTTTATTGATGAAGCGAAATTCAATGAAATGAAACGTTTTGAACTTAAAACAGGTGATCTTATTATGAGTTGTTCAGGGGTAACATTAGGTAGAGTTGCCATTGTTCCAGATAACATTCCGCCAGGGATTATAAATCAAGCGTTACTAAAACTGACGCCGTTGAAAGGTGTTTCAGTTCAATTTCTTAAATATTGGCTTAGGAGTAAACCATTTCAGGATATCATAGCTCGGTATTCAAAAGGGGCCGCAATCCCAAATGTTCCCTCAGCCAAGATTCTTAAAGAAATACGCATACCCATACCTTCAATAAAGGAACAACATGATATTGTTACAAATATTGAACTTGTAATTGACGAAACCAAAAAACTCGAAACTATTTTCATACAGAAACTTGCCGACCTTGATGAATTAAAGAAATCGATTTTGGAAAAGGCATTTGCAGGAGAATTGAAAACCGAAAAAGAATAAACTAATGAGCGAAAATCGAAATACAGAGTATAAATCGATACGATTTCTCAAAGGTAAGAATACAGACTGGGACGAGTTGGCAAAAGACTGCGTGTGTTTTGCGAATGGTCAGGGCGGGCATATTTTCATCGGGATTGAAAATGGAGCCTCAATTCCGGCTTCCAATCAGTTAGTAGATGACAAAAACGTTCCTGATGTAATTCAAAAAAATATTGCACAACGTACAATCAATGTGGCAATAGCAGCTACAATAGAAACTGCCACAAATCAATCAGAATTTATCAGTATTCAAGTTTTCAGAAACATACAAACAATCGCCTCCACCACCGATGGCAGATATTATGCCAGGGTGTCTGATGAATGTCACCCTGTTCCGCCTGATGAAATGGCTCGGTTAGCAGCAGATAAAAACGCGTTTGTATGGGAAGAGCAAACCAGCAAAAAAGTATTTGTAACACAATTTGACGAAAAGAAAAAAAATAATCTCCTTCACGCCATAAGGTCATCGCAGCGTGTAAGCAAATTCATTAAAGAAATGTCAGACGATGAGCTGATGGAACACTATTTTTTGAAAAGAAATGGCTACCTTACTAACCTTGGTATTCTTTGGATTGGAACTCGAAACAACAGAGCGTCTCTGCTTTATCCGCCCGCAATTCAGGTTATTCGTTACGATGGCAACGAAGAAAAGGTATGGAAACTGTTGATGGATGATTATTTTTTAAACCCTAAAGAATTGCTCGACAAGGTTTTGAATGAGGTTCCCGACTGGCAGGAAAGTATGGAAGTTTCTGAAGGCATGTTCAGAACAAATATCCCATTCTTTCCACTTGAAGTGGTGCGAGAACTTGTTGTAAATGCTTTGGCCCATAGAACATATACAACTCGTGGCGATATCTTTATCAATATTTTCACAGACCGACTGGAAATTCACAGCCCTGGGAGGTTGCCATTCGGGGTTACCCCTAAAAACATTTTAAGCCAATCAGTCAGACGAAACGAACATTTATGTAAAATTCTTTATGACCTGGGGTTAATGGAGAAAGAGGGCAGTGGATATGATTTAATTTATGCCCGTTTATTAGGTACAGGAAAACCTCTTCCTGTCGTGCAGGAAACCGGAGATAGGGTGACTGTGGTAGTAAAAAAACAATTTGTGAGTAAAGAAGTTGTTCGGTTGATGGAAAGAGCCAGTTCTGAATACAATTTGAAGCAAAAAGAGATCATCTCCCTTGGCTTACTGGCTCAACAGCAGTCCTATTCAGCCTCGGAAATTTCGTCGATTCTGAACCAAAACGAAGAGAGTGGTTTAAAAAACTGGCTTGGGCGCCTCACCGACCTTGAATTAATTGTAAAAACAGGCAAAGGCAAAGGCACTCAATATGCTGTAAATCCTGAGTTTGTTCGTAAGATAAACTTTAAGGCTAAAACGAACCTTAAAAACATCGAAGATCACCGATTGGAGGAGTTAATCTATAAGGATGTGAATTCTTATGCTAAAAGTAGTTTTGGCGATATTCACAAAAGAATCGGTGATGAAATCAGTGCATCAAAAGTTAAAAGGTTATTACGGGAAATGGTTGCTAAAGAGTTACTATCAACACAGGGTGAGCGGAAGTGGATGAGATATTCTATAAATCAAAACAAGTCAGAAAACGTATAAAGAATTTATAGAAGATGTATAGAAAATATTACAAACAGCTGATATTGGGTATTATATATAAATCATGAACGAATCCGAAACCCGGGCAGAACTAATCGATCCGCAGCTACGGCAGAGTGGCTGGGGTGTGGTGGAAGGTTCACGCATCCTGCGGGAGTATCATATCACTGCGGGGAAGATTCAGACAGGTGGAGGCCGTGGTAAGCCACTGATCGCAGATTATATCCTGGTGTACCAGGGGCGCAAACTGGCAGCGATTGAAGCCAAGAGCAACGAATCAGGCGTAGGTGAAGGCGTGGCGCAAGCGAAGAATTACGCGGAAAAACTTCATCTGGAAACCACCTTTGCTGCCAATGGCAGGGAAATCTACCAGATAAGTATGACCACCGGTACGGAAGGAACGGTAGCCAGGTTCCCGACTCCTGATGAACTCTGGAACAAGACTTTTGAAATACAGAACCTCTGGCGTGATAAATTCAGCCAGATCCCGTTTGAGGACATTGGCGGTACGAAGGATGTACGATTCTATCAGGAGATTGCCGTAAACAATGTCATGGCGGCCATTGCCGAAGAGAAACCGAGGATACTGTTGACACTCGCGACAGGCACAGGCAAGACCTTTATCGCCTTTCAGATAGCCTGGAAACTTTTTCAGTCACGATGGAACCTGCGACGTGATGGATCACGCCGTCCACGTATCCTGTTTCTGGCCGACCGGAACATCCTGGCCGACCAGGCATACAATGCATTTTCTGCATTCCCCGAAGATGCCCTTGTCCGCATCAGTCCGAAAGAGATCAGCAAAAAGGGAAGTGTTCCGACCAACGGAAGCATCTTCTTTACCATCTTCCAGACCTTTATGTGCGGGCCAGAGAACACACCCTATTTTGGTGAGTATCCGCAAGACTTTTTCGATTTCATTATCATTGATGAATGTCACCGTGGAGGGGCAAATGATGAGAGCAACTGGCGCTCGATCATGGAATACTTTGCTCCCGCAGTTCAACTTGGCTTGACCGCCACACCCAAACGAAGGGACAACGCAGATACCTATCGCTACTTTGGCGAACCAGTGTATATTTATTCTTTGAAAGAAGGCATCAATGATGGTTTCCTGACGCCATTTAAAGTAAAACGGATTAAAACGACTCTTGATGATTACATCTATACTTCTGATGATGATGTGATTGAAGGAATGGTGGAAGAAGGCAAATTGTACAAGGAGCCGGATTTCAACCGGATTATTGAGATCAAAGCACGGGAAGCCAAAAGAGTGAATGTTTTCATGGCCGAAATCAATCAGAATGAAAAAGCGATCGTTTTCTGTGCTACCCAGGATCATGCGGCAGCTGTGAGGGATTTGGTGAACCAGCGCCGTGGTTTCGATAGAGACGCCATTCTTGGCGTCTCCACCTCCGTCCAACCATTTTACTGCGTCCGCGTCACCGCCAATGATGGTGCGCTGGGGGAGCAGTACCTGAGAGAATTTCAGGATAATGAGAAAACCATCCCAACGATCCTCACCACCTCGCAGAAACTCACCACCGGGGTTGATGCCCGGAATATCCGCAACATCATCCTCATGCGACCCATAAACAACATGATCGAATTTAAGCAGATCATTGGTCGCGGAACGAGACTTTTCGACGGTAAAGAATACTTCACCATTTATGATTTTGTGGATGCATATCATCACTTTGCAGATCCTGAATGGGATGGTGAACCAATAGCCCCTGAAGAATCCACTGGAGGATCGAATGAGCCAAAACCTCCCAGGGAACCAAATCCACAACCGCCGGAACCTCCTGAAGGTAAGAAAAAGATAAAGATCAAACTACGCGATGGCAAAGAGCGGGAGATTCAGCACATGATCTCGACATCATACTGGAGCTCGGATGGCAAACCCATTTCAGCCGAAGAATTCCTGCAAAATTTATACGGTATCCTGCCTGATTTCTTCAAAAACGAAGAAGAACTCCGGGCCATCTGGTCCGATCCCATCACCCGCAAGGCCTTTCTTGAAAAAATTGCAAGCGTTGGGTTTGGCAAGGAAGAACTATCAGCTATGCAAAGAATGATTGATGCGGAGGACTGTGATTTGTTTGATGTGCTGGAGTATGTATCTTTTGCCCGGCCCAAAATTACACGGCTTAATCGGGTTGATAAAGCCAGGGAACTTATTTTTCAAGGGCTTGGAGACAAACATAAAGAGTTTCTGGATTTTGTTCTGTCCAAATACATTGAATCCGGAGTCGAACAACTTGACCAGGATAAACTGCCAAGCCTCCTCCTTTTAAAATATCATGCCATTACTGATGCAACAAACCACTTGGGCGGGGTGGAGATGATCAGGTCAACGTTTTTGTCGTTTCAGAAGCATTTGTATGCAGTTGGGGCGGCGTGATAAAAACAGGGTAAATCGAAATTAACAACTTACGTTATCAATAGCACATGAAATACTTGATGATTACTTTGTTGCTTTTTCCTATTAGTATTTTTTCACAATCTCAGCATCGAGTATCCGATTCATTGAAAATTGGATTTAAATACGGAGGAGGTGTGATCTTTTATATCGATGCGTCTGGCAAACATGGATTGATTGCCGCTCAAAGAGATTTACCGAATATTGCTGGTTGGGGTTTTTTAGAAATCACTGGGGCGAAATACATGAACGAAGGAGATGTAAACTCCTCTATCATTGTTGATTATGTAAATACAGTAAAAGCTGAAATTAGAAAATTACACCCCGATTGGGACGCTTTCCAGAAATCCCCTTGTGCTGCTGTCGAATGTGACGAATGGTCATGGGATGGATACTCAGATTGGTACCTCCCTTCAATAAATGAGTTGAAACAGGCATCCGATGAACAGCAGTCAATTGGAGGATTTGTCATGGGCACTTATTGCAGTTCAACGGAATACAATAAGTACAGATTTTGGTGTATGAAAATCAAGCCTGGCGGAAAGAGTGCAATGAAAACCACAGGGAAAGCGAAAGTCATTTATCCAGTAAGATGCATCCGCAGGTTTTAATTTTAGGCTATTGAGGACTTTACACCAACCATGGTAGATAGGTCGTGCTGACTTACGTTAGTATTCATACCTACCTGGGAAGATAAACAAACGTTACCTAGGGTTAATTCTTAATGATTTTCACTGTTTCTGATTTCCCCTCGGTGATAACACGGATAAAATAAACCCCCACAGGTCTGGTTGACAAAGTAAATTCATGTTTACGTTCACCATTAAACTCACTTGTTAACACTTGTTCACCCCTCAACCCAAAGACATTGATAGTCACATTGCCTGCTGGTATATCTCCCCTTAATTCAACAGTGAAATTTCCAGTAGTTGGATTAGGATAAACTTTAATCGTCGATTTTTCTGACACCAATACGGGTTGCAAATCTTCAGTCACTTTAAGTGATGTGGGTAATGATGGAGTCAAGCAGAAAGGGCCAGAAGGGGAAATTATTCCATGCATATAACCGCCGGTCTCAACTGTTGTATTCGGAAAATATATGATATTCTGCCCTGCAATCATATTTGAACTACCGCCGGTCTGAATAATAAATGTGGCTCCGTTGCCTGCAACAGTGATCGTCTGGAGGGCGTCATAACAGTTAGCCTGGCCATTTGAAATCGTTTGTGATGTGATGGTTGTTTTTTCAAGTGGTCCTGCAAAAGTGAAATCCGCACTGATTACACTGCTCCATTGTCCTGCAATATCCCTAAATTGGAAGTGTATCGAGTGGTCGCCAAGAGGTAAATTCCCAACATAAACATTTTGAACCAATTGGTAAGGATTTACTGGGGTTGGCAAGGTCTGGTTTACCATGGATGAACTGGCCATGTCGAACCAATACCTGTATCCGGAGATCAGATTTGCAGGAGAGGTTGATACTCCGATTTTAAAGATGACACTACTGACAACAGAACTCCATTGGCCGGCATCATCCTTATACCTGATGTGAAAATTATGAAGCCCTAAAGAAAGTGACTCTGCGCTGAGTGCTGTATTTAAGATATATGTTTGTTGAGGCGACACAGTTTGTGAGACTTTTGCGCCAAAACCATTATCAAACCAATACTCATAACCTGTGATATTTCTGTCGCCAGAAGTGGATATTGGCTGTTTATAAAAGAACTGGCTTACGACAGAACTCCATTTTCCTGTATTATCCTTATATCGTAAATGGAACGAGTGCAAACCCTGTGATAAGCTATTTGCAGGCAATCCTGATATCAACTGATGAATTGCCGTTGGTGCAACTGTCTGTGAAACTTTGGAGGAATAATCATTGTCAAACCAGTATTCATAGGCAATAATCTGACCGCCCCCAGTGGGTAAGGGTGGCTGTTTATAGAAGAATTGGCTTACGATGGAACTCCATTGACCATGGTTGTCAATAAATCTGATATGCAAGGAATGCAAACCTATACTTAATCCTGCCGATGGAATAGAGGTGTTAAGATGATATATGCTTTGTGCGGAAACAGATATACCAATTCTTGAAGCAAAATTATTATCGAACCAGTATTCATATTTTACGATGCCATTAATACTGGATGGAATGAGAGAAGTATAGGATGCCACCCAACCTTCATCTGTAATGGTGCCATTGGAAATAAACTCAATGAACATTGCCCCTCCTGAAGATGTCAAAGTGGGAGGTATTGTCGTACCAGAAAATGAACCTAATAAAGGTGCCTGATTATCATTCCCATCATAAACGTTGACGATATCATTAATGGGCTCGGTATGAAATGATGAAAAATTGAGGGTTATTTCAAATGCCCCCGGGGGTGAAATTAACCAGGAACAATTAGTGTTGTTTGAATAATTCCCAGACCCACTGGCATCTGAGAAAGTTCCTGTGGCCGCTGATAACATTGTTGTTGTTCCAGAACAATTAGTTGGAACGACGGTTGAAGTATAATTTGCAGTCCAGCCAGGGGCAGTATTGCTTGCATCTGTTGAAAACCTAACCAACATAATTCCCCCTGTTGAGGTTATTGGATCTGGAACTGTATTGCCAGTAGAGGCTGCCAATAAAGGTGATGCAGTGGTTCCTCCATCATAAACATATACAGTATCATAAGGATCAATGATATCAAACGATGTAAAATTTAGAGTAATATTGTTAGCCCCACTCGGTTGAATTTTCCATCTGCAATCAGAATTGTTATTATAATCATTGTTTCCACTTCCATCTGTGATTGTGCCTGTTGGTGTATGAAGTGTAGTTATTCCACTACAATATGCAACTACTGCGGGTGAGTATGTTAATTTAAAAGCATAAGGATAATTCATTGATGTACTATTTGGATAACCAGATAAAACAACAAAATAATTCCCAGCACTAAGAGAAGGAGTATTAACATTTATAAAACTTTTTCCATTACTGGTATGACTGAAAACCGACGTTAAAGAAGAATTAAAAACATTGTAACTATTCACCCCCTACAAATGTAGGGCATTAATTTGGGAGAGAGAATGCAAAGGATTCAGATTATTTTTAATCGCAGTGTCAATAATCGATCGCAGGATTGCAAAAGACTC
>CAIQUS010000223.1 GCA_903875045.1 uncultured Bacteroidales bacterium
ATAATGAGAAGGGTAAGCGGGCAGATGAATTAATCATTGCGAACAAAGAACTGGCCTTTCAAAATAATGAGAAGGGTAAGCGGGCAGATGAACTAATTATTGCAAACAAAGAGCTTGCTTTTCAAAATGATGAAAAGGAAAAACGGGCTGCAGAATTGCGGATTGCCAACTATGCCCGCAGCCTCATCGAGGCGAGCCGCGATCCGTTGTTTACCATCAGCCCGACAGGGAAAATAACCGATATGAACAATGCATCGGTAAAAATAACAGGTATTCCACGCGACAAGCTCACCGGCACCGACTTCTTCGATTATTTTACCGAACCACTAAAAGCACGCAAGGTGTACCGGGAAGTTTTTGCAAAAGGCTTCGTGGCAGATTATCCGTTAACCATCAAAGATCACAAACTCACTGATGTGCTGCTAAATGGTTCAGTGTATAAAGATGAACAGGGAAACGTACTTGGCGTTGTTGTGGTAGCGCGGGATACTACCGACCAGAAAAGAATCGCAACAGAATTGACTGAGGCCATCGTTTTTGCCGAACTGGCAACTGCCATTGCAGAAGAGGCAAAAATCAAAGCCGAAAGTTCAACCCGGACAGCAGAAAATGCGGTGAGGGCAAAACAGCAGTTTCTGTCGAACATGAGCCATGAAATCCGCACCCCGATGAACGCCATCATCGGTTTTACAAAAGTGCTGCTCAAAACAGATCTGACAGCAAAACAAAAGGAATATCTCACAGCTATAAAAATGAGTGGCGACGCACTCATCGTCCTGATCAACGACATTTTAGATCTGGCCAAGGTCGATGCCGGTAAAATGGTTTTTGAACAAACACCGTTTACCCTGGCACTCTCCATCTCGGCCATGCTCCATCTTTTTGAAGCTAAGATACAGGAGAAAAATTTAGAACTGGTTATCGATTACGACAACAAAATACCTTCGGTACTGGTTGGCGACCCGGTACGTTTGCACCAGATCATTTTAAACCTGGTGAGTAATGCCGTGAAGTTCACAACAAAAGGCAAAATTACCGTGAGCGTTCATTTATTAAGCGAAGATGAAGAGAAAGTGACCATCGAATTTGCTGTTTCAGATACCGGAATCGGGATACCTGAAACTAAATTAAACCGTATTTTCGAAAATTTTCAGCAGGCTTCCAGTGGCACCTCCCGGCTTTATGGAGGAACCGGCCTGGGATTGGCTATTGTGAAACAACTTGTTGAACCGCAAGGTGGCTCTATTCATGTATCAAGTAAAATTGATGAGGGATCTACCTTTAGTTTCATATTAAGTTTTATGAAAACAACTGCCGAAGCTGAATCAGAAATAGAAACAGAGGAGCTGGAGACCGAAATAAAAAATATCAAAGTACTGGTGGCTGAAGACATCCCGCTCAATCAATTACTGATGAAAACACTGCTGGATGACTTCGGATTTGAATGCAATATCGCGGCAAATGGGAAAATAGCCATTGAAAAACTAAAGACCAAATCATTTGATATCATATTGATGGACCTGCAAATGCCCGAAATGAACGGGTTTGAAGCCACAGAATACATACGCAACCAAATGAAGTTCGACATACCAATCATCGCCTTGACCGCAGATGTAACAACCGTTGATCTGGCAAAGTGCAAGGGTGTTGGCATGAATGATTACATCGCCAAACCTGTTGACGAAAGATTGTTGTACAGTAAAATAGTCGGGTTGGTAAAAAAACCATTCAACACAAAAAGCAATGAGGGAAAAAGTATTGATGATAAGGAAATAAAAAAAATAAGGTGCATCGACCTCGATTATTTGATTCATCGCACAAAGTCAAATCCTAAATTGATGACAGAGATGATTTCACTTTATCTGGAACAAACCCCAACCCTGATCAATGCCATGAACAAGGGTTTTCAAAATAAGGATTGGCATTCATTGCGTGCGGCGGTGCATAAAATTATTCCCTCTTTCTCCATAATGGGTATCAGTATGGATTTTGAAAACATGGCAAAAAAAGTCCAGGAATTTGCAAACACGCAAATACAAACTGATGAAATATCTGAAATGGTTTTGAAAATCGGCAATGTTTGCACACAGGCTTGCAAAGAGTTACAAGAAGAGTTGAATCGTATTAAGAATGCCAATCCATGAAAATCGAAAAAAAAATAAAACTTTTTCTGGTAGATGACGATGCTTTGTTTTTAAAATCATTGGAAATTGAATTCCTTGAGCATGCTGATTTCGACATCGAAACATTTGCAACCGGCGAACTTTGCATGGCAGGTATAGCAAGCGGCCCGGATGTGGTTATTCTGGACTATTTTCTCGATGGGATTGATAAAAATGCCATGAACGGAATAGAAACCCTCGACAAAATAAAAGCTTATAATCCCGATATTCCCGTGGTTATGCTATCTTCCCAGGATAAAATTGATGTGGCTGTGGAGTGCCTACATCACCGGGCCGTTGATTATGTAGTGAAAAGCGAAACGGCATTTATACGTCTGCAAAAAATCATCACCACCATTTTTCATCACAAAAAATTGGAAAAAGAGTTGAATTGGTATATGGAAAGGATGTAACTGCCATGGTCAAAGGATTAACCTCCCTTCAGGCACAGGAAAAGCTACGTATGGAAGGGTTTAACAACCTTCCTTCCTCAAAACCCCGAAACTATTTATCCATCGCATTGGGAGTTATCACAGAACCCATGTTTATTCTTTTGGTCGCCTGTGGTTCATTGTATATGGTGATGGGCGACCTGGAATCGGGGTTAATGTTGCTCGGTTTCGTATTCGTGATCATGGGAATCGAATTCTTCCAGGAAAAGAAGACCGAAAAAGCCCTCAGCGCCCTTAAAGATATGGCCAGTCCAAGGGCTTTGGTTATCAGGGACGGTGTGGAAACAAGGATCGCCGGGATGGAAGTGGTAACCGATGATATCATTGTGCTGCAGGAGGGCGACCGCGTTCCGGCAGATGCTACCGTGCTGGAATCAATCAATTTACTTGCTGATGAATCCTTGCTCACCGGTGAACCTGTTCCGGTCAGAAAAAACGACTGGGACGGAGTAGAAAAAATCAGTCAGCCAGGAGGAGATGATTTACCCTTCGTTTATTCCGGAACCATGATTGTGCAGGGAAACGGAATTGCCAGGGTAACGAGCATTGGCATAAATACCGAAATCGGGAAAATCGGCAAAGCACTGGAGGGGGTAAAAGAAGAGCCCACCAGACTAAAACAGGAGATGGGATCTCTGGTTAAAAAACTCACGATCATTGCAGCTGTTCTATGCCTGTTGGTTGTAGTTGGTTACACCCTTACCCGTGGAAACCTGCTGAATGGCTTCCTTGCCGGAATTACTTTGGCCATGGCCGTGTTACCGGAAGAATTTCCGGTTATCCTCACCGTGTTTATGGCCCTCGGCGCATGGCGAATGTCAAAAAAGAAGGTCCTTACCCGTAAACCCTCGGCCATCGAAACACTGGGCTCGGCAACAGTGCTATGCACCGATAAAACAGGTACGCTCACCGAAAATAAGATGACGGTTACCCGGCTCTTTAACGGAAAAGATTTTCTGACTGTTCTAAAGGGAAGTGCCTTTCATCCTGAATTTCATGAAATTATTGAATATGGCATTCTCTCGAGTCAAACAAACCCTTTCGATCCCATGGAAAAGGCCATCACCGGAATGGGTGAGCTTTACCTGAAAGGGACTGAACATATACACAAGAATTGGGAAATGATCAAAGAGTACCCTCTTTCAAAAGAGCTTCTGGCCATGTCGCGCGCTTTTAGCTCTAAAGGTACAAATGTTAATATTATTGCAACCAAAGGAGCTCCCGAGGCCATTTTTGATCTTTGTCATTTAGATAAGGAAAACAAAAAGCGTTTATTGCTGGCCGTTGAAGAATTAGCTGCCGACGGGTTAAGAGTGCTGGGAGTGGCCAAAGCCACAATTAAAACACAAGATCTGCCGGAAATTCAACACGATTTCATTTTTGAATTTATCGGGCTGATCGGACTGTCTGACCCCATCCGCAAAAACGTTAAACAATCCGTAGCTGAATGTTATAAAGCCGGCATCAGGGTGATCATGATTACCGGGGACTACCCGGTGACAGCCAAACATATTGCACTGGAAATCGGGCTTGAACATCCCGAAAGCTGCATCACAGGTCAGGAATTACAGGCCATGACGGAGGATGAATTGTGCAAAAAAATCCAGGATGTCAATGTTTTTGCAAGGGTTGTTCCTGAACAGAAATTGAAAATCGTAAATGCCCTGAAGAAAAACAAAGAAATTGTTGCCATGACGGGCGATGGGGTAAACGATGCCCCGGCATTGAAATCGGCCAATATCGGAATCGCCATGGGAAAGAAAGGGACCGATGTGGCAAGGGAGGCATCTTCACTGGTACTGATGGACGACAATTTTTTATCCATCGTCGGGGCCATCAAAATGGGCCGGCGTATTTTCGATAACCTGCAAAAAGCTTTCGGTTATACATTTGCGATCCATGTACCCATTGCCGGATTATCGTTGATTCCGATTTTACTGGGCAATTTCCCGATCATTTTATGGCCGGTACATATTGTTTTCCTCGAATTGATCATCGACCCGGCCTGTTCCATTATTTTTGAAGCCGAAAAAGAAGAAAAGAACGTGATGAGCCGGCGACCCAAGGGAATTAACGAACCATTCTTCGGCATTAAAAAAATATTGTTCAGTTGCCTGCAGGGACTTGGGATTCTCATCATAACCCTGGCTGTATACCTGCTGGCCCTGAACCATGGATATGAGGCCAAAGAGGTGAGGGCGATGGCCTTTATCACGTTGATCGTTTCCAATATCGCAGTGATCCTCACAAACCGATCCTGGACCGATAACATTTTCAAGATCATTGCAACGCCCAATAAAGCCGTATTATATGTGGTAGGCGGGGCGATTTTCTTTCTGGCCCTTATCCTGAATATTCCATTCTTTCTTGAGCTGTTCCAGTTCCAAAAGCCTGCCCTGATAAATATCGGCATTTGCATAGGTGCGGGCTTAACAACCATTGTCTGGTTCGAAATATATAAACTGATTAACATGAAAAGATATCTTTAATTTCTGATGAAACCAATGGTTGTTGAATGGTCGGCTAAAATTCTAAAAACAATGTGAACTTGCCGCCCGGAATGATCCTAATCTACCGTAAAAAACAAAGTCATGAAATACAATGAACAGAACCTGACAGAATCCCAGGCACTGCGTTTGAAAGCTGAAGAACAGCTCAGAAAAAACCAGCAAAAAGCCGACAAACTGGCTTTGGAATCTGATGTAAAAAAACTTCTGCACGAACTCCAGGTGCATCAGATCGAGCTGGAAATGCAAAATGAAGAGTTGCGCCAGGCAAATGAAGCAGCAGAGGCAGCGCTGAAAAAATATACGATGTTGTACGATTTTGCCCCGATGGGCTATTTTACACTCGATCAGCAGGGCAGTATCTGTGAACTTAATTTTACAGGTGCAGAGATGCTGAAAGATAAACGTTTTGCCTTGGTACACACCAATTTTAAACTATTCGTTTCCGAAACCTCACGAACGGTTTTCAATGCTTTCCTCAAACGGGTATTTTCTGGTTTTGCCAAAGAATCGTGCAAAGTGATGCTTGGTTATGACGATAATCCATTATGCCTTGTTTATATGGAAGGCATCGTAACCGGCGATGATCACCAATGTCTTTTATCTGTTGTCGATATTTCCGATTTCAGATAGCCTGCATCCCATCCTCCTTAATTTTCTGTAAGTCATTTAAACCGCCCAGGCGAAAATGTGGGAAAGATGTAACTTTTTGATAAAGTTATGTAACACATTCCCCTTGGCATGTTCATAATTTCGCATTTCCATAAACCACTAAAACATGAAAAACAATAAAATAACAAAAGTACTGATCGCACTTGACTATGACAAAACGGCACAGAAGGTAGCCGAAACTGGTTTTGCAATGGCCAAAGCCATGAATGCCGAAGTGATCCTGCTGCATGTTGTATCAGATCCGGTATATTATTCATCCATGGAATTCTCGCCAATCATGGGGTATACCGGTAATATGGAGAATATACAATTGGATTCAGACAGTGTTGACGGACTAAAAAAAGCTTCTCAACAGTTTCTTGACAGATTAAAACTGCATCTTGGTGATGACATGATTCAAACCCAGGTTAAGGAAGGAGAGTTTGCAGAAACCATCTTAAAAGCTGCAAAAGCCCTTCATGTAGATATAATTGTAATGGGTTCCCACAGCCGGAAGTGGTTGGAAAATATCGTGATGGGAAGTGTTACCGAAAAAGTTTTGCATCAAACTTCTATCCCGCTGTTTATCATTCCGACCAAATATAAAAGGTAAAATTGATAATCCCTTCCAACGTGAAAACATTTTACATGGTCTTATTTTTCATTGTGTTTTCCACCTTTTTGAATGGACAGGATGTGCCCCGGCAAAATCCAAAAAAAGTAGCCCCCAACGACACCATAGTTCCCGGTAAAACCACAAGGGAGAAGCAACTTGATAAAATCGAAGCGGTAAAAGTAAAGCTGCTCTCCGATTCAACAGGCAACGAGCCCGGGAAAAGTGCACTGATCGATACAACCAGACAAAATAAATACGGTGATTTACTTGATGATGACACCGCATATAACAAAAGATATCACCTCTGGATTCCGGCTCTTGAGGTTTTTGGCGCAGTAACATTAACGTGGGCATTCGACAGGTATGTGTTAAATGCCGACTTTGCGAGAATCGGTTTCAATTCATGGAAAAACAATATAAGCAACGGATGGGAATGGGACGGCGACAGATTTGGTGTCAATTTTATCGGTCACCCCTACTCAGGAACGCTCTCATATAATGCCGGGCGTGCGAATGGGTACAACTTTTATCAGTCATTTGTTTTTGCCTTTGGGGGGAGCCTGATGTGGGAATATCTTGGAGAAAACACACGGCCATCCTACAACGACATTATCAATACGCCCGTTAACGGAGCTTTTCTCGGGGAAGTTCTATACCGGTTAAGTTCAAATATTCTTGATGACCGCACCCGGGGAAGAAACCGGGTTTTTCGTGAAATAGCAGCCGGATTGATTGATCCGATGCGAGGTTTTAACAGGCTGATCCAGGGAAAAACCTTCAGAACGACCAACAAGGAGGTGTATGAGAAAGAACCCATTAACATATCCCTGTACGGAGGAGTTCGCAAGATTAATTATTCAGGAGAAAGCATATTCGGAAAAGGTGCATTTAATGCCATGCTCAATGTTCAGTTTGATTACGGAAATCCTTTCGAACTTCGTAAACGCAAACCCTTTGATTTTTTCAAACTCCGTGCTGAAATCAATCTCGGGGTGGGCAGAAAATTCATCAGCAACATATTGGGTACCGGGATATTTTTCGGAAATAATAAACAACTGGGGAAGCTGGCAATCCTTTATGGTGGTTTTCAATACTATGATTATTGGGACAATAAGAAATTTGAGCTGGGTACCATCGGATTCGGAGCCGGTGTGGTTTCCAAATTGCCGTTGAGCAAAACAAGTAACCTTTACACCCGTATCGACCTGGCTTTGGTCCCTTTGGCCGGCAGCAGTACAAGATATGGTCCTGACACCTCGAAGGTAAGGGATTACAACTATGGCGGAGGATTGGAGGGAAAGTTCGAAACAACCTTCAATCTAAGCAAATATGCAACAGCATCTGTGGTCTACTATTTTTATTGGATCCGTACCTATATTGGAGCAAATGGCAATAATTTCATTCACATTTTAAAACCAAGAATTACCGTACGGTTGTACAAATTCCTTAGTATCGGCGTTGAAAATTACATCTATTACAACGACCGGTACCTTCGGGGTTTGCCTGCGATTCACTCGATACAAACTGAACAGAAAATATTTTTACTGTTTTATCTGGAAGATAAGCAGCGGCGGGGAAACTATAATTGATAAACAAACATGAGCCCCATCCCGGTATGACTTACCGGGAGGACCTTCAGCTTTTTAATGTGGTTGAACATGATCGTCCGGCCAATGGCATATCCCAGCGCCGAGCCAACAAAAACATCCGAAAACCAGTGATCATTCTGATAGGTACGCGATGCAGCGGTCAAACCTGCCAGGGTATAACAAAGAATGGGAACCCAAATTGTTTTACTGTACGAAGTTGCGATCACGGTTGCCACGGCAAAGGCGCAAGTTGAATGTCCTGAAGGGAAAGAGCTGTTGCTGATCGGCATAAACGGCCCGTCCCATAAGTTCGGATTGGAAGGATTATCCTGATAAGGGCGGTGGCGGTGAGTAAGTTGCTTCATTATCTGGGCAGAAATAAAACCGAACACATAGGCTTCCACCCCTTTCAATGCCGTGTAACGGGCTTTATCATCCTTCGCAATTGCACCAACTGTATACATGATCGCCAGTGCAGGTATGGTGTATACCCCGCTGCCGAAACGCTCTAATCCATTCACGGATGCCCAATCCATAAAAGGATTCTGGTTCTTCAGCACCACCTTTTGAATCCAGGCATCCTGGGTCATTATAAGGGCGGTCCCGACCGCTACTCCGGAAAAGGCGATCCATTGATATCCGTTCCACCGGTAAGGCGAGATCAGAATGTCGCGCCCGTCTGTAACCCATGATTTGAAATAGGCTTTATCGGGAATTGTTGAAAGTGTCCTTTCATCCCGGGGAATCGTTTTAAGAGGTTTGAGCGCCAGGGTGTCATCCTGGCCATCACAGGTGAAATTAAAGATCAGCAAAAGCCAGGTTAAAACCAGTGGATAAAATTTCATTTTGGCGTTAATTATTCTGTAAAGGTACTCTTCTTTTTCATCTTCCTGAAAATGTCAAACCGTGTGCCGCCCCACAACCGGAACTGAGCCACATCATAGCTGAACAAAGCCTTGTTGAATTTGTCGGGCACTTCGTTGAACCCGGTTTGAACAGAAAAGCCAACAAACCATTTATCTGAATTATAACCAACCGCAAGCCGGCCACTCAACTGAAATGTAAACTCAAAGTTAGCGTAAGCATTCAGATCATTGCTGAATGACGAAAACTGGGCGGCAACACCCGGAAAAACAGCGGCAGTCAGATAAAAATCCTTCAGGAATACAAAAGTATAAACATATCCCGGTGATAATCCCAGTGAATAAAAATCACCGCTGGAAATAAGGTTGGTTGCCGGTATATGGTATTTTTCAATGATTTCGGCCGGAATGATCCCATTTTCGGAGGAAATCCGGTAATAAAGAAAGGCAGGTCTTACCACCAGACTGCCGGCACTCTTTTTTTGACGCTCATTCTGGATGAAGGCTGCCCTGATGGAGAACTTTCTGGCATTGTATATCCAATAGCCTGCTATCCCAATCGAAAAGGTTCGCATATCCGGAAGTATGTAACGGGTTCCGTCAGCACGTTCCGGTGAACTGATATTAAACCCTTTGTACTGCTGCAGAAATAATTCAGCCGCAACTTTACGCCCGAAAGCATTCACCCGCAAATCAATGGTTGTTGTTTTACCATACTTATCACGGTCGGTTTTATAAAAAGGGTTATCGATGGATAGCCCCAGCCCGAACCATTTCCAGAAACCTGCAACACCGATCCTGACATTGACATTCGGACGGTATTCGATTTTGGAAATGTTCTCATCAGTGGTATTGATCAGCAGCGATGCATTCTGAAAAAGCAGAAATACACGGGAAGTCAACAGATTGGTGTAATCCTCAAGGTATATCGAATCGAAAGATACCTGGGGTAATTCCGCCGGTTTAACAGCAGATTGGGCACCGGTTATTTTCGCGGTGAGTGTCAATACCAGTATGACAACACTGGCAAACAGGGTTTTCATCAACATGCGCTTTACCTCAGGATTCATCTCTGGTCGTGCGGATCAACCCAATACCCGCAAGGAAAAAAATCAGACTGTAATCGCCATCAGATAGGAAAAAAGCCCGAATACCTTGAGAAGCCATATAACAAGAATGATTACAACGACAACGTTTAAAATTCTTCTGATTTTCACATCCATGGGGATGTACGTATTGACAAGCCAAAGAAGAACACCTGCAACGACCAATACGATTAAAATAGTGAATAGTGGCATAATAAATTGATTTAGAAGTTTAACCAAAGATAGTCCCTGCGACCGGTGTAAGTGTTACATAATGTTTAAAATAAATTACATCATTCACACATTTATCTGCTTTTCTTCCGATCCTTCTTAAATTTCTTCCTGGGAGCTTCATCGTTTAATTCATTCATCTTCCGGTATGCCCTGGTTAAATTTTCCGGAAGTTCACCTTTGTAAGTGACCTTATAAAAGGAAAAGCCATTATAGGGGATGTTGCTTTCGCCTTCATGAATTTTCACCCGGTTATCCACGGATTTCTCTTTGAAATGTTCCATGAAAACCATTTTCCGTTCTTCATTTAACCGATTATATTTGAGATTAATCAAAGCAAGGTCAACAAACTTGCCGCACTTTTCCTGAATGGTAAACAACGTGTCGGGCTGCGCATGTTTATTCAGATATTGAACAAACAAGGAATCTTTAACCGACATTTTATCAACATTCACAGAATCATCCTGACTAAAAGTACCGGATTCTTTATGGTTGACGACAAGAAAGTACTTTTTCTTTGCTTCAAAAAACAAAATGTACTCTTTTTCTTTCAGCGAATAAAACTGTGGATAGACGTGGATGGAAGCTTCCAGGTTCTCCGACAGATAATCTGCCATTTTCATTACAAACTTTTCCTGATTGGCCAATAGGACACTTTTTCGCATCGCCCACGTCATGGTGAGTGATTTCTCAATTTCAGTTTCCGTGTTTTTCACATCTAACCGGTAAGGTGCCGTAGCGGGTTTCACAACAATATTTTCAAGAACATCGGCAAGAACATCATGCAGATGAAATTTGGGATCCTTCAGGTTGCCGGTAATTGGTATCTGATAATCAATCACATTTCCACGTTCACGCACCAGCGACATGATCAATGGAAGAGGAATCCATTTTTTATCACGGTTTCTCACCCGCTTTGTTCTCCGCGGATCCATTACAAGCAGGTGATTATCACTTTTGATCATCCCGTCAGTTACCTTCCAGCTGCCACTCAATTCGACCGTCCCTCTGTCTAGTGGATAAGATGTATAGCTTAACAGATAAGGGTTAAACAATGAGGCGGGCACTTTCTGAATATGGTATTGGATATCAAAATCCAGACTGTCATTGGGGTTGATACTTAACGAAACAGTGGCATTGCCAAAAGGCTGAATACCTGTTTTTAAAGATGCATAAACCCGCTTATGGTTTTTGTTGATGGAGTCAGCAAGGAAAAACAAGGGGTTTAAACCTGCCGAAAACTTCTCACTGATCGCATAATCATTGAATTTTAAATCGCCATGGTAAATGGCCAGCCGGTTGATTTTGTAGTCACTTTGAAAAAAGTTTCTGGCAAGCGCTTTTACGTAGCGGGCTATTTCGATCACCAGGTTGAATTTAGCAGGGTTTGCAGCGACCGCTGTTATATTGGCGCCTTTTACCCCGAACATGGTTTGTATATTGTCCAAATAGTCGTAACGCTCATATTTAAAGTATGGATGATCGAGTGAAACTGAATCGAAAAGATATTGATGATTCTTCGGACTCACCAGGATGATTGCCAGTACCAATCGGTCAAAGGAGGCAAAATCATCTTTTGGATTTTTCCCGAAATGAAAATTGTTGATCGCCACCTGTCCCTGTGACATCAGGTTTTCCGGATCCATAAAGTTTCCCCTTGCGCGTAGATCTGCATCAAGGTTGGCTGAAAAGGTTCCTCCGTTCGTTAAATCTTTGAGGTATTGCTGAATAATATTCAAATCGAATTTATGAACCACCACGGCAAGCCGGTAATCCCTGGTTTTAAAATTGATCATGAAATTACCATTCATATCACCACTCCCAATGCCGGATAATAAAGAAAATTTCACAGCAATACTGTCCGAATCCCACCGCTTACCAGAACTTTCCAGATTTACTTTTGTAATAAAATAACGTATGGGAATCAGTTTTTCCTGGTAATAGAAATCCCCGTTGATTATTTTTATTTTGAGAATATTAAAATGGACAATGGATGGTACTGTATCATGTTTTAACGGAGTGAATTTTCTGATCAGGTCATTAAAATTAAAATCATGCATAGTTTGTAAAACAACACCCTTTGGCTGGTTAAGTGTGATTTCTGTGATTTCGATCGTTTTTGACAACAACTTTATCATGGCAAAATTGGCAGTTACCCCTTTGGCCGAAAAGAAAAGACTGTCGCCATCCTGATAGGAGTGCAACCCCTTCGATTCATGAATTCTCAGATCGCTGATGTGTATATACCCTGTAAAGGGATTGATGTAAACCCAGCCTGATTCAATTTGCCTTCCGGTGTATTTTTCATCATACTTTTCAATCAGGTATTTTGCAATTGGAGAGATCAAACCGACAATGGCAACTGACAGAAACAGGAAAGAACCGATTAAAACCAGGAGAACTTTTTTTAACCAGGTATTTGCAAATTTCATTTTTTCAAGGGGAGGTTTGGTTTGCAAATTTCCACCGGAGACTAATGCCTGTTGCCTCATTTTGCTCGAACAACCCGAGTGAGAAATTTTTAAAATGACGGTTCTTGTGCAATTCAGGGAGGACAATCCCGATTACAGCACCGAGGGCAAATCCAACGGCAACATCTGAGGGGAAATGAGCCAATGCTTTAACACGGGCATAGCCCACAAATAATGGAGGGACTGCCGCAGCCAGGTACAAAAGATATTTGGCAGCACCAAGATTGGGATGATAATCGCAATAAACCTTGGCCATGAAAAAAGTGCTGTAGGCACTGGAAGCCACATGTCCGCTATAAAATGAATTGCGGTTATGCCCGCTGGCCCTTACTGCCGTGTCAAATTCGGGATAGTAAGTAATCGGGCGGTTCCGGTTCTGAAAAGTGGGTCCCAAAGGGCTATAGTTGTAAAATGTAAAGGTGATGGTATGCCCTTCAACGTACATTAAAAGAAGGTCATACCAATCCCTGCGCATATTTTTATCGATGATCAGCAAGGCGGGTAACAGAAAAGTTCCGGTTTGGGTGTAATCAGAAATTTTTGTCCATAAAACCTCATCGGATGGATTTTGTTTTAACGCCCACAGGTCAATGGAGGTCATTAAATTTGTTTGCTGGCCGGAATTGACAAATGCCAGCTCTTCATTGGTCAGATTCGGTTTGCTTTTTAAACGGCTGATGGCAAAAATATCGGAAACCGCCCCTGCTGCAATAATGCCTCCCGTCACAAAATAGTTTACATGATAGCGTTTTATTCTCTTAGTTGATTTTACGACAGAGTCGGCCGGTTGACAAAATGTACCGGTGCAAATAATCAGTGCCGCCAGGAAACAAACCAGGTTTTTCATGGGTGGAAATATAACTTATCTTTACAGTGTAAAGGTGCGTACATTCCTTACGGATTATGTTACACAACTTTTGAAATAAGTTATATCATTCACACATTTTCCAGAGAGCTTCGCTTATGCTGTTTGATCGATTTAAAGAAGGAAGGGGTCAAGCCGGTAATCCTTTTAAACTGATACGAAAGATGCGCCACACTGCTGTAATGGAGTTTACAGGCAATTTCTGAAAGGTTGAGTTCGTTGTAAATGATCAACTCTTTTACGCGCTCAATTTTATGAAGGATCATAAAATGTTCGATGGTGATTCCTTTTGTTTCAGAAAAAATATTTGCCAGGTAGGTATAGTCATGGTTCAGTTTTGAACTTAGATAATCGGAAAAATTAACTTTGGGAAGCTCGTCAGAATAATGAACCATCTCAATGATCACGTTTTGTATTTTCTCAATCAGGATGGCTTTTTTGTCCTCCATCAGTTCAAGCCCGGATTTGACAAGTGCCATTTTCAATTGCTCACGTTGAAGTGGGGTCAACTCCTCCAATATCTCAACCTCCCCCAATTCTACATTTGCAAAATGGAGTCCCAGACGAGTTAACTCCTCTTTCAACATCATCTTGCAGCGAACACTGACCATGTATTTGATGTAGAGTTTCATCTGATCACCACCGGGTTGTCCTCCAATTCCCCTGCTGTTCGGGTGTGAGAAATGTCCATGCAACAATGCGGCCCGATTTATTTCCCTGTCCCATCGCGATGGTTTTGACTTCAACAGCTTCTTCCTTTTTCAAAGCATCGTAAACACCTTTGAGGTGTGATTGTTTTGCGACCAGTGTTGAAAACCAAAAACAGGATGCAGCGAAAAATTTACTCTGGCGAACCATGTCGCGTACAAACCGCTCTTCACCTCCCTTGCACCATAATTCACCATGCTGACCTCCAAAGTTCAGAACAGGCTCCGGTTTTTTTTCAGCAGTCAGATTGGTTAATTTCCGGAGTGTCCCCGATCGGGCTTCGGCCTGTGATGCATGAAAAGGCGGATTACACACCGACAAATCGATGAATTCTTCTTTGCGCATCACACCAAAATAGATGTCATTTGGCTGGGGCTGCTGTCTGATTTCAACCTTTCCCCTTAAATGGGGGTTCGACTCAATTATTTTATTTGCAGATTCAATGGCCACAGGATCAATTTCACTCCCTATAAACGACCAACCGTATTCATTATTCCCGATGATGGGATACACACAATTGGCACCTACACCAATGTCTAAGCATTTTATCTGACTGCCAGTCGGGATTTTTCCAAAATTTTTACTGCACAGCACATCTGCTATATGATGGATGTAATCTGCCCTTCCGGGAATTGGCGGACACAAATAATCTGGCGGAATATCCCAATGTCCTACACCGTAGTAATGCTTTAACAAAGCCTGGTTAAGCATTTTGACAGCTACGGGATCGAAAAAATCAATTGACTCATCGTTGTAAATATTCAGCTTCACAAATGGTGCAAGTTCCTTACAACTTTCAATGAGCTGTTTGAAATCGTAGCGTGCACGATGTTTGTTCCGCGGATGTAACCGGATTTTCTCTTTCGGGTGTTCTCTCTTTTGTTGAAGCATGGGAATTTTCCTGGTTACAAATTTATTCAGAACTTCCGGTATTTAAATCAATAAGTTCCTGCCGGTGTTTTCGATACTCAATAATCGGTTTATCACCCATGATAAGCCTTTCATCCATTTTCAGTGCACTTTTCTTAGGCAATTGCGTGATCACAACTCTTTTGTCCTGCCGCAGGATTACAATACTTGATATTTTACCAAGATAATTGAAGAGTTCTCTCAATACAGGAATTTTCACCAGTCTTTGATAGTATCTGATGTAAACAATGGTATTTTCTTCGTCAACAGGCACAAATGCTGCAAATGCCCTTATTTTCTCTGAGATAAAGTTTTGCCAGATGTTGGGATAGTGGAACTGAAGATGAAAAAGGCTTTGGTAATTAACAATTTCATCTGGTTTCAGGGGAACAGTTTTCCCGTCATCTTCAATATTGTTGACATAAAATGTGAGTGATTCACCCTCCCGGACCACCTTGGGCCCGTTCACAAGTGTTTTGTTGCCCCTCCCAATGGTTGATTTATGTATGAAGGGCACATGCACCACATCGAGCTGGTTCTCTATGGCCCTTGAATAATGCACATTCCAGTGATCTTTGATACCCGAATACGAAAACTGCTCCAGCTCTTTGAAGAAAAAAGGTTCCGGGGTGGTTTTGGCATCATCGCCCCACCACAACCAGATGAGCCCGTAAGCCTCGAAGGTTTTATATGCCTTCACTTTCATTGAATCCGGCACAGCATGATTTTTCCCGTTTGCCGGGATCATCACCACTTTTCCCGATTTATCATAAATAAACCCATGGAACGGACATTCGAGTTTACCCTTGATTATTTTCCCACATGCAAGTGAAACTCCGCGATGGCAGCATCGGTCGTCAATGCAGCAAACATGGCTGTTTTCATCGCGCCAAACACTCATATTCTGACCAAAGCGTTTAATCCTGAGAGGCTTTTTACTTTTTAATTCTTTTGATTCAAGAATTACATACCATTGATTGCAGATCATCGTTCCTGTATTTTAGCACGGCGGCCATCCCCGTGTGATAAAACCCCGTGATTCAGCACGGGGACACCTGGCTATTGTGAGTCCTCCGAATAATATACTTCCTCAAAAAACAGCTTTCCCTTTGGTGTATCCCAGACGCAAACAGCGCCGTATTTATTGTTTGATTTCATAATCCCGTCAGTTTCACCCAAATACCCCAGAACACCCTTGATGATAAATTCATCCCAGATTTCAACGACCAGGATGGGAGTTTCGGAAGATTTACCGTTTCCGGTGCTTAAGATACTGTTAAGCAACAATCTGTATCTTTTATCGAAAAAATAGGTTGTATCAGGAAGTCGTTTATCCTTTAAGCACATGCTCACGTAAAGCAGCGCAGTAAGATCTACCGGATGCTTTTTCAAAATTTCTGTTCCGAATTCAATGACCTTTTTCTTGCGTCCGCTGCTCATATACTGCTCCAGTATATCCTGCTCATCATTAAAGGTTGGCCTTTTGGTGTAGCCAATGTTAAAGACCTGTCCGTAATATAAATATTGCACATCAGTTTCGGTAAGTTCACCGGGGTGGTCCTTTAATTTTTGCAGAAGTTTGGGGTAGAAAAACACAGAACCGGAGTCACAAACCAGGGTTTTAACAATTTCGATATAGGAAATATTTTCGGTTTCCTGAGACTTGGCAGGTACGGTAATCATCAGGTATAATACAAAAAGACCTATCCAACGAACAGGCATAAAACCCCTAATAGTATCCGTTCCGTCTGTTTTTGACATCATAGCCTCCAAATAGTTTGACTGGTTCGGGAAAAGGTTAATCATGAATGAATTTACAACCGAATACCTGGTTCATGGTGATAATCTGTAAGTAATACCCCCCCTTGCCAAATCCGGAGGTGTTCCATGTGTATTTATTCTCTCCATTTTTCCAGTAACCAAGCTCTTTGTTTTCGACCAATTCACCATTTGCATTAAAAACTTTCAATGAAACCATCCCGGAATGGTCAAGGAGGAAGGAAACTGAACACTCATCTTTACATGGGTTCGGGTAAAGTAATATTTTCGGTTGCGATGCCTGATCACCGGGAGTATGGTCAATTCCGACAAGCGACCCTCCATCAGTTGTTTTCAAAATATTATCTCCGCTGAGGGCATAGCCGATGCTGTCGGTCACAAAAATAATGTCGGCGTAAGCAATTCCGGTCATCCCCGGGGGATTCCAATTCTCAAAACTGCTTGTCCAGGTTTGCCCGGAATCATTTGTTTTGGTTATCGAAATAAAGTAATCGCCATTTGTTGTTAAGTTTGATGTAATAACAAAACCCAGACTGTCATTTTGAAAAAACAATTTTGACAGGCCCGGAATAGAGGTGTTGATATATCCATTTGTCCAGGATAAATTATCATTGGTCCGATAAAATTCATCGCTTTCAAACATATAATCATAAACAAATCCTGCCAGGAAATAAGTGTACCCCGGCGTGGATGTTAATGAATATAGATCCTTATTTGTTACAATCGCCATAACTTCCCAGGTTAAACCGCCATTGGTGGTTTTAAAAAGAGTCCCTGCATTCCCGGCGATATAGCCAATGTTTCCATCGTGAAAACAAATGCTGTTCAACCTTTTAGTGGTCATATTGATATTTTTCAACCAGGTGGCGCCATTGTCTGAAGAATGCAAAACCACTCCGCTGTCACCAACTGCCCAGATACTTGCAGAGTTTTGAATGAAAACTGAAAACAGATCCTGGTTTGTTCCTGTGGTTAACTTTGTCCAGGTTAAGCCACCATCCGTTGTTTTAATAATTGACCCCATGCGCCCGGCTGCGAACCCGGTTTCACTGTTGCTGAATGCCAGATCAAAGAAAGGCTCCGTGAATCCTGTATTGTATTCGATCCAGGTTGTTCCACCATTGCGGGTTTTTAACAATTTCCCGTGATCCGTCATCACATAAACCGTATCCCTGTTGATGGCACAGAGTGCCCCAAACTGGTTGTTTGTCAGATTTGAATTTTGATATTGCCAACCCTGCTGGCCAAATAAGTTCATACCGGCAAGGAGTATGATGCAGAAAAACATGTTCGTTTTCATGGTTTGGACTTTAGCCTTTGGGATGGGGAATAAGTCCTATCCTTTCCGGGGATGGAAACAATATGGGGTCATTTCTTATAGAATCTGAACAGGTATAAACTAAAAAGCACTGTGGTGATCAATTGGACCAGGATGGGCGTTGCGATCAATCCGGTATTGAGGACTGCAAACTGTATTAAAATGAATTTTAACAAGTAGTAGATCATCTTACTGAAAAGGATGCTAAGCAGGATCGCCGGAAACATATATTTCATCTTGTTGGTCAATAAATAGAACAAAAACACATTCACCGACAATTCAATTGCAATCAGCATCATTTTTGGGAAAACCGGATGCCCGGAAATAATCATTGAAAACAGCGGCATGGTCAATGCCAGAAGGTAGGCATTTTGTTTATTTGTGTGCACAAGCGCCAGAACCAGCATCAGCCTCATGGGTTCAATTAGATACACCGGCAGATTGATCACGTGGGATATGGTTGGAACAAGATAGATAAATGCCAGCGCACTGATATCAGTGAGAATACTGATTATTGTTGTTTTTTTGATGATTGATCCTGATAATGTTTTCATTACTATGCTATTAGTTGAATTTTCACTTTTTGACGAACCTGAAAGGCTGATTCATTTTTGAATGATGTAAAAGTAACATATAAACTCCACTTTTAAGATTCTTCAGGTCAAGTGGGAATTTTTCACAAGATTGACCCACAATAATTCAATTTGGTTAAATCAATGAACCTTTGTAAAGCCACACGAATACTGGTTTTGTTGCGAGCGCAAGCCTGTTGGCTATTTGTGGCTTTTGTTTCTATTTAATCGTTTAATTTCGTTAGCAATTTGTTCAACTACTTCCTCATTTTTTATTTTATCGTCAATACTGAAAACAATAAATACTTGTCCGCCGAATTTATTAGTAAATGCAGTAAAGCTTGCTTTCATCCTTTCAGTCGCCGAATAATTCCCGAAGTTCGCTTTTGCAGTCACTGGTTTGATTTGAATACCAAATGCTTTATTCCCAACCCATCCAAGATAATCTATGTCGCCTGCATGGTCAAGGTCAGGGTCACTTTCTTCAAATCTTATAGTTGGAAAAATCTTAGCGAGATTTTCTTCAATAACCGATTTTTCTCTTATGAAACCATCAAAAGTTCTGTTGATTGTGAGATTAAAGATATATTCAACACAATCCTGAAGTGTGAGTTGACTAAATGCTTCAGTCCATTCGGGAATAACGATTTCTTTAATTTTTACATAAAGTCGCTCACCTAATTCTTCAAGACTTTCTTTTGTGATTTTAGTAGGTGTTTTGCCATCTGTTCTTGCATTTTCAAAATACCATTGCTCCCAGCGCTCAATTCCATTTGGCTGACATTCACGAATAAGTGCCATTACAGTTCCAACTTTGTTGGGTCGAGATAATTGATATGTCTGACAAGCATAGTTTAGAACTTTCTCTGTAACTATTCACCCCCTGTTTTTTAAATCCAAGGGTTATTAACAATTTTCAGGCTTGTTGTCCTGTTTTTATTCGCCATCTAGACGATATCAACCGTATTTTGTTGATTGATTGTTTGTAAGATAGTTGATTTTATTGAT
>CAIQUS010000224.1 GCA_903875045.1 uncultured Bacteroidales bacterium
TATGTTCGCCGCCGAGAACTTTGCCATCCTGAGATCCATTATCGAAACAGCCATCAAAAACAAACAAGATGTGCTGCAAGCCCTGAATGTAATCGCACATTATAAGTAGGACTGATTAGTTACAATAATTTTTTATCCCAGATTAGGTTTCCGTTAATATCAGTTTTTATCAGCCAGGTATGCACCTGTGATACTGTTGGTCCTGGGTTAACCTGCCCTAATAAAAAATATCCATGGTCATAAGATTCCTTTAAGTCTCTGGCCCAGGCGGTAACCTCTTGCCCAAAAATACGAGTCCAGGTTTGTGAGTATCCGGGCTGATATATCAAACAGAATAGCAATATTCCATAACAATAGATGGTTTTCTTCATTTTCACAAGAATTAAACGATTAATTGGAATCGTACCAGGAGATCTTAATTGATTCAAGTTTGACCATCAATGACCTCTCTCCAGGCCCCGTTGAAGTTAAATCTTAGATATTAGTTCTTTAAGGAGGGGAAGATCAACTTCAATCGTTTTCCAGACCACATCCAGATCCACATCCAAATAGTCATGGATAAGTTTGTCTCTCATTCCTGCCATTGCTGACCATGGAACTTCCTGATGAGACTGTGTAAACGGTTTTGAAATTTTCTTTGTGGCTTCTCCAATGATTTCAATATTTCTAATGATCGCATCTTGAATCATCACATTCTGGTCAAAATCAAATCTTGAAATTCCTTTTGCAAAATTTTCAATTTTGGCAACGGCTTCAAGTATATGTTCAAGATAAACCTGATCGTTTTTGATCATTGATAAATAATTTGAAGATCTTGTTGAATACTTTCCTTAAGAATTTTATTCTTGACAGCACCTTCGGTTACGAGGTCGACTTTAATGCCAAGTTTTTGGGAAATTAAATTTTCAACATGAACTAACTGGAGAAGGGACAAGGTGGATTTGAACCGGACAAGAATATCAATATCGCTTTTGCTTGTGTTTTCATTTCTCGCATAGGAGCCGAATACACCTATCATCTCCGGATTGTATTCACGCAAAGTGTTGATAATGATATTTTTAATTTCCGGCTTCATGGTTAATCTTTAAGCAAATATACAAACTTTTCTTCATTAGTCAGGAATAACCGGGACTCCTTGCGGGATTTTCGCTTTTCGGACATCGGCCTGCCGAAAAACGCTATTCTATCACCACCTTCCCTGCATACCATTTCCTTCCATTTCCCAGGCTCACCTGGTACAACCCCTTTGCATAGCCCCCGACGGTCATGGTGATCTTGCCCTTGCCAGTCATTACCGGTTCGTTGTGAATCAATTCCCCCCGGGAATTATATAAACGCAGGGTTAGTTGTTTCTCATTCAGGAGTTCGGTTGGGATTGTTACGATGAACTCATTGGTTGCCGGGTTGGGGAATAGGGAAAGCCTTGCCGGAGGAGGGAATTCATTGATGTCCACCATACCACCATTGGTGGTTTTAAGGATGATACCCGAATTACCGCAAACATACCCGACGGTGGCATCGGCAAAGGAAAGAGATTCAAGATCATTGGTTGTGCCACTTGGCGAACTGACCCAGGTAACCCCGGCATCGTTTGTTTTCAGGATGGTTCCTCCATCCCCGGCAGTAAAA
>CAIQUS010000225.1 GCA_903875045.1 uncultured Bacteroidales bacterium
CACTGAGACTCTTTTACTCCTGCTATAGAGGTGAATAATTCAGTTCATGTGGCCACGTAGGATTACGATCACTGAGACATTGAACTCCGCCACTTCTTTGGCTGGGATGTTGTTCAAGTGGCCAAGTAGGATTATGATCACTGAGACTCTTTGGTAGCGAATGCGAATGTCAGGACTTTGTTCAAGTGGCCACGTAGGATTACGATCACTGAGACCAAAGCATTCTTTTGAAGCTTTCATCTCTATTACGTTCAAGTGGCCACGTAGGATTACGATTACTGAGACTTCTCTTTGTTTTACTATCTTTGTTTTACTCCATAGTTCAAGTGGCCACGTAGGATTACGATCACTGAGACTGGGTTGTCGAAGTCGAACTTGTTTGGGTCCAAGTTCAAGTGGCCACGTAGGATTACGATCACTGAGACTTTTCATAGGACCTTGCCACTGATACGGTGCTGTCGTTCAGGTGGCCACGTAGGATTACGATCACTGAGACAACAATATGCTGACAAGAAAAAAAGCGATTTGAAGGTTCAAGTGGCCACGTAGGATTACGATCACTGAGACTAACAGTACGAGCAAAGATTGAATTTTCACTGAGTTCAAGCGGCCATGTAGGATTACGATCACTTAAACTTTCTGCAGTTATTGCATTATTATGGGCAAGGTTAATAAACCGAATTCAAATCGCTAATACAACTTATTAACTAAAATAAATAACTATGAAAAAGATTATGAAGAGAATTTTATTTTTAAGCATTTTTTGCTTTCTATCATTAATTGCTTTTCCACAGGCCGTGATTAATTTCAAAAGCCTGACATTCGATTATGGTAATATCAATAAGGGCTCAGACGGCACTCGTGTGATTTCATTTAAAAATACCGGTAATGTACCTTTAGAAATTACTAGCGTAAAATCATCATGTGGGTGTATTTCAATTGATAATTGGCCAAAAACGGCTATCGCCCAAGGAATGTCCGGCGAGATTACGATTACCTATTTTACAAGGTTAATTGGTCCAATAAACAAAACAATATCTATATATGCTAACGCAAATCCCAATCCGACAATCTTGCGAATTTCTGGAACAGTTTTTCAAGATGCAGAATTGAAGTCTTTTAATGATGCTGGTACCGGTTCAAGCAATAATTCACAAAATGAAGTCTATCGAAATGGTGTTTTCCTTTACAACAAGGCTGACAAAGCTGACTATAACAACGAATACAAAGAAATCTCCTCACTTAATTATTCCGACGGGAAACTTATTCTGGTCAAGAAAATAAATATAAATGCTTCAAGAATAAACCCTGATAATTCGAGATACTACAAAACAACAATCGGTATCATTATTGACCTTGGAACTAAAGTGAAAATTAATGAAATAGAAACAAATATATATTCTATAAAAGAGTCTGACCTTGCAATGATGCCTTGCATGCTTTTTGACCCACTAAGAAATATAGTAACAATTTTTGCTAGTGGTAAAAATCCTGAAAGTTCTAATTATGGAATGGAAGGGTTTGCATATAGAATAGATATGAATAATCATACCTGGTCTAAAGAAACTGTTTTTGACAGAGTAAATTCTGGCTGGTATTCATTTTTTGGAGGCTCAGATAATGGTAATCCAGTATTATGGCACTTTTCTATGGCCGGTTATTACGCTATAAAAAGCTCAAGAAATAATAATGGAACATGGTCTTGGTTAAATATAGGTAGTTATGAGCCATCAACCGCAATAAAAGAGTTTCCATATCGTAAAAATATCTTGGTTACAAGTTCGAATGACGTTGACAGAATGTCAGCAAATTCTAATAATGCAACATCTCATTCTCCTCAATTTACAGAAAATGAGGTAGCAATAGGAGCTGCTGTATTAGTAGGGGCTGTTCTTTGGCAAGGTGCTAAATGGTTGATTAACAATTCCGGCGGTAGCTCAAGTTCCTATTCTAATAATTCAAACTCTTCTGGTACAAATACACCACAAAAATGTTACGAATACATAGAGACTAAACCATACCCTTATTGTGGAATTACAATTAGTACACATAGGATTCGATGTTTGAACAATGGAACAAAGTATGATATTTTCTATTACCCCGGAGGAAAAGGAGATTGTCTATTTAGCTATTCTGAAGGTTGGTATAAACAAGGTACTGGTCTAAGCGATATTGGAAATTGGTATACGATTAATATTGATAAAAATGTACCATACGAAGAAGCAGCAAAAAAACAATGTGGCTGTAAATAATGGTCAGGAATTCAGCACTATAACAATATTTAAAATATCTTTAGACACTATATTGTCATAAAGTTGTCGATGTACAGTTTAAGATAACTAAATTGTAAAAACTCGTCTATGAACAAAACCAGCCCATAACATTGTTCATGCGATAATTGCGGGCTTTTTTGGTAGGTATTCAGGTACAAGAAATAAACATTTATGCATACTTTGAACGATAGAGCGTTGAAATTCCGCAAACCACCATTTAAAAAATATTTAAACCGCAAAGAGCCACAGAGGTAACTCGCAGATAATTATAACTTTGCGGAACTCTGCGAAAAAAAACTCTGCGGCCCTCTGCGGTTATATTATTTGTTAGCAGACTTATCGGAGTGCCCTCACTTATAGATTTTCACGAATAGTAAATAACAATTTATCTTATGGCCGAAAATAACATAGTCTGTACAAACCCGGACTGTAAAAAAAGCGAGAATGTGATCTTCAGTAAAAAACGAAACTGTTATTTCTGTGAAGATTGTAATCAGGATGTAATTGTTGTGAAGCCAATTATTCCATTGAATATTTTTTTAAGCTATGGCAGGGATCAGCATATTGAATTTGCTGAAAAAGTCAAAAATGACCTGATATCAAGAGGCCATAATGTATGGTTTGATAAAGACAGGCTGAAAGAAGGTGCCGACTGGGAAAACTATATTGAAGATGGGCTGAGGATGGTTTCGGCAAACCCATCCATCGGAAGGTTCATATACATCATCACACCGCACTCCGCCAGAAAACCCGACGGTTTCTGTTTGAATGAAATATCCAGTGTCGTGATGCACAATGTCAATATAATTCCGGTCATGTTAGTTCTGTGTGAATTGCCATTGTCTATTTGCCGGATTCAATGGCTCGATGCACAGGATTGTGCCAGGAACTATTCTTCTGCGGGGTATGAAAAAACCTTGAAAAGGTTGCTCGAAGCATTGGAAGAAGGGAAGTTGGATTATGAAGGAGTTCAATCGGGTCTGTTAAACAAGCTGAACCCGATTGATTTCGGTTCAGATATTTTTTACCATCTGAAAAATTTTACTGGCCGCAGATGGCTGATTGATCTCATTGACCAGTGGCTTGCAGACGATAAGGGGTCAAAGGTTTTTGTGTTACAAGGTGGACCCGGTGTAGGGAAAACTGCTTTTTCGGCATATCTGATTGACCAAAAAAAGGAAATAGCAGCCTATCACCTGTGCAAAACCAGCGATGACAAAACGAATAAACCTGTGAACCTGGTTAAATCCATTGCCTATCAACTCAGTACCCAAATCAAAGATTATCAGTACAATCTTGCACAAATTGAAATTGATAAGGATACTGATGCGATTACTTTATTCAACCAAATTATAGCCCAGCCCTTATTCCGGATCAACAACCCGGGAAATAAAGTATTTATTCTGATCGACGCGCTTGATGAAGCAATATCACTAAGCAATATGAATGAAATAGCAACCCTGATTGCCACTGTTTTCAACAAAACACCCGACTGGCTCAGAATGATTGTTACGACCCGTCCGGAACCAGGAGTTATTGAATTATTGCAAGAGTTCAATCCATTTGTTTTGAATGCATCTTCCGATGAAAACATCAGGGATATTATGGAATTTCTGGAAGAAAATCTGAAAGGCCATGAAAAAAATGTGCGTGAAAAAGCCATTCAAAGTATTATCCGGAAGAGCGAGGGGAATTTTCTCTATATAACAAAGATCTGTGCCGAAATTGAAGATCCCGGGAATAAATTAATTGATGTCGAACATCCTGATAAATTTCCATTTGGAATGGGCCAGTTATTCATGTTCTCATTTCAGCGAAAATTTGGCAAGTGCGATTATCGGAAAGAGATTGATCCATTTCTACATGTAATTCTTGCCGCCCTTGAACCAGTATCAATAGAATATATCAGCTCTTTGTTGTGTGTTTCTGAAACAGAAGTATGTGATTTCCTCCATAAAGCAGGATCATTGTTCCCGGTCATTGATGACAAAATTCGACCGTTTCATAAATCATTGGTTGATTGGATCCACGACCAGGCATCCTCAAATATTTATGTAATAAGACGCAATGATGTTGAAAAAAGAATGGGAGAACTCCATTTTGACCTTTGGAACAGGATGCTTGAAAATCCTGAAGAAATGAATGATCCGAATGATTATTGTGCCAGATTTGCACTGATCCATCTTTATAAGGCAGGCATGAAGAAGGAGTTACAGGGAATTTTGCGCGATATTTTTGATCAAGAGAATGAAATCCATGAAATTTTCATCCCAGGTATTGAAAAATTATTTGATTGGGTTGTTGAAAATAGAAATATTAAGGAAGAGGTCATACTAACGAGTTTGTTGAATAAAACGCAGGATGAAATTCAGATGCCGAACCTGGTTAGATTTAGAAATTTTCTGAATCTAAGAGCGAGTAAATATAACAAAGGAGGCCAATCCAACTGGGCCTTGTTTATCTATGAAATAGTGGTAAAAATTAATACATTGCTAGTACGGTCAGAGCCTGAAAATATTGATTTTAAAGCTGCTTTGGCTATGAGTATTAATATGACAGGCGTCATTTACGGCGAGTTGGGAGATACAAAAAAAGCATTGGAATTATGTGAGCAGGCGAGGGCGGATATTGAATTATTGACAAATTTGGACACCGATCGTGGTGAATTAAAAGCGTTCATACCGGTGATTTTATTAGATCTTGTAAGAATTTATAACCAAATGGGTAATACTTTAAAAGTAATAGAGTGTTATGAGAATGCAATCGAGCAAACGGAATCTCTTATTTCATTAAAATTAGGGCCGGAAGAAACTACACTAAAACCTGTTTTAGTTACGTGGTATGGGAAGTTAAAAAGAATCTATATCGCCATAGGTAATAAAGACAAGGCCATAGAACTGGGTGAAAAAATAAGGAAAAATTTGGATTATCTCAATGAATTGGAACATGAAAAGCCCGGGGTAATGAATGACCTTGTATTTATTTTTGATCACTTTGAAAACATTAATCTAAATGATAAAGAGAGTATGATAAATATGGTCGGTTCTCTTGAAAAAATATTGAAAGAAGAACTATCAACAATAGAAGCCCGAATCGCGAAGGATCCTAACAACACATATCTAAGACAATCCGCTTATGACTTATATTGGAAGATGGGAACCATATATCAAGAAGATTTGAATGATAAAGCGATCGAGTATTTCGAGCATGTATGTGAACAAGCTGAGAAACTCGTTGCCATTGAACCTGACAGAGCCGATTTCAGACGGGCCCTTGTTGATTCATATAGTGAATTGGCTCAAAAGTATTTAGGCATGAATAGTGTGGAGAGTTTTATAAAATTCAGCGAACTATCCGAAAAATATATTCTGGCTTTGAAAGCCTTTATTGAAATGGAACCAGCAAGAGTTGATCTCAGACAAAAGTTGGCAACCATCTATCATTTGTTAGCCTTTGATGTTGATCATAGGTATGGTGTGGAAAAAGCAAATGAATTCAAAGAAAAATCGATAAAGGAAATTGAAGATATGATCCAGATTGAACCAAATAACATGGATTTCAAAAGCAATTTATCGGAAAGACTGGATGAATTGGCTAAATCATATAAAGTAATTGGAGAATGTACAAAAGCACTTAAACAGTTTGCAGCATCTATTGGGGTTTTAAAAGAATTGATCGCCTTGGAATCCAATAGCCTTCAATATAAAAATAGACTTGCAATGTCATTTCGTAGTATTGGAGACATCCATAAGGAAATGGGGCAGTTTGAAGATGCACTGGATTTCTATGAAAGAGATTTAACCATCCGAAAGGAATTTTATAATTCAAATCCTGATGATAAAATTCTGAAAAACAGTCTTGCATTTGCTTTTGAAAACCTGCGGGATCTGCACAAGAATTTGGGTCATTTGGATGATGCCCTTGATTACGGTCAAAAGTGTCTGAAATTGAAAGTGGAATTGAGTGAAGCAAATCCAGAAGATGAAACACGAAAGATTGACGTGGATATTTCCTATTTAATATTAGCGGTAATCTATACGGAGATGGGGCAATTTGAAGATGCTCGTCATTGCTATGAAAAACGTTTAAATTGGAGATGGGAACTTTATTATTCAAACTCTGAGGATGAAACAGGGAAAAACAGTCTTGCATTTGTGTATGATAGTTTGCAGAACCTGTATAAAAAGACAGGGCATTTGCAGTTGGCTCTGGATTATGCTCAAAAGTGCCTGAAATTGCAGGTGGAATTGAGTGAAACCTATCCACATGATGAAACACGAAAGTTTGACATGGTAATTTCCTATACAACTCTCGCGGTCATCCATATGGCATTGGGGCAATTTGAAGATGCTCTGTATTGTTATGAAAGGAATTTAACCCTTAGAAAGGAACTTTATAATTCAAACCCTGATGATGAAACACAGAATAATAGTCCTGCATCTGTGCTAGATAATCTTCAGAACCTGTTTAAAAAGGTGGGACATCGGGAGGTAGCTCTTGATTTGGCACAAGAGAACCTGACATTGAATTTGGAATTGAGTGAGGCAAATCCACAAGATAAAACTCGAACGAATGACCTGGCGATGTCCTATTTAAAGCTAGGAGACATCCATAAGAAGATGGATCAAGGTGAAGATGCGCTACATAGCTACGAAAAGTGTTTAGCGCTGAGCGAGGAACTTTATAATTCTAATCCTTGCGATGAGACGCTGAAAACAAGTCTTGCATTTGCGTTTGAAAGCCTGAGGGATCTACACAAGGATATGGGGCATTTGAAGGTGGCACTTGATTACGCTCAAAAGTGCCTGAAACTGAAAGCAGAATTGAATGATTCAAACCCACATGATAAAGCAAGAATGAAAGATCTGGCGATGTCCTATCTGGTGTTGGGAGACCTCCATAATGAGATGGGGCAATATGCAGAGACCCGGCATTGCTATGAAAAAAGCAACACCCTCTTGAATAGTGTGAACACCAA
Source organism: uncultured Bacteroidales bacterium (assembly GCA_903875045.1). Taxonomy (GTDB): domain Bacteria; phylum Bacteroidota; class Bacteroidia; order Bacteroidales; family FEN-979; genus CAIVAT01. The sequence continues at coordinate 7,252 of CAIQUS010000225.1, forward strand.
ATTAATATAGAAACGCAATCTTTCGGACGAATCCTAAAGTAAAGTATTTTATATGACTAAGCTACAATCCATAAAAATTTTCATCAGTTACGGCAGAGATGAACATGCTGAACTGGCTGAAAAATTAAAAAATGATCTCAGGGAACAAGGATTCGATGTGTGGTTTGACAAGGATATCCTTAAGGAAGGTGCTGATTGGGAATCATATATTGAAAAAAGTATAGACAAGCTTGCTTCAGACAAGGAAAATAGTTTTATGCTTTTCCTGATGACACCCCATTCCGTGAGAAGACCTGACGGGTATTGTCTGAATGAAATATCAAAGGCAATCATAAAGAACATTACGATCATTCCGATCATGGTTGTTGCCAGTGAACCCCCATTGTCAATATGCAGGATTCAATGGCTCGATATGCAGGATTGTTTTCCATTAGGGATAAGGAGCCAATCATATCAACAAAAATTTGAAAAACTGCTATTAAGCTTAAAAACAAAGTCTTTTGAATTTGAAGAGGGGCAGCAAACACTTCATAACTTGTTAAACCCCATTGATTTTAGTGTTGATATACTACGGCATATACATAAGTTTTCAGGTCGGAAGTGGCTGATAAACAGAGTTGATCATTGGTTTAAAAGTTCTGATCAGCAAAGCAAGGTTTTCTGGATTACAGGTTTACCTGGTATAGGCAAGTCTGCCATTGCATCATGGCTTTGTGAAAACAGAAGAGAAATATCTGCAGTGCACTTTTGCGAGTACGGTAATCAAACAACCGGTCTTGACAAATTAATTAAATCGTTAGCTTACCAGCTAAGTACTCAACTTCCTGATTATTCCCATATTTTACAAACTATTGATCTGCAGGAAACCTTTAAAACATATTCTGATCCCAAAACGCTGTTCAGCATACTAATCACTAAACCGTTAAATAAAATATCTCCCCCTGATCATCCTGTAACAATTTTAATTGATGCACTTGATGAAGCAAGCAATGATGGAAGAAACGAATTGGCCGGGTTAATTGTTACTGAATTTGAAAAAACACCAAAATGGCTGAAATTAATAATAACGAGCCGTCCTGATCATGAAGTAATGGTTCCGCTGCAAAAGTTGTCTCCATTTATCATTGATGCTTCATGTGAGGAAAACATCAATGACATAAAGGACTATTTACAGGTTGAATTACTGCCATTTCTGAACGAATTTGAAATGAGTAGAAAAGATGAAATCGTCGATGTTATTGCAACAAAGAGTGAGGGAGTCTTTTTATACATAAAATGTATTTGTGAAGAATTAAAATCAGGAACATTACAACTGAAAGATCTAAATAATTTTCCATCATCACTGGGTTCAGTATACTCTGTTTTTTTTAAACGGGAATTTCCCAACATTGAAAATTACAAAAAAAATATCAGAGAGGCCCTGAGCCTGGTCATTTCATCGTATGAACCTATAGAAACCAATCTTCTAAAACGTATTCTTCATTGGAAAGAATCTGATTTTTATGATTTCATCGAGTTATTAGGGTCTCTCTTTGTCATCAATAGCCGGGGAAAAGGAGAAACGATTACTGTATTTCATCTTTCCTTGATCGACTGGTTAAAGGACTGGTCAAAATCTGGTGATTATTGTATTCCCGTTGCTGAGGGAAGACTTAAGCAAACGGAATTTGCGATGATGGAATATAAAAAGTATAAATCTGATCATAAATATATTTTAGATCCTTTCGTAGTTAAGTGGCTACCTTCGCTAATAGCTGAGTCCGATAATCCAATGGATGTGCTTAATGTGCTCTCCGACAATGAATATGTAAAATTGAAAATCAAATTGGGATTTACAGAAGTTTTGATGAATGATTTTCAAAAAGTGTTCATGTTGGCCCACCGCTCACATAATTTTGATATTTTTCACACGGTACTTATTAGCGTCATCAAGGTTCACACGGAGATATCAAATATAAATTTAGAAACGTTAAAAAACGGGTTCAATAAATCTGATGTAAACTATTTTTCATCATCGCTGGATATTACCGTGAATATTAGTTTACAGGATATGTATCTAACATATATCATCAAGTTGTATGAAATCTTATTTGTTAAAAAAAAGGAATTTGATGGGAAAAACCAATATATCCACAAAATACTCACAGAAATTGACAAATTTTCAGTTAAATATCCGGATTTCAATTGGGCTAAATTCCTGCCCCTGTCATTGATTAAAAGAATTGGTTATAAGCTTGAAGAATTAAATATTGATTGTACGACAGTTCTTAAAGGTGCAAAGCCTTATAACCACCTTATTCTTGGCATTGAAGATGAATACCAATATGAATCCATTGAAAATGCCGACTATATCCCCTCATTACTTACAGAAATAGCAGTACAGTTTTATCAAAACGGATTAATTGAAAAGGCCAGTCAAATTGCAAACAGACTTGACGATTCAGGGAAAAAGTATTGTTCAGATGAATTTTTACGTCTAAACAGGAACCAAAATGAGATTGAACCTGGTGTTTATAAAAAGGCGAAGGATAATAAATTGCGCATATCTGACACACTGTTCTCCGGCACAGTCCTGGCTTTACTTGGATCGGCATTCAGGGTATTCGTATTGAAGCCATTATACTTTTCCAATTTACTGATTGACGTGATGCTGAAATATATAGTTAAAATTGGAACAGCATTAAAAAAAGGCACAAATAGAATTATTTTAACAGTTCACCATTTGGATAAGGAACAAATTGAAAATTTCTTGTATTACGCTAAACCACCATTCGTGATGATTCATTTGCGTACCGGATTCAGGCGCAGGGCATTTAAAATTAAGCGACGGATGAATGAAATAATGAACGTGATGTATGAGGAACGTGAGAATATTCCTGAGGTACTTTATCCTTTATCTATTTCAAGAGGGAATAAAATTGATTTGGATTTCGAAAAATGCGTGAAAAATATCAATATTTATTCACCACCTGAGATGGAAAAGCATCTGCATAATCTTGTTGGCAGGATTGAAAAAACGTTTACTCAGATAGAAGCAATGTTTATCTACTCCAAATATATTGTAACATTCGATAAACTTGGATTTAAACAGTATCAGGAAATTCTGCTTGATAAAATAGCAGAGGTTGTTGAAAATCCTAACTCATTGTTCGAAAGAGAACATACGAATTATCATTTAATCGACCTCCTGGTTAAAATTAATGGATATGATGAAAAACTGCCTGGCTTATTAACCAATTATTTTAAAATTGAAAAGCCATTAGACAATAAATTTATTAAAATGCTTGCTCTTGGAGATATTAGCTTTGTTTCGAAGAATGTACGACGATTGAAGATTCTCCAGCGGGATGTTTATAACAGTATCGAAGATTTGCCATGGAAAGAAGGAATAGGCATCGGGGATAATGATTCATTCAATGTTAAAACACCTCTCAATTGGTCTTTAGTCTTTCCCCAATTGTCTGTAGACGGTTTGTTTGGCATCAGAGCCCCGGAGGAAACATACAATTCTTTACGTTTTTTTATTGAACATTATTATGCTGTTGTTTCACCGAATGCCGAATACTATTTTCCTCAATTCTCCGGGCAAAGCGGTCCTGATTTGGGATTGGAAGGAGCTGGCATCAATGAATTGAACAATATTCTTTATAGCGAAGTTTATCATAAAAAACGAAAAGAAATTGATAAGCGATTAGCGGATTTCCGAAATGTTCCTTTGAAGGAAATAAAGCTTTTTGACTTGACCGGTTTAATTGCAATCCTGGAATTACGCATGATTTCAAAGGATGCAGTTAAAAAATCACAGAGTGACCCATGGATAAAAAGTATTGAAAAATTTCTAAATAAAAGAAAAGCACCTGATGATGTAGTATTTGAATTGTATGTTAAGGGAAATATCGAAAAATCGATTAAGCTTTTATTAAAAATGCGCGACGAATCTGAGTCAGCATATTTATCGGAATTAGTCATTTTAGTTACAAACTACCTGGATTACCATAATCTAAACAATTGGATCGAAGTATTGATCGATTCGTTGATTGCGGAAAATGCTTGTTATCTTACAATTAATCTGTTTGGAGCTTTATTGGATAGAGACAGATTCGATTTGGCGTCATTAATTTTAGAAAAAGTCGGGGACAGAATTGAAATCTTCGATGTGGAGTTATTAATGTCTGGAAAGGAGATTGACAGCAAGCAAATAAATAAGTATTATGGTTATCTGGCTTTCCATTTTGCAAATCGAAATCAATTTGATGATGCGATAAAAAATATCCATTTAATTGAGGATCATATTGAACGGGACAAGTGGCTCATGAAAATTTCAATAATTGCCGCGAAGGCCAATCGAATGGAAATTGCGCTTAAAGGATTGAAGAGTGTCAAGCCCGGGAACAAATACGCTTTGCTATTGTGGGCGTTATCAGAATGTAAAAGGGAATTGGGCTTTATTGAAGAAGCCAATACATTATTAAAGGATGCGTTTGTATGTGCAAAAAAAATGAAATCAGATGACACCAAAAAACTCATTATAATAGGTACAATATCAAAATTTTATAAATCTAACACCTTATTAGCTCTGGAAGGGATTGATATTCTTTATGGAGAAAAAATGGTTAGCAATCATGAAATCAACTGCTTTTTAAAAGAAATGCTCAACAGGTTGATTTCTAAAAAGAATTATTCATTGGCATTTGAAATTTTCAAAAAATATCCTGATTCCTTAGATGAACTTACCTCAGCTATGAAATCATTACCAATTACAAAAATATTGGAAATTGTTTCAGATGAAATTGGAGATCCTTTTTTGATTTCAGGGCTTCTTCAGAAATCAATCCGTTTAATGTTTAGAAATATTGACAATATTGACTATTCTTTAAATGAAGTATCTTCAATAGTGATAAAGGATGTCGAAATATTGTATGAAATATTATATCGGTATGCTGCATATATTGCTTTTTGCAGTGATTACAATTATCAATCAAAAAGGAAGATACTTGAGGAGATTAATGAAGTTATAAAAATTGATGACTGGATAAAAGAAATCAAAAATTAACTGCGATTAGCACACTCATGTAACTGTTGGCGGCTTCACTGTGCCGGCGTAGTTGGTTCATGCTCCACCACCACCTTAACCGTCTCTGGCTTTGATGCAATTTCAAAGGCTTTCAGAATGTCGGTAAACTGATAAGTTTCGGTGATGAGGGGAGTTGGATCGATCAACCCCTGACTCAGTAGCTGCAAGGCTGGTTTAAAAGGGCCGCAGCGGGAGCCGATTACCTCAAATTCGTTGATGACGATCTGGTTCAGGTCGATTTTTTCGGGGGCGGCAATGGTGGTTTTCAGTACCAGTTTTCCCCGTGGATAAAGGTGTGCCATCGCGGTGGCGATGCCTGCCGGGCTGCCGGTACAGTCGACGCACACTTCACCGCGGTCCGATTCTTTCAGGGTGCTGAGCAGTGATGCGTTTATCCCCATCTCCAGGGCCTTTTTTACTTTCAGAGGGTTGGGATCGAAGGTGGTGTAGTCGCATCCGTTTAACCGGAACACGTGCGAAATGAGCAGTCCGAGTTTGCCTGCTCCGAAAATGAATGCATTTTGTGATGGCCTGATGGTGATCTGGTCAAATATCTCTACTGCCGCTGCCAAAGGCTCGGTAAATACTGCCAAACGGGGGTCAAGCCCGTCGGGAACGACATGGAGATTCTGTTCTGGCAGGACCACATAGTCGGCAAAAACCCCGGCATGGTTGAAGATTCCCAGCACAGAGCGGTTCGGGCAGTGGGTGGGGCGGCCGGTGAGACAGAGATAGCAGGCGCCGCACGGACAGTTGATCTCTCCGACCACGATTTGCCCGGTGAGTTTTCGTCCGGGGGTTACTACCTCTCCCACAAATTCGTGGCCGGGAATGCCCTCAAAACCCATGTATCCCCTGAGAATTTCAAGGTCTGTGTTGCAAATAGCCGAAACCATTACCCTGATGAGTACTTCGTTGTTTGCAGGAACGGGGATGGGAACCTCCTTGATCTCCAATGATCCGTTAAAAATTAATGCTCTCATTTGTCATTCGTTTTAATCATCCAAGGCGGCAGCTTTTTTAAATGCGCCAAAAGTTGAATAGATTCCAAACATCAGGCCGGGCCGGTCATTTGTCCAGTCCCAAAGTCCGGTGGCGAAAATGGTGACCGGCTGTTTTTTGATGAAGGAGAACTCGATCCTCGGACCTGCCGCATACATCTGGTAGTACCGGATGAATTCAGCGCCGAATTTGAATGCTTTCAGACTGTAAAAACCCATGGCATCCCATCGGAATCTCTTTCCACCGAATTCGAAAGCGCCAAAAAACGAAAACTGGTCCCTGGCAAGCATGATGATGGGTGAAACCCGCCAAATTTCCTTTTCATTCGTTTGCAAACCGCCCAGAAAACCTACAGAAACACCTTTTACCGGTGTATAGGTCACCCCCGCCAACGCTTCGCCCCAACTGTTATGGTTATATGCATTTACATAAAAATAGGTGGTAAAGCTCAGCTTTTTATTGAACTGATGATTGGCAAACAGGGTCACGACCGGCATCAACTCGTTGCTGATCCAGGTGTTGTATTGATTGATCTTAAAAATGGATTGTCCGTTAACCATTGAAGTGACAGTCAACCCCAGCAAAACACAACACAGATATCTCTTCATGGTAGTAAAGTCAGCTATTTCAGGATTGTTTTTCGGGGATGGTGATGATAAATTCAGTGAACTCCCCATCCATGGATTTGACCTCTAATTTGCCTTTGTGAATTTGCGTTACAATGTCGAAGCTCATGGAAAGTCCCAACCCTGTGCCCTTCCCCGCCGGTTTTGTTGTAAAAAACGGGTTAAATATTTTTTCACGGACATGTTCGGGGATCCCGGTGCCATTGTCTCTGATGCTGATTTCAATTTTGTCGTTTATTTTTTTCGTACTGACTACTACCTCAGGATGGTAACCCTGGATATTTTTCTTGATTTTTTCATCCAGGGCATAACATGAATTGTTGACAATGTTCAGGATCACCCTGCTCAGATCCTGCGGAATGATGCTTGCTTTGCCCACCGCCGGATCCAGCTGTGTTTTTATGGCGGTGTTGAAATTTTTATCTTTTGCCCTCATGCCGTGATAGGCAAGGTTGACATATTCGGATACCATGTTATTGATGTCGACCTGCTCATATTCTCCGGTTCTGCCACGCGAATGCTGCAGCATCCCTTTCACGATACTTTCTGCCCGTTTCCCGTGATCATTGATTTTTTTAACATTCCCTTTGATCATTCCGATCACCTCTTCCATATCTGCATATTTATCGGGGGTGAGGGTCTCTTTGAGCTCATGTACAAAGTCAAGCAGCTCGTCGGCAAGGTCGGCAGACAAGGATGAAAAATTGTTGACAAAGTTCAGCGGGTTTTGAATTTCATGGGCAATGCCGGCAATGAGAGCGCCCAGGGATGCCAGTTTCTCCGATTGTACAAGCTGATCCTGGGTTTCTTTAAGGTTCTGAAGTGTAAGTTGCAGATCTTCAAGGATTCGGGTGCGGATGAAAGCGGAAATGATGTGTTCCTTCGAGTTTCGTATAAAGCTGAGATCTTTTGATTCGAAGGCATGTTCGCGGTTCATGTTTTCAAGGATCAGAAAAGCCTCTACCTTGTTCTCAACCCTGATAACCAGCACAAGCATTGATTTTGGGATGGGAAGTTCGTTCAGGATGGGCACCTCTTCCGGTGTTCCGAACTTGATTTTCAGGAAAATATCTTCAAATACCTCCTCGGAATTCTTCAAAAAAAGTTTCTCAGCTTCAGCCAGACTGAGTTTGACATCAGCCAGATGGCGGAATTCCCACCCAAAGCTGGCTTTAAACTTGAATGCATTGATGTTTTTATCAAAAACAAGTGCCGTTGATTTCTCCACCGATTTGATGACTTTCATCTTTTCGAGCAGCATCTGCAGGAGGTTTTCGAAGTTTATCTCTGCATTGATCGATTTCACCGTGGTATTGATCTTTTCGAGCTCATCGTTCTTGCTGGCGAGTTCATCCGATTGTTTCTCAATCTCCTCTTTTTGCTGAACTACCTCCGCCGTGCGGTCGGCGATTCTTTGTTCGAGGATGTGTTTTTCCTTCAGCAGTGCACGATTCCTGATGATCACGATCAGATAGATCAAACCCGCAGCCAGGATGATATAGAGGATGATGGCCCATATCGTGGAATACCAGGGTGAAAGCACATTAAAACTGAAGGTGGCTTCATGCGACACCATGTTATAAATGTTGCGTGCCTTCACGCGAAAGGTGAATTTTCCCTTGGGAAGGTTGGTGTACTCCTTGTGGGTTTGCACTGCCCAGTCTGACCATGCATCATCGAAGCCTTCGAGCAGGTATTGGTACTGGTTGTCGCCCAATGGGGAATAGAAGGGAGCTGAAAACTCGAAACGTATCGTGTTGTCTTCGTATTTGAGCACTGTAACAGCAGGCAGTGGCTGGCTGGTCCCGGATGCCTTGTTTCCCAGGAAGATAACTGAGTCGTTGTGTGTGGTAATCCGCCGGATCAGGGAGGGGTAGGGATCGGGTTTCAGGATTTTCACCGCAGGATCGTACCGGATAAGGCCGTCGGGGCCGCCGAACCATGACACGCCATCCGGTTCCGGATAGATGGCCCAGAACACATAATCGGCGATGGGTAGGAAAGGTGTGCGGTTGATTTCATAAGAATTGTTTTTTTTCTCAAGCAGAGATAAGTTGCTTTCGTCTCCGGCATTCACCCACAAATCGCCATGGTAGTTTTCGGTAATGATCGAAAACCATTGGTTTTCAGTAGACTTGTCGGGAGGGAAAAAAGTTTTCATTTTGAAGGAATGACTTGCTTCATCAAAAATGAATACCCCTTCGCGCGTTGAAACACTCATGTTGCCACCGATCAGGTTGATGGTCGCTCCGATGGTTTCAGTCAGCCCCGCAGATGACGAGAAAAATTCCAGGTTATCTGTTTTGGGCGAATACATGAAAACACCTTCTGTAAGGGTTGACCCCCAGATGTTGCCGTATGAATCGGCGAGCAAGGAATTGATCTCTTCTTCCGGACCAGGCAGTTTCCGTGAATTCCATTTCCCGTTCTGGTTTTTCAGGCAATAGAATCCTTTCATTTCACCTGCATAAACGGACGAAGGATCAGCAGATGAACAAACCAGCGACATGGTAAAGCCTTCCCAGATCAGCTTAGCGTGCTGACCAGTTACGAGGAAAACCCCCTGCGAAGTGGCTGCCAGCAAATCATTGCCACAGGAACTGACAGACCAGCAGGCAGTAATAATTTCCGGGACAGGCTGAAAGCTGAATAAGGTTTTATTATAATAAAATAATCCCTGGTAGGTTGCCACATAGAGTGTTTCGCCGTGGCGCATGATGTGGTTTACAGCCCCGTTCAGTCCGGCCTTGTCGTCAAAATAGGTGAGCGGCGAGGGGACTTCAATCATGGCGATGCCATTGTTGAGGGCCCCCCACAGGATGTTGTTGTCATCGGCAAACAGCGCCTGGATGTTCTCATTATGCAGGGATGCATTGTTGTTGATTATTTGCTTGACCCGGCCATCCGGATAGATGATCACAACGCCCTGGCGTGCCGTGCCGATGGCATAGGAACTGTCGGACAACATCACGCCGGATGTGATCACGTATTTTAAAAAAAGTGCGTCAGATGGGGTGTTAAAATCCCTTACGCCATTTTCATCAACCAGGTAAAGCCCCTGTGTGCCGGTGGCAACGAGTGTTTGTCCGCCCCTGCATGGGAGCATGGCTTTGATCTCGATGGCGCCCGACACAATTTCTCCATGTTCTACGGGATACATTTTGTTGTTACGGAAGACCATCAATCCTTTATCTTTTACCTGAAAATAGATGTTGTTTCGCACCAGAAATCCGGAAAGAATTTCAAATCCGGGTTTCAGGGTTTCCAGGTTTCCCTGGCGCCAGATGAATATCAGGTTTTTGGTGATGAAATATATGCCATCCCCGGTGGATAATATCTGCAATACATTCTGAAAGGAAGGAACCGATGAATCATTGGGACTGATCAGGCTTTTAAAAGTGAGTTCTCCGCGGGAGCCAGGTTCAAGAAATCCGATCTCTCCCAGGGCCCCAACAAAAACCTTTCCACTGGTATCAATCGCCAGCGCCGATACTTTGGTATTTTTTTCCGTGGGGATCAGCCGCCAGAATTCGCCGTCGAATTGCAGCACCCCGGCAAAATTTCCAAAGTAGAGAATCCCCTGCGGATCACGAACGATCGCAAAATTTTGTGCATGAGCCTTATAGTCGGCAGGGGTGAAGTTTTTGATAAACGGGAATCCATGTTCCTGAAGACGGGTGGTTTGCGCCATGAGGGTCCCGGTGAAGAAAAACAATAAGAAGGGAATGGCCAGTTTATTCATGATCCTTCATTTAGGCAGGGTTATTTTTATAATACAAGTGGATATACCTCTCGGTCATCACCGGGTCACCGGCCATTAATTCAAATATTCCTTCCAGGGGGAGATACAGCGTATATCCTCCCTCAGAGCTGATAATGAGATGATCTGATGTTTGCCGCGAGGGTAATGAGGAGGTGTCGCCTGGTTCACGTAAACCCGTGATCAGATTGATAAGGCGGATTTCATTCACCGGGGTAAAGAAATCGACATTCTTCAGCATCAGTACCTTTTCAAATATCAGAAGGTCGGAGCTGTTTTCTATGGATTTGATTTTTAAAATGATCTCTGATAATCTTTTGTTGTTTTTGTTATCAAACAGGGTCATGGTCTCTTTGAAATATGGTCTGTCGGTTTTATAGAGGAGCCATGCGGCAAGTTCAGCAAGGAGCGGGTCGGGGTTGACCATGTTTGCTGCCAGCAGTTCACTTGTCAGGGCGCGGTCATCTGCCTGGACTTTGTCAAGGATGTCGATGGCACATGCCTTTGTCCAGCGGTTCACTTTTGAATAATCTTTGTTGATGATATCCTCAATCCTTTGAAACAATGGGAGTTTTTCCTGAGGGAAACGGGTCGCGAAACGATTTAACCGGTCCTGGACCGAAAGATCTTCAAAAATCGGGATGAACAACTCCTTGATTTCCTCAGAAATGATCATGTCGCTGATTTCAAGGGCGTAGATTTTGGCGTTTGTATCCTTGCTCTCAATATGGCTGCGGATATGCCCGATGGTTTTTGAATCATACAGCAGGGAGAGCAGCAGGAATACATGCTCTTTTTTCTCTTCCATTTCCTGAAGAAGGGCCTCCTGAAGCCGCCGGGTTTCCATAACTCCTCTGATATCGGCCAGCGAGGCGAGGATCCAGGCGAGGATCTCAACCGTCTCTTCAATGGTTTGTTTGATGAAAGGGATTTCGGCCACGGAAGCACGGTATTCGAGGTTGCTCAGCGAAAGCAGTACCTGGAATCTGATGTCATGGTCGGGATGGTAAATCTTGTCGCGCAGGTATCTGGCAGCTGTTTCCCCTCCCACAGATTCATAAATCCGGATAATTTTCAGCTGAACCTGCCGGTTTGCATTACTTTTTTCGAAAAACCTGTCCAACTCCTTCAGAACAGGTGTCCCGATAATTTTCACAGCGATTTCTGCCGGATGAGAAAACTCCGGAATACCCAGGTTCTCAATGATGGCGGGCCAAAGTTCGACCCTCCTGATTTTTCCGGAGGAGATGATGGCTGCTGTTTTAACGTCAGGATCCGGATCTTTCATCAGGCTGATGAGGAGTTTATAGGTGATGTAACGGGCGGAAGTTCCCAGAAGCCGCGCCACCCGGAGTCTCTCAGAAACATCATCCGACCTGGCCATTTCCACCATGTGTTCGAATGTAAAGCCCTCGGCCTCTTCTTCATCAGATTTTCCTGAAATTCCCTCTTTTTTCAGGATGGCCGATATTTCAGGAGTGCTTTCGAGAAAAGCCTTCAGGCTGGCCGGTTCCGTTTTGTCAAACAGGTCAACAAACAGCCGGAATTGCCCGGGTTGGGCGCCGGCAAAGGTTTGCCTGATGAGTGCAACCATGGGATGTTCCTTATTCTGTTCCGGATTTTTGAGTTCGGTTAGCTTGGTTTTGAGCATATTGCGGTACTCTTCGTACATTTTAAAGGCGATCCAAATCCACAAAGCCAGAACAAGGATGAATAACCAGTTAAAATGAACCAGGTTGAAAGCAGGAATGGTTGAAAAGAGCAGGATAACCACGCCGGTGATCACGGTGCCCAGTGCCTTGGGAATACCCTCAATCTGGTTCTGAAAAGGGAGCCGCTGGTCGGTGGGTACCGGCTGGTAAAGCAATTGAAACGCAGGTTCGTACAAGGATCCCCGAACCGATCGTTCGAACAGCCGGGCAAGGACGATGAATGCGAAAAACATGCCCACGGCGCCATACATGGTACCAAATACTGCCGCCAGAACGATGCTGAAGAGAAGCACGACCGGCAATGAAAGCAAACTGAGTTTCAATCCGAATTTATTTAAAAACCGCCCCGAGAGAAGTTTCAGCACCAACTCAAGGATGGCCACTGAACCGAGGAAAATTCCAAGGAAACTGGCGATGGTCTCCGGATTATTGGCAAACTCTTTTTTTGTTTGTGCCAGAAACAGAAAATCGACAAAAAGGTATCCGAAGATGGGCAACAGCGCCATCAGGGAAATCATAAGGAAGTAGGGCTTTTTAAGAAGGTTCCAGTAGTTCCACTCTGACTTTTCGGTAGTTTGTACCGGTTTGGGGGAGGTTATTCCGGCATGCAGCTGATCTTTGAATGTTCTGAAAATGATGAATACCAGCACAAGACAGATAAAGAGTGAAAACGATGCGAGAAAGAGGAGGTCAGGCGCTTTTAAAAATCGCAGGATCAGTGGAATGGAAAAATAGCCGATGATGATGGAGATGACTTCCCCGATACTGATCAGCCCAAAAATCCTTTTACCCTGCCGGATGTTGAATAGCCTGCCGGCCATTCCCCAGAAATTGACAAGTGTGATATAGACCATTACCCGCACCCAGGTGTACATCAAAAAGGCGAGCCAGGTGGTGTCGTAAGCCCAAACCCCTGTGCTGATGGCCAGCACACTGATAAAAACAAAAAGAAACTTGACGGTAACCTGGCTGTATAAACTAAGTTTTCTATCGATCTGTGAGAAAATCCACCAGGCACAATAAACCACCACCCCTGACGCGATAAAGGAGACAGGGATCATTTTTGAAGGGAAATGCTTGAGGAAAATGGCATTGGATGCCGCGAAATAGAAGGTCAGCGACAATCCGATGAAAAACGAAAACACCATCAGCAGAAGCACAGGTTTGAGCTCCTCTGTGCGGATGTTCAGTATTTTCGTGGCCCAATGGTTTTCTCTCATGGATGCAGCAGTCATTTTGAAAGTAAGGGATGGTGGGGAAGCTCATACATCTCGTTCAGGTCATTTGTTGCAGGTGCCATCAGCTTTTGTTTGATCTCTTCAGGCAGTTTTGCATCAAAATCAATCCACTCAAGCGGCCCCGTTTTACCTCCGGCTTTGTGATGAATAATATCGGAAATCAGTTGTACGCTCATCCAACTGCCCACACTGGTTATTTTTTCGAGCAGCGTAAGCAGGCTGACCGGATAGGTTCCGTCATCCAGACAGATGTTAACGGGCGGTGAAACCCCGACAACAGGGCCCATGTCGATCAGCTCGGTAATCTGATGGATCACCAGGGGTGATGTTTTCAAGCCATTGCGAATGGCATTCTGAAAAGGCTGGGTACCTGCACCGATATGCTTTGGAAGGTCGGAGGGGTGAAGGTTATATGCCCCCATGGCGGGAGGGCCGAAAAGGCTGGAGTCAAGTTTTTGCCCGAAGCAAAACATCAGGAGAACCCCTGGGTTCCAGGATTGATAAATGTTGCGGAAATAATCTGTTTTCACCGCACCGGTATAACAAGGAATACCAAGTGTCATGCAGGAACTGATGATCTTGTTCTTCAGTTCACCTCTCTGGGAGGGGTCATATTGGCTCCAGATTCTCTTTTTCAGCGAAATACGGGCATTAGGATCCACAGGGTCGTCGGTAGCCACGCCGATGATGTTTAAAAGGCCGGGAAATTTTTGTTCAAACCGGGCCAGGTTCCATAAAACACGATCGCCACAGTTGCAACTGATAAAAAGAACGACCCTCAGTCCGTTCCCTCCATTCAGTTTCTGAATGACCGGTTCATAATAATCACCCCAGAGAGATGCTTCATTCGTGATTTTCTTAAATTCTGCCATTCAACAAGGTCTGTTAGAAATCGTAGGATAATTTGAGTAAAAAATGTCGTCCGCGCTGCAGGATGGAGGTTGGTCCGTTGATCCCGTCGGCGGCCTTTGTTCCGGGGTGAAAATAATTGGTGTTCAGAATGTTGTTGCAGGTTACCTGGAAACCAAGCCCAGGTACGATTTTTTTATTTGAGTAACTGACAGCGCCATTCAGGATCGCAGTAGTGGGAAAGGTTTCAAAATTCAACGGCACAGTCGTTCCTTCGCCAGTTGGCCGGTTGCCGACAAAGTTGAGACGAAGGTTGACATCCAGCTGGTCGAAGAAAACTTTGTCGGCACCTATGTTAAACTGGTGGCTTGAGATATCTCCCACACGGTTGTCAACCTGCCCTGTTTCACCATAGGTTTGGCGGGGATCGCAAAACGTGTAGTTGAAATAGGCTGAGAAAGTCTCAATCTGGTAATTGGCATTGGCCATAATTCCGGTGATAATAAGTTTCCCGATGTTCTGATTCTGAAGTTTTCCGGTAACAGGGTCCAGTTTAACTGTCCCAACCACATTGTCGATATATTCGCGGTAACAGGTGATGTCGGTGTGAAATTGCTTGTTCAGTCTGAATCCTGCGCTCAATTCGATATTTTGAATGTTCTCCGTTTTTAAGGTCGGATTTGGGATCCGGTTGCCGACGGCCGAATATTTTGTCCAGTTCGATACATTCATGATCCCTCGGGAGTAGATGGCCTTGAAGGTGAACTTTCCGGGGGAGTAAACAAAAGCCAGGCGAGGACTTAATTCGCTCCCGAAGCCGTCATTGTCGCGTACCTGGTTATAGTCGTAGCGAAGTCCGAAAGTGATCTTGAGTTTGCGGAATGCCTGGAAGGTACCCTGGCTGTAAACGCCGATATCCCACACGTTGAATTCATTTCCCCCTTTCGGAGATGGCATGATCACTGCTGAGTCCTGGGGGGTTGGGCTGAGGCTCGTATAATAGGCCCCCTGCAGGGTGCTGTTTCTCAACTCGAAACCCGACACCAGATCGAACCTCGACACCGGCCGGTAAATCACCTTGAATTCTGAACGAAGCTGTTTGGAGAGCTCAAACATATACATGGTAACCCAGTCAGGTGCAATGTTTTTTACCAGGTCGGTGAGTTTTTTATTTCCCCGGGCATAATTTGAAACCGCAACGAAACTTGTTTCATCCGATACCGCATGGATCCGGTAGGTTGTTAAATTGGAGAAGAACACTTTTTCACTGATCTGGTTTTCATATTTTGCAAAGAAATAACTCAGTTGGGGGATCCAGTTAAAACCGTTGTCGGAACCGGCCACATACATATCGGTATATTGGGTTAGCCCGCCCCTGCTGTATTTCCATGTTTGAAACCCTACGGTGAAGTTCCCGATTTTAATTTTTCCGTTGAGTAGCCAGGAGTTGGTTTGGTTCGAAAAACCGACCTTATGGCCTTTCACGATCTGGTCATAAGCCGATTTGTCGAGATCCCTGGCGGTTTCGGCCCCGAGAGGTGATAGGGTGAGTTGATTCGAATCGGCGGAAAGGGTGTAATAGGGGCTGGTAAACGGGAGTTTGTTCAGGGTCAGGTACTTCCCGGCACCATTCGAAATGTCAAGTATTTTATTGTAATCCACGGTGTTGTAACCATCCGGGTTATAATCAAAATAGGATTGGCTTGAGATGTCCATTTCATCAGAATGGTAAAGCCGTCCGGTGAGGGTAAACGACATGTTGCGTTTTTTTCCGGAGATGCTCAGGTCAACTGTTGCTGTTTTATAGGTGCCATATTCGACATTGGCACTGATACCGATGTTCTTTCCCGGTTTGATGGCATCGGCAGAGTTCTGCATGATCACATTGATCACACCGGCAAAGGCATTGGGCCCGTACATGGTGGAGGCTGGTCCGTAGATGATTTCAACCCTTTCAATATTAGACAGCGGATATTGACGGTCAATGTAGGCCCAGTTGGTCCAGAGGTCGTTTTCTTCAATGCCGTCGAATAAAAGGAGGGTCTTTTCTGTGTTATTCTGGCGGAAACCTCTTTGGTACACGTTTGCATATTCAGGGCCGTAAAACAAAGTCAGGTCAAAACCGGGAACATCTTTCAGCAGCTCAACCAGGTCGTTATAACCCCGTTTCTGAATATCCTCGCGGCTGATAACCACAATGGTGGCAGGGGCTTCATAGATCGATTCAGCCTTTTTTGAAACGGAAGTAACCACTTTGGTGCCCCCGGTAAGTCGGAGGTTGTTCACCATCTGGATAAATGACGGAGGATCAAAGAGATTTGCTTCGTATGTCGGGTTGATCTGTAAAAGAAACGAGGTAACCCTGGCAGCCTGGTCGGCGGAATCAGTGGCAAGATAGGTCATGGCCAGCAGACGGTAAGCCTCCACCTTTTGTTTTTCGTTGAACCCGTGGCTAACGCATTGTTCCAGGGAGCTGATGACCTCTGTGAATTTTCCGATCTGGTAGGATTTCCAGGCTTCTTTGAGGGTGACATCGCTGCATTCCTGGGAATGACCGGAAAAAGGCAGGATGAACACCAAAAGCGGGAGAAGGAGAAGCACCCGGAAAACGAACCTTTGAGAATAAATCTGATGCATATTCAAGTTGTTTGTTTGAAAACTCGATCTGTTCAGGGAAGATCAGCCCGGGTTTTTTGATAGGGTATGTCGCCTCCAACCATTTTTTTCCACTCTTCAATGGTCATATTGCGCGTTAATTTTTTCCTGAGGTTGCCGGCCATCATGGAATTTTCGGTAGATACGACCCTGATGGTTTTATCGGCACTGCATGAAATCAGCTGTTTGCCATCAGGTGTGAAAAGAAGGTCGTACACCCACAATTCATGGTCTTCAATCGAAATAGGCTTTAAATCGTGTGAGGGGAACCCGGCCAGTTTGATGGTGCGGTCGTAACTTGATGAAGCCAGTTCATCTCCCTGCTGGTTGAATGCCAATGCGGTAACTCCTGAAGCATGCCGCCCCAGGATTTCAAATGGTTTGGCGCCTGGATCCGACATGTTCCACACTTTGATACTCCCGTTGTCGAGGCCTGCCGCAAGCAACTTTCCATCGGGCGTAAAGGTAGTTGAAAGTACTGCAATACCTGAAGTGGCCAGTATCACAGGAGAGGCAGCTTTGCCGTTGAGATGAATCACTTTTACAGCGCCGTTTCCAGTACAATATGCCAGCCAGTTGCCATCGGAACTGAAAGTTACACCATTTATCTTCCCGGAAACTGAGTCGGCGACCGATCTGGTAAACTGATCATTTTCATATTTCCACAGGATGAGTTTTCCGTCAGAGCCGGCCGAAGCAAACAGATCTTTTGCAGGATTGACAGCCAGCTCGTTGATCACCGCAGTGTGTCCGCGAACAATTTGCGGAATGCTTTTCGGTGAACCTGGTTTCCAGATAATCAGATCGCCGGTGGTTGTGCCAGACAGGAGCCAGCGTTCGTCGCGGGTCAGACCCAGGGAACGCAACACCCCGTGGGAAGCTTTTGGCATGGCGAATTGCAGCGGTGGCAGATGAGGTGCATTCAGGTTCCACTGTAGCATTTTGTCATCATCTCCGCAAGAAAAAAGGGTCTTTCCGGCCTTTGCAAGCACCATCGATCGCACTCCGTCGCCATGCCCCCGAAGGATATCCTGATCATTTGAAATAGCCGATAATGCATCATAAATCACGGGATCGTTCTGTAAACCACCGTTTTCTTTATTGATCTGGAAAGATTCGACGGCCAGTAACCCGGGCAATTCGTCTTTTACGGTGAGAAATAACTGGCTGGCCTGGATCGCCATGGAACGGGCGATGGCCAGCAGTCGCAACCGTTGGGTGTTTTTTTCCGATTCCTCGGCTTTTATCCGTTCATTGTCGGCGATGAGTTTTTGTGCGATGGCTTCCTTGCGCTGAGACTGAGCCTCGTCGCGGGCGACCAGGGCCTCTCCCTTCGCTTCATCCGCTTTCTTTTTCTGTTGTACGGCAGCTGTGGTTTGCTCCTGGGCAATGACTTGTTGTTTTACGGCATACTGCCTTTGCTGCTCTGCAATTATCTCCTGCTGCTCGGCGATTTGCTGCTGCTGATCCGATATCTTTTTCTGAACAATGGCCTCTTTGCGCTGTTCTTCCATTCCCTTGCGCTCGGAAACAGCCAGTTTTTCCTTTTCAAGGGCCACCTTACGACTGGCCTCTGCTTTAAACCTAAGATTCAGGGAAATCACCAGGAAAAGAATAGATATGACCGATGCGATACCAAGCACGATGGCCGATGTTCGGGCTTGTTGAAGGTTACGCTTTTGCTGTTTTTCTTTTTTTGACAACTCCAGCTCATTCTGTTTTTTGCTGTATTGTAAAAAAGTGATGGCGCGATCGAATGCCGGATCATACCTCATCGCCCAGGTGGCATTGGGTTTGGTCTGATCCTTCCACTGCAGCGCGAGTTGTAGTTCAGGATTGATCCATAATCCTGTTTTTCCCTCCTGATAGAGTTCCGCTGATTTAGAAAGCCGAAGGTACAATTCAGCCGACCGGCTCTCTTCCTCAACCCATTTCCGAAGCCTGGTCCAGACCCGCATGATACTCTCATGCGAAATATCGATCATGGAATCAGGTTCGAGTTCAACATTGGCCGATGGCATGAGAAAAGCACAACCCGGTTTTCTGAAGCAATCGATCACTTTCACAATATCTTCCGTTCGTGTTTCTGCCAGCGTCACAATATCATTCAACCTGGTTGGCCGTCGTGTTCCGCGGCTTTCCCTGGTTATATCTGTGAGCGCTTTAAACAATTTTTCAGCAATGTATTTGTTTTTTTCATCCCTGAGTTCAGCATAAATCTCTTCAAGGTGAACGGAAAGTGCTTCTTTCATCGTGCCGATGGCGGTATAATGTTCCAACCCGATGGGCTGTTCCCCTATTCTGTTCAGGGTCCAGAAATCCCAGGTCCGCATCATGGCATGCTGCATGATTGGCAATTGATCGGGGTCGTCCCCAACGTCATTTAACAGACATTCCACCAGTTCATCGGTGATCGTACAACCTTTTATCTTTACAGGTCCGGTAATTGCGAGGCGCCTTTCCTCATTGTTCATCCTGGGAACCAGGTAATATCCCTTGTTGATCACCTCGCTAAGACCCCTGAATTCCGTACACTCATCCAGGAAATCGGTTCTCATGGATAGTATGATGTAAACCGGGACTGTGGTCTGTGCGATGGCCGTGAGTATAAGTTCAACGAATGCCGAGGTTTCGACAACGGTGTTCAGTGAAGCCATGCTTTTCTGAAACCTGAACAACTCTTCAAACTGGTCAATGATGATTAACCTTGAGTTGTCAACCGGGTTGTCGAGGGTGTTTAAAATATTCAGCAATCCATGATTCCCGGAACGAAGCACGGATACAATTTCATCGGCATTCAGACGATCGTTGGCCAGGGATTCGGCAAGGTTCCTGATCGGATCACTTGAAGGACGGAAAACACTTACTTTCCAGTTGGTGTGGAGGTGGTCCGTTTTATGTTTGACCAGGGCAGGAATCACACCGGCTTTGATCAGGGAGGATTTACCACAACCAGATGATCCTACAATAGCCAGGAACCTTGTCTGAACCATTTTATCAATGAGTTCATTGACCTGTTGTTCCCTGCCAAAAAAGAGTTCATCCTCATGAATTTCGTAACTCCGGATACCTGGAAATGGGTTTTCGTGAAGGAGTGGTGGTGCCATGGATGTTTTGAGAAATAGATTTTTTAACAAATTTAGGATAATCATGGATTAATTATAAAAAACTTTCACAAAAACCTTCATCCAAACTGAAAATCTCCTACTTTTATCCTCTGTAAATCCGGGATATGATAAGAGAGCATAATGGTTCAAAAAATTCTTTCGATAAAGGGGAAACAGAGGATCAGCTAAAGGAAGCCCGGAAGCAACTTGAAGAATGCGAGAAAATGGCTACCCTCGGTCAGCTTACTGCCGGAATTGCACATGAGATCAAAAATCCGCTTAATTTCATTAAAAATTTTTCTGAACTAACCCTTGAACTGATACAGGAATTAAATTTGGAGATGGAGAAACTATCCTCATCCCTGGATCCAAAAAGTGTTGAATATCTCAAGGGAATTCTCGCCGACATGAATGGCAATCTCATGAAAATCAGTGAACATGGCAAGCGGGCCGATAGCATTATCCGGGGAATGCTCCTCTATTCGCACGGAAAATCGGGCGAACGGGTATCCACCGACATCAATGCCATGCTGGCTGAGTTCGTCAGCCTGGTCTATCATGGGCTGAGGGCATCAGACAATACATTCAATGTCAAGATCGAGCATGATTACGATCCTGCCGTAGGAATGGTACGTGTGGTACCCCAGGATATCGGACGGGTTTTTCTCAACCTCATTAGCAATGCCTGTTATTCAACGCACCAAAAAAAGAAATCATCCCCCGCTAGTTATACGCCCATTTTGAAAACCTCAACCAGAAAACTGGGCGATCGGGTTGAAATTCGCATCCGCGACAATGGAAACGGGATCCCTCCCTCATTGACTGAAAAAATATTTCAACCTTTTTTTACCACCAAACCCACCGGCTCCGGCACCGGACTGGGGCTCTCCATCAGTTTTGACATTGTTGTAAATCAACATCATGGCGAAATCAGGATAGAAACAGCAGAGGGGGAATTTGCCGAGTTTATTGTTTTGTTACCTAATTAAATTTTATAAGATGACCACTGTATCATTACCTAAGATTAAAATACTTGTCGTAGATGATGAAATCGACCTGGAACCACTGGTCCGCCAGAAATTCCGCCGCCAGATCCGCGATGGTGTTTATGATTTTCTTTTTGCCCTGAACGGCCTCGAGGCGCTGGCAAAATTGCTCGAATTTCCGGAAATCGGCATCATTCTTTCAGATATCAACATGCCTGAAATGGATGGGCTGACGCTTCTCACAAAGTTGAAGGAACTCAAAAATCCCGGTTTGAAAACGGTGATTGTTTCTGCTTACGGGGACATGGAAAACATCAGAACAGCCATGAACAGGGGAGCTTTTGACTTTGTAACAAAACCTGTCAATTTTGATGATCTCGAAATCACCATTAATAAAACACTTGAGGAAATTTTACTGATCCGGCAATCACAGGATGAACACGATCAGTTGATTTCTATTCGTCAGGACCTCAATACGGCCCGGGAAATACAGCAGGCCATCCTTCCGAAAACTTTTCCACCTTACCCGAACCGGACTGATTTTGATATCTATGCCTCCATGGTTGCTGCAAAAGAGGTTGGCGGCGATTTTTTCGATTTTTTCATGATCGACAACGACCGTATCGGGTTCGTCATCGGCGATGTTTCTGGCAAAGGTGTTCCGGCAGCCATCTTTATGGCCGTAAGCCGAACCCTCATCCGGGCAACCGGGCTCAAAGGAATACCTGCCTCGGAATGTATGCATTACGTGAACAACCTGCTATGCAATGAAAGTGTTTCATGTATGTTTGTTACCGTATTTTATGGGATACTGAATACCGCCACCGGCGAACTCGATTACGTGAATGCAGGCCACAACCCGCCATATCTGTTAACCGCTCACGGAATGAAAAAGGTTGAAATGACCGGGGGTGCTATTCTCGGTTGTGTTGAAAACTTTCAGTATAATTCACGCAAAATTACCCTTGCCCCGGGCGAACGCATTTTCCTTTTTACCGATGGGGTCACCGAAGCTTTTACCAAAAACGATGAGGCGTATGGCGATGAACGGCTGGAATTATTTTTACAGCAACACCCGGGATATTCCATCGAAGAGCTGGTAAAGGGTGTCCTTTCCGAGGTCAACCAACATTCAATGGATGTTCCACAGTCGGATGATATCACATTGCTCTCCATTTCCTTTGCCGGAAGAAGTTAAAAAACATCCCGTTACAGGCCATGAATATCATAGCAAAAAAAACCGGTGTTATTGATATCATTGAGATCCAGGGCCGGATTGACGGACTTACTGCGGCAGAACTAAAACTCGCCATTGGCCGGTGCACCGATGCGGGTGTGCGGCTTCTTGTTTTCGATTGCTCCGCCGTTACCTACATCAGCAGCGCCGGCCTGAGGGTTTTTATCCAAACCCATAAGTCGCTTGGCCTGATCGGGGGGAAAATGATCCTCATGTCGGTGCCGGGTGCAGTAAAAGAGGTTTTCAGAATTAGTGGCATGGATAATTTCATGTCGTTCATTGAAAGTTTATCTGAGGTTGAAAGTTCTGAAAATACAGTAGAAACCATCACTTTCACAGATGAACCGGAGCTTGAAGGGATCACCTTTGAAATAAGGGTTGGTCAAGGCCGCAAAGGCAGGATCCGCCCATTGGGATCTTCAGCCCTCCTTGAACACGCAGCCTATACCTCCGGCGATGTTGTTACCCTGCCCCAGCATGAAATACCGTATAGCGCTGGCCTGGCTGTTTTAGGGAATGAATTTGAGGACTATCAGAATCTGTTTGGGGAGGCTGTGGTGATTAACCACCGGTTTTTCTCTTATCCGGCAGTAAAAAGACCTTTCGTTGATTTTTCCGGATTCATTCCGGAAAATCCAACCCGTCTGAATTTTTTAACTGGTTTTGGTTTCACCGGAGATTTTTCCCGGGTATTGAAAATTGCTCCTCAAGTTGGGCCTCTTTCGCTTGATAAGCTGCTCGGCGCCGCAGGAAAGGTGGCAGAGGAAAATTTGTTCGGGGTGGTGATCCTTGCTGTGAGCGGAGGAATAAGCGGTATGCATCTCCGTAAATCACCTGTTAAATCAAACAACCCTGCACAATCAGATATCTTTGATGATGTTCATTTTGCTGAATGGATGAATTTTCCTGTCGACAGCGAAGATATCCATAAAGTTTTCATGGCGGCCGGATTGGTGGTACGCGATCCTCTTCTTCTTCCAGCTCACCTGAAACCCCTTTTCCCCGTGAATTCAAGGCAGCACCTCCATGCGGTGGTTTTTGAAAATGGTCTTCTGAGCCAGGATATTACAGAGTTTGAGCCGGAGTTACAGCGTGTCATGGCGGAGTTTGAAGCCCAGAAGGTTGTTCATCTCCTGTCGTCGACGCTGCTGCAAAGTGGTTTTATTGGTATCATTAACCTGGAGTCTGTCTGATGGAACTGTGGATCGGAGCTGTAAACCTTGGTATGCTATACGCCTTCATGGCGATCGGCACATTCATTACCTATAAACTTTACTCTTTCCCCGATATCACCATCGATGGTACTTTTACCACAGGGGCTGCTGTTGCCTCAATTCTGATCGTGAATGGATGGAACCCTTTTCTGGTGTTACCTGTCGCTTTTCTGGTTGGCTCGATGGCCGGTTTCATCACCGGTTTTATCCATACACGGTTTAAAATTGAAGGGTTGCTTGCAGGTATCCTGGTCATGACAGGCCTCTACTCGGTGAATCTGCATATCATGGGAAAGTCAAACATTCCTTTGTTAAATGACATCACTTTCGTATCCGTCATTGCATCGGTAAACCCCGGTCTGAACCCAGAACTATGGAATTGTGTTTTTCTTATTCTGGTCATCCTTGTGATCTGGATGGCCATTTCCATGTTTCTGAACACTGATTTTGGGCTTACCATGCGGGCCACAGGCAACAATCCCATCATGGTGGCAGCCCAGGGGGTATCTGTGAGCAGGATGAAAATCTTCGGGATTGCCCTTGCCAACGGTCTTGTTGGTATTTCAGGCGCTCTTGTTGCTCAATATCAGGGATTTGCCGATGTTGGCATGGGAGTCGGGTCCATTATTTTCAGCCTCGCGGCCGTGATCATCGGCGAAGCTGTTCTTCGGCACCGCTCCATGTTCATCAAGGTGCTCGGCGTGATTTTGGGATCGATTATTTTCAGGCTGGCGGTAGCCCTGTCACTTCACCTGGGAATGGATCCCAACGACCTGAAGCTCATCACTGCTTTTTTTGTCCTGGCCACACTGATTGCATCAGGGGCCTTTGGGAAAAGATCTGCCGGATTATCGCAATATCTTCAGCATCTTTTTCACAAGTACCGCAAAAGTTTCATGGCCCTGTGCATTGTTCTGTTCATTCTTTTTGCCGGATTCCTGCTTTATAAATCAACAGTTTTTAATAAAAAGCCGGGAAAGATGGTAAAGATCGGTCTGATCATGGCCAACAACAGCGATATTGTGACCAAAACCCGTGATGGCCTTATCAGTGAACTGGATCGACTGGGATATAGAAACGGAAAAAATTGTATCATCCTTGAAAAAAATGCCGAGGGTGATATCCCCGTAAACCAAACCATCATCAATCACTATATCAATGAACAGGTTGATGTTTTTGTGCCGATTTCTACTGCCTCGACTCAGGCTGCGCTGAACAAGGTCAAAGACAAACCGATTGTTTTTGCAACCGTGGCAAACCCGTTCGTCATCGGCGCCGGCACCTCGCCCATCGACCACCCTGCCAATGTAACAGGCGTCTACGGCCCGTCACCTATCAGGGATCTGCTGGCTGTTTTCAGGAAAATGTACCCCGGCAAGGTAACAATTGGAACAATCTACAACCCGGCTTATCCCAACACGGTTTCCAACCTGAAAGATCTTAAAAAGGCATTGAACGACGACAAGGATATTGTTTTGGAAGAGGTCACTATTTCGGGTTCCAACGATGTGTACCAGGCGGCATTGTCTCTCGCCGCTAAACGGATTACCGCCTTTGTGCTAATCAATGATATTACCGTATTCAACTCTTTCGAATCGGTGGTGAGGATCTCAAAGAATAGCAGAATTCCGATTTTTACCTGTGATGCCGAACGGCTGAAAGACGGCGCCCTCATCGCTTATGGTTTCGAATATTTTGTGAGTGGCATGCAGGCAGCACATCTGATTAACCGGATCATCAAAGGTGAAAACCCTGCACAAATTCCGTTTGAAAAGTATAAAATACTGACTTACGGGGTCAATTTTGATGTGGCTGAAGAACTGAAAATCATCATTCCCTCATCGGTGCAATCGGAGGCCAATGCCACCATGAAAAAGGGTGTACTCACCAAGCCCCCTTTTGTGCTTCCGGAGGATAAACAGGATTTAACCCCTAAGAAGGTCGCCTTTTTCCAGTCTGGCAGCAATTCCATGCTCGACAATTGTGCAGATGGGTTTAAAGAACGAATTATGAGTGAATCGAAGCGGCTCTCCTTCACGCTGAAAATTGATAATTATAACGCCCTGGGTGATTACATGACGGGACAAACGATTGCAAAAACGATTGCAGACAAGAATTATGATTATGTTGTGACTTTCTCAACGGTCGCACTTCAGATGGTGGCCAACACCAACAAAAAAATCCCGCATGTGTTTTGTGCCGTTACAGATCCGATCAAAGCCGGAGTCGCCAAAACCGATGTCGATCATCTTCCTCATCTCACTGGGCTTGCCACTCCGCAGCCGGTTGAAGCAACCATCAAACTTATGCGGGCACTATTTCCAAAGGCAGTTAAAATTGGAATGGTCTGGAATACCGGTGAAATCAACTCTGAAATCTGCACCGAAAAGGCCCGTGCAGCCTGCAAAAATTATGGGTTTAAACTGTCGGAACGTGCCATTACCTCCCTGGATGATATTGATGATGCCATCAATTCATTGACCGGCAGCGGAATGGATATCTTTTATATCTCCGGGGATGTGATGATTTCTCAGATCATCCCCAAACTCGCACTAACGATGCAGAAGAAAGGGATACCTTTTTTTACAAATACCGATAGTGATGTAAACGCAGGTTCATTCGTAAGTTTGGGTGCCGATTATTTTGAAGTGGGAGAGCGGGGGGCCATGATTTTGGAAGGTTTGTTGTATGGGGCAAATCCACGCGACATCCCCATCGAAACATTCGTGCCTTTTTCACTCGGGGTCAATATGAAACTGGCCCGGCAATACAAGGTAGCTGTTCCTGATACGCTCGTAGCCCGGGCAAAATATGTAATTCGTTGATTATGATCAAGGTTGAAAATCTGACCCAGACTTTTAATACCGGCACCATCGATCAGGTAGAGGCTCTGAAATCGATCAGCCTTGAAATAAAGGAACATGAATTTGTTACAGTAATTGGAACCAATGGATCCGGGAAATCGACCCTGCTGAACGTGATCGCCGGAAATATTCTTCCCGATGGCGGAACGATTTTGATCGACGGGAATGATGTGACAAAGAAAATGGACTATCAGCGGGCAAAATATATCTCCCGGGTTTTTCAGAACCCATATTCCGGAACCGCCCCGGGCATGACCATTGCCGAAAATCTTTTGATGGCCTGGTTTCGCGGAAAACACAGGTATCCGGTCAGTAGTTTGAACAGAGCATTGAAAAACAAGTTCAGGGAACAGATTGCCACTCTGGATATGCAACTCGAAGACCGGCTCGAAAACCTCATGGGAAGTTTATCGGGCGGACAACGGCAGGCCGTTACCCTTCTCATGGCTGTATTGCAAACGCCAAAGGTGCTCCTTCTTGATGAACATACCGCTGCCCTCGACCCGAAAACGGCTGCCCAGGTTTTACTGTTAACGAAAAAATTCGCAGGCGCTCACAATCTCACAGTTCTCATGGTTACCCATTCAATGCAGCATGCCCTCGCCATCGGAACCCGTATCATCATGATGCACAATGGACGAATTGTTGAAAATATTGGCGGAGATGACAAAAAACAATTGACAATTGAAGATTTATTTGCTAAATTTGAAAATATAAGAAAACTTGAAAAACTCACACCCGAACTGATAAAAACCTTGCGAAATCAATATATATAATGAACAATCTTCGGTTATCCATTCTCCTTTCTCTTGCGCTGATCGGGAATGTTGCCTGCAATAAGCTGAAAGAGACCCCTTACATACCTTACAGTTCAGCGGAGATTCGTATCGGGGCGCTTCTCCCGCTAACAGGGACGGGTTTTTCATCCGGCCAGGCGATGCAGGTATCCCTCGATTTTGCCCGGCAGGATATCATCGATTATTTTGCAACAGTTGGTATTAAAGAAAAGCTGGTGCTTGATATCGTGGATACGCGAACTGATACCGCCGAAGCGCTCAAGCAGCTGAAAATTTTCTATGATGCGGGTATCCGCATGGTTATCGGGCCATACAGCAGTGCCGAACTGGCACACATTAAAAGTTTTGCGGATGCCCGCGGAATCATGGTTGTAAGCCCTTCCAGCGTGGCGGTGTCACTGGCCATTCCCGATGATAATATTTTCCGGTTTGTCTCCTCGGATGTCATTCAGGGAAAAGCCATGAGCAAAATGTTATCAGAGGATAAAATCAGGGTGATTGTTCCATTCATACGCGATGATTTGTGGGGCAATGATCTGGTGGCTGCCACAGGAACCGATTTCATTAAAACAGGTGGACTGGTGCAACCATCCGTAAAATATGAACCGGGCACAACTGATTTTACCGTTGTACTCGACGAACTTGACACCATGGTTGGCTCGGAATTAACACACCATAATCCCAATGAGGTGGCAGTCTATATGTTGTCATTTGCCGAAGGGACGGAGATCATGGCTGAGGCAAAGCGGCATCCCCATCTTAACAATGTTTATTGGTATGGAGGGTCGGCATTTGCCCAGAATTCATCGATGATGCATGATACAAATGCGACACTTTTTGCCTATACCCATGGCTTGCCATGTCCGTTGTTCGGATTGGATGATGCCGCCAGCAATAAATGGCAGCCACTGCGTAACAGGATACAAACCCGGCTCGGACGGATTCCCGATGTTTACGCCATCACAGCTTATGATGCTTTATGGGTAGTGGTTCGGGCATACCGGGCAGCTGGCAGCAATCCTCCGGTTGATCTTTTGAAAAAAGTCTTTGTAAACGAAGCGGATAATTATTTCGGAGCCTCAGGAAATACCCAACTGGACTCAAACGGCGACAGGGCTGTTGGAAACTATGATTTCTGGGGAGTGAAAACCGACTCAGCCGGATATGGATGGAAACGGGTAGCCAGGTATAATTCGCTCCATGGTGTCCTTACACGGCTGATCGAATAACACTGCGGCTTGATTGTTAATAGCCTACAGCCGTTTCACGAAAAACACTTTGCCATCACCCTCTTTGTAAAAATCATCAATTTTTGCTTCCAGTGTGTAGCCAATCCGGTCGTAGAAATGCCGTGTCGGGGTGTATTTTTCAAGTGTTGAGGTCTCTGCAATGACAATTCGTCCGCCCATCTCCCTGATCATCCGGTGGGTTTCTTCAATCAGCAGGTTGCCAATCCCTTTTCCGCGGTAATCGTTGTGTGTTGCAATCCAGTAGAGGTCAAAGCTCCCTTCAGTGGCGGCAATGGGGCCGAAACAACTATACGATACGGTCTTTCCATCGACTTCGGCAAAAATAAAATGGTAATCGCTCTTCTCACCAAGATCTAATCGGTCCTGAACCAGTTCCACGGCAACCGGCACCTCAAAATCGTAAAAGAACCCGGTCGAAATGATGATCTCCCTTACAATTTCAGGATCACCTGGTGTTACTTCTGTGCGAAAATTAACCATAATCTGTTATTAAATATTATTACCTGATTGCATCTTCAAGAACCCTCTCAATTACCTCATCAAAAGCCAGCCCCTTTTTTTTCGAGGCAGCCATAAACCCTCCCGATTCTGACAGACATGGATTGAGGTTGATGTCGATGACCAGCGGAACCGAATTTTTTGTAACCCTGAAGTCGATGCGCACATACCCTTTCAATCCGAGTTCATTCCAGCATCTTTTACAAATGGCAATCAACTCCGACTTGAGGGGGCCATCCTCCTTCTTCAGCCGGAAGGTTCGGCGGGTGTGGGAGTATTCAAATGATTTTTCATCCCATTTTGATTTATATCCCATCATTCTGGGTTTGTTGTCGGGATAATCATGAAAAGTCATTTCGGCCAGCGGAAGTACCTCAGGCCCGTCGGAACTGTATAAGATGGAAATGTTAAATTCACGACCTTCAATAAACTCCTCAATAAAATAGTGCTCACGGCTTTTGTGACTGATTTTTCTGATGAATTCAGCATCCGAACCCATAAACACGCAATCTTCATCCAACTCGAGCGAACCTTCCTCCCATATCGGTTTGATAATGTATTTTTTATCCGGAAGAAGTTTGCTGCATTCATTAAGGGTAAACCCTTCAGGGGCGTTTACCCCGATGGCTTTCAGCTCTTTCTTGGCTAGATACTTATTGGAACATTGAAACATGGGGATCAATGGAGATCCTGTGTAGGGAATTCGTACAAAATTCAACACTGAATTCGCCAGAAAGGTGAATTCACCCTTGTTGCCTATGGTTTCGGCCAGGTTGAAAATGATATCCGGTTTCATCCGCTGAATCTGGGTGATGGCTGCTTTCAGGTTCAGGTCTATTTGCAGGTATTTCACTTCATAGTTCAGGTTTTGCAGTGCAGCAGTGACCAGATTTACCTGTTCAATCACATCAGCTTCATCATCTTTGGGTGTTTTCGATAACTTATTGTAGAGGATAAGAACAGTTTTTTTCATTTTCAGCAAATAGTTGTTACAATAATCCGGTTCTTTTTCTGGCGGAAAGCATGATCTCCCCGATGATCCGTTCAAAATCATATCCATGCTTATATGCCAGGATCGGTAAATCGGAGTGAACCTTGTCAAGCCCGGCCAATGGATTTATTTCAATAAAATTAGGGACGCCCGACTTGTCAACCCGGATATCAACCCTTCCGCCGTCGCGGCAACCGAGTACCTGCCAGGTTTTTAAGGCCAGTGCAATGCACTTTTCGGAAATTTCCTGCTCCGGTACGGTATATGCAACCGCTTTCAGATAATCGGATTTGGTTTCGTAGGAATAAATATTCTTTGTGTCCTCTGATTTATATTCAATCTCCATGATGCCAACGGAATACCCCTGAGATGAAGTGCCCAGAATGCCAACCGTAAATTCACGGCCTGGCAAAAACTCCTCCACCAGCAAACCCGAAGGGTATCGCGAAAGGAGATCATTGCAAATGAATTCCAGTTCTTCACGATTATTCACCCTGGATAATGAATTGATCCCTTTGCCGGTTCCTTCGGCGTTCGGCTTCACAAACAATGGAAATGGCATGTTCACCAGCGACAAATCTTCCATGGTTTCAATGATGACAAAATCGGCCGTAGGAATTCCATAATCCCTGACAACCCGTTTGGTCATGCCTTTGTGTAAAGTCAATGAAAGAACCAGCGGATCGGAAAAAGTATAAGGAATCTGAAACACATCGAGCAAAGCAGGCACCTGCGCCTCGCGGCCGATGCCATGCATGCCTTCGCAGATGTTGAAAACCATATCCCAGCGATCGCCGGATGCAAGTCTTTGGATCAGGTGACGGACATGGCCAATGCGATCGGTTTGATAACCGAGGTGCTGTAAAGCCGCTTCGATGGCATCAACAGTACTTTCACGGTCAAATTCTGCTGTCTCCTCCTCGCTGTAACCTTCTTTCCTGTAATCCGACCGTAAATCGTACGTTAATCCGATGATCATAGGTTACTGGATAAAATCGGGATACCTGAAAACTTTGTCTTCATAGTTTTTTAATAGCACATAATCGTTTTCACGCCCGACCAGATAATCGGGCAGCAATGGAATTTTGCCACCGCCGCCAGGAGCATCGATCACGTAGGTTGGCACCGCATACCCGCTGGTATGTCCGCGCAAACCCCTGATGATTTCGAGTCCCTTTTCAATGGTGGTACGGAAGTGGCCCGTGCCTACCACCGGATCGCATTGATACAGATAATATGGGCGTACCCTGATTTTTAATAATGCATGCATCAGGTTTTTCATCACCTGTACGTCATCATTGATCCCTTTGAGCAGCACGGTCTGGCTTCCAAGGGGAATGCCTGCATTGGCAAGTCTTTCACAGGCTTCTTTTACTTCCGGTGTAATCTCATCCGCATGGGTGAAATGGATGCTCATGAACAGTGGATGATATTTTTTCAACATGTTCACCAGGGGGCGTGTAATGCGTTGGGGAAGAACCGCCGGAACTTTGGTGCCGATGCGAATGATCTCCACATGAGGGATGTTCCGCAAACGCGAAAGCAGGTACTCCACATGCAAATCGGGCATGGTGAGCGGGTCGCCGCCTGAAACCAATACATCACGGATCTCTTTGTGCTGTTCAATATAGTTCAATCCTGCTTCCCACGATTTAACTCCGATATGGCATTTGTTTTTTGCCACCATCCGGGTGCGGGTACAATACCGGCAATAGGTGGAGCAAAATCCTGTCACCAGAAATAGTACCCTGTCGGGATACCGGTGAACAATGTTAGGAACGGGACTGTCATGCTCCTCCATCAGAGGATCTGATGCTTCGCTTGAATGAAGCAGAAATTCATCAAACACCGGGACAACACTTTTGCGTAAAGCTTGTTCAGGATTATCCGGGTCTAAAAGACTTATATAATATGGTGAAATCCGTAAAGGCAATGATTGGCCTTTGGCCCCATCAGGTTTTACCTCGTTGTCAGAGAGGTGGATATAACGGGACAATTGATCAATGGTCCTGGCGCTGTTTTTAATTTGCCAATGCCAGCTGTTCCAGTCTTTGATGGTTGCTTCCGGAAAGAAAGTCTGCAAAAAAGAGAGTGAACGATCACTGATGGCAGGCTTATCGCGATCAATACGTGATTTTAAATACTCATCTAAAAGGGTTGCTTCATCTATGAAGGTGGACTGACTTGGGGGTTCTTCTTCTTCTGATAATTCTATAGGTGGGATAACCAGTTTTTCTGAAGGGTTCTTTTCCATTTTATTATTTCTCGGTTTTGAGGTTAAATTAGCGATGCCCTCTACCTGTATTATAAATGTTTAATTGTTTGTAAATCAAATTATTATATTCCGTAAGAAAGGTCATCATGCACATTGAAAATCATACTGCAAATAGGGTGCAAATTTATTTACTTTTGACACCTGAAAACGATTATTTTTCAACAAAATTATGTTAATAAACTTATTGTTTTTCTCGTCGTCATCCCCCTTTGTTTACATTTGCATTTTCGACAGGTTTATCATCAAAACTCCCAAGAAATGAAGCTATTTACCCGTCAATTCGGTACTGGTCAACCTGTCATTATTTTACACGGTTTATTCGGCCTTTCAGATAATTGGGTCACTTTTGGACGGCAATTATCCGAGTCTTACTCCATCTATATCCCCGATCTGCGAAATCACGGGCAATCGCCACACAGCAAGGTGTTTGATTTTCCATCACTGGAAAATGACCTGATGGAGCTTGTCGAAGAACATGGGTTGGAAAACGTTTTGTTGATCGGACATTCGCTGGGCGGGAAAACAGCCATGTTTTTTACCCTTCATCATCCCGAACTGATCAAGAAGCTGATCGTTGTAGATATCTCTCTTCGTAAATCCTTGCCCAACCGCGAACACCAGCAATTACTCAGCGCTATGATGGCTGTTGACTTTCATGAAGCAAAGTCGAGGAGTGATGTCGAAAAACAGTTGCAAATACAGGTGAAAAGTCAGAAACTACGGCAATTCCTGATGAAAAGCGTTTACTGGCGCGACCGGCATAGTCTCGACTGGCGGATTAACCTTGATGCCATCAATGAAAATCTTTTGTCGGTTTTCGAGGGTGTTGATGTGACCGGGATTTATCAGGGCCCTGCATTGTTTATCAGGGGTGGTTTGTCAGACTATATACTTGAACCTGATATCAGTTAACTGAAAATAAAATTCCCCGGGGCTGAGGTGAAAACCATTGCGAATGCTTCACATTGGGTTCACGCGGATGCTCCCGGGGAATTCTTCGGTATGGTGAAAAATTTCCTCGATGGTCAGTGATGCCGTATCAAAACCGGGTTATTTCAATTTTTGAAATAGCAGTCTTGATGGTAAGAAAGATTTTCTTCTTTGCGGTTTTGAAATTGTCAGTTTGATATATCCCATCTCCCTTTTTTGAAAATCCATCGAACTCCTTGCTGATCATAAACGATTCAGATTTGATCTGACAGCCCGATTCTTTTGGGATTTCAACTTTGATAGAGGATGCCCCGGCATTAAAAGTCATTACCGTTACAGGGTTCTTGTCACCGATTTTAATGTCAATGGACGAGGCCCCGGCATCGATGTTGGTTGTGTCGATTTTATAATCGCGTAAATCCATCAGGATTGCTGCAGCACCAATGTCAAAATCAAGGTTCCAGGCTGGATTTTCGTTGAGCTTGATCTCCACTTTGTTTTCGTTGACCGAATGTCTGATCCCCGTTTTTTCCAGCGAAAGATTGATCATTTTACGACCGTTTTCATTGGTCGTGGTGATGGAATAGTTGCCGATATCACCGGTTTTATTGAAAGTAAGAAAATCGGAGGTGATGCCCTGCAGGTCGAAGTTACCTGCCGCGGCTTCCAATTTCAACTCACCTCTGCCGGTAAGCGAATCATAAGGTACACTCAGGTTCTGAGGCTGATAATTATAGGTTGAAGTAGTATCCTCCTCGTCTTCCCAATCATTGTTGGAAAAACCATGGAAATTGTGAAACTGGAACCATGGGGATCGTTGGGAAATTTTGTTAAAAAAGATAACTGTGAGTGCAAGCACGACGACCAGTGCGACGATTTTTATCACGTCCCTGATGGGAAGGATTGAGATACCCCAAAGGATCAGGATCAAAGGCCAGAGGCTCCAGAGGGTGCGAAAACCAAATTCCAGGACCCCGAAATTGTTCAGCATAAACAGAATCCCGATGGCTATCAGGATAAATGCCCAGAATACATGACGATATTTCATTGGTGCAGGATTTTAGTATTGATTTGTGTTACGATTTCTTCTGGTTACAGCATTGATAAGTAGTCCAACCCCAATCACGATCAGGATAACCGGCCACAGGTCCCCGAAGTTGATTTGCGGAATAAATTCATCAGCCAGGAAGAGGGCGCCCAGGGTGATGAGCACCATTCCACCGATAAAGCTACCTTTGTTCCGTTCCCTGGTTTGTGGTATCGGTGCTGATGTTGAGGTGGTTGTTTCGGTTTTCTGTGGTTCGGCCGTATAGCCGGGGGTATCATAAGTGGTTTGCTGAAAATTCTGATCGGGTTGGTTCATGGTGGAGGTTATCCTCACAGGATTTTCGGGGGTCACGATCCAAAGTATCAGATAGATTAGAACACCGCCGCCTCCGGCCAGGGTGAGTATGACAAAGGCCAGGCGGATCAGGAGCGGGTCAATGATGAAATAATCTGCAAGTCCACCGGCAACACCGGCAAATTTGCGATCAGTAAGGCTTCGATAAAGACGTTTAGGTTCCATGATGATTATTATTAGAGTGAATTCCCGGTTTAGACGGCACCCGGCGGAATAGGTTACACTAAAAATTCATGGGATCGGCTATCCTGCCAATTCCTGTTTTTTCTTATACATCCGGGAAGATATTGCCAGACTTAATTCAAAAAGGCCATACAATGGAACTGCGACAATTAACTGACTAAACATGTCGGGACTGGGGGTAATGATCCCTGCAACGACCAGGATACCAATTACAGTATGTTTTCGGTATCTCTTAAGAAAATCGGGGGTAACGATTCCAATCTTGGTCAGAAACAGGATAAGTACAGGAAGTTCGAACAAAAGCCCCATCAGCAGCGTCATCAGGGTTATCGAACTGACATAAGAAGTCAGCGATATTTGATTTGAAACAGCAGAACTGACGGCATAGCCTCCCAGAAAATTGATCATCAGCGGTGCCACAATAAAGTAACTGAACAAAACACCCGTAATAAATAAAAGTGTAATAATGCTCACAGCCCCCCGTGAATTCCGTACCTCCTGCTCATTCAAACCGGGTTTAATAAACCTCCATAATTCCCAGAGCATGTATGGCAGTGCCATGATGAGCCCTGCTACCAGCGAAATGTTCATGTGCGAAGTGAACTGGCCGGCCAGAGTGATATTGATCAGCTGGAATTGTGAAGGATCGATGCAGAGGGAGGGCATGGACAACCATTCTCCCAACTTACAGAAGGCACGGTATGTAATGAATGTTTTTGACTTTGGCGCAAGGATGATGTCGTCGAACAGCACCTCTTTAAATGCAAACGCCACAATCGAAGTGACAAACAAGGCGATAACAATCTTCCACAATGTTCCGCGTAATTCATCAAGATGCTCCCAAAAAGTCATCTCTCTTTCTTCTTCCTCTGAGCCTGTGTTAAATCGTTTCATCCTTCTAGTTTATCAAAAGCAAAGGTAGGGATAAAAAAAAATTATCATAACGTTTGTATCAAGGATTTAATTTTGTATTTTTGAATAAATAAATTAACCATGGCCGAACAACGTGAAATTATCCTTGAACAGATGATCAAGGTATTAAAGGATATTGAGACAAATACCTGTGATAAACAATTCTTCCCGGACACAAATCTTGTGGAAAAGAAGCTCGATCATATCATTGAATTGCATGAAAAACAGATTGAACTGCTGAAAGCCCTGGGCAACGACCGCTGCACTTGCAAAAAAAACAAGGCAAAGAAGCCAAAAAAGGAAAAAAAGGAGAAGAAAGAAAAGAAGCAGAAGTAATCCTTAATTATTCGCAAGTAGCTTTGGTGCCATTGCCCTGCCCCTTCCGGTAGCGGTGTTTCTTTTGTGCATCCTTCATAGGGCATCCGTATAAGTCGCGATAGAGTGCGGACAACCTGTTTGCCTGTTCCGGTGTGCAAACGCGTTTTAATTTGGTATATTGAATAATATTTTCCTTCTGAATTTTCATCTGTTGCAAGGCAAGTTGACTTGTCAGTGCATTCAATTTTGTTGTGTCAGGTTCTGTCTTTTCCAGTTCAGTCAGTATTTCCGCCCTGATCGCCTTGATAGAAGTGGCAACGGGTTCTGCTGATTCCATATAGCTTTTATTTATATCATTGACTTTTAGCGTTTGTTCAGCGGATAAATTCAGTTCGTCGCGGAAAGCAACGCATTGCTGTTCAGCGGGAGTACAGCAACCTGCAGGAGCCTGTTTTTTAGTGAACAGGAAAAAACTGACAAGTGCAGAAATATTGATCAATACCAAAATAATCAGCACCCAAAAGATCAATCGGTTTTTTTGAAAAAAGTTCATAGCGCTATTTGTTTAAAACCAGTAGTTTATCTTCATCTGCAAAATCGGAAATGAAGAGGTTCGATCGGAGAAATTCAATGTTTTCTGAGGTGCTTGCCATTTTATTTACCGGGGTTTGGTCCTGTCTGGCAGTATATGATCCGATAAGGATTCCTGTCATGAGCGCAAAAGTGATGGCAACAGGCTGCAAAACACGCATCCATGCTTTGGAAGTAAGTCCTTTGGGCTTGTAAAATTCATTTTCGATCCTTTGCAGGATACGGGTAGCCGCAAAAGGGTTGGGACCGGCATTTTTTTCCTGCTCCATGATGTCGGCCAGAACCTTGTATTCTGACAACAACCGGCTGCAGGAAATACAAGTCGAAACATGGTGCTCAGCAGCCTGATAGGTATCTTTCTCAAGTGTTTTTTCGCTGAAGGCAAAAACATTGGATTTAAATTGGTTACAATCCATAGGTCAGTTTTTTTTGTATTCTGAAAAGTGATACGTCAAGTGTTTTTGCAGATTAAGCCTGGCACGGTGAATCAAAGATTCAACGGCAGGTAACCCAATCTTCATGATTTCGGCTATTTGTTTGTAGGTTTGATCCTCGTACTTGCACAAAATAAATGCGATCCGCTGATTTTCCGGCAAACGGCTGATGGCGGCATGCAATAGTTCGCGTTTCTCCTGTTGCTCGAAATCATCGGATGAAACAGAAGGCTCCATCTCTTTTCCCGTTTCCTGCCCGGTGGTTAGCCTGAAAAGGGATTCAAGTCGCATCATGATTCCACGCCGTTGCTGTTTCTTTACCATGTTTATCGATTTATTGACGGTAATCCGGTAGATCCAGGTTGAAAGGGATGAGGATTTTTTGAATGTATGCAGGGAGTGGATGATATCAAGAAAAATTTCCTGCGATAGATCTTCAGCATCTTCCATGTTTCCGACAAAGTAACATGCGGTCTTAATCACTTGCTTCTGGTATCGGGTTACCAGATATTGAAAGGCATGGCGATCGCGCCGTAAGATTCCTTCAATCAACTCTGGTTCTGTCATGCTGTTTGATAAAGCAATTAAAGCCGGCAGATGCTTCCATCGCATCTGCCGGCTTCAGGATGATATGCTGATCTATTTTTTTGGCCCTTGTCCTCAGCAATTTCCCTTTTGCTGGCCTTGTCCGCCGCAGTTGCCCTTGCCCTGACCTTGTCCGCCGCAATTGCCTTTGCCCTGGCCTTGTCCGCATCCGGTTCCACTGCCCTGTCCTTTGGAGCCGCAGGTTCCCGTTCCGTTACATTTACCGGTTGTTCCGCAATTATCACATTTGCCATCTCCGTTTTTATCAACGAAATTTTTGCCCTGGCCACATGCACCTTTTGCTTCATGTTTATCACATAAGCCATTGTTGTTGCTGTCAACAAATTTTCCGGGTGCTGCAGTTGCAGATTTTGTTGCGGTTTTAGCAGGGATGGCTGTAGAAGCAACCTGCGAGAATGTAATGCCGGTGAAAAATACCAGCATGATAAAGGTCAAAATAATTCTGGATGCAGTTTTCATAGTTTGTCTGTTTTTATAAATGATTAGGTGATTATGAAAGTTAGACAAAGAAAAAATGAAAAACTTGCGGTAAGCCTGAAAATATTTATTCTTTTTTTCCGGTGTTCAATCCCAAAGGCATGTATAGCGGGCAGAATCCAAGCAAACTAGTAAGGATAAATACCCCGGCAACAACCAATAGGATGATCGCAATCGTACCGGAAATAACGTTGGCGAAATATAATGCAATAACTACAACTGCAATCAGTATCCTGATCACCTTGTCTATTAAACCCATGTTCTTTTTCATTGTCGGCAATTTAAAGGTTAGTAAATATTAAACTGCCGGCAAAGATAAGACAATAAGTGATATTAAAGCGATTTAATATTTTTTATACAAGAAAAATCGGTGCCCTGCATGTCGCAATTTTCCATTTCGCAGCAAGTATCACAAACGCGTTTGAAAACATTGAAACCTGTGAGCTCAATGTGCCGTGATTCGTAATCATCTCTTAATGGTTCTTCACGCATCAGATCGGTGCTGAGATATTTTTTATTGCAATCTGCAAAAACGGTTACAACTACCGCTCCCGATCCAAGTTCATTCTGAATTTGAAGGGCCCCGAGGAAATTGGCTCCGGACGAGATTCCCACTGCAAGCCCCAGCTGACGAGCCAGTTTCTGGGCAAGGATGATGGAGTCTCCGTCGGGAACTGCCACAATCCGGTCGAGTTGGTCGAGTTTAACAATGGCGGGAATAAATTCATCACTGATACCCTGTATGCGGTGAGACCCCACTTTATGGCCGGTTGACATGGTAGGTGACTCGGCAGGTTCAAGGGGATGTATTTTGATCAACGGATTTAATGATTTCAGATAACGGCCAACGCCCATCACAGTGCCGCCGGTTCCAACCCCGGCTATGAATGCATCGGGTGTAAGACCATGGTAACGAAGCTGGTGCCAGATTTCCGGACCGGTTGTTTTCTCGTGTGCTTCAGCATTGGCGTCATTTGAAAACTGCTGAGGGAGAAAAATATTGGCTTCCGCGGAGGCAATTTCTTCGGAGATCCTGATGCTCCCCAAAAAGCCACCCTGTTCTTTTGAAACCGGGATGATCTGAGCCCCGAGACTTTTGATAATATCCACACGCTCTTTGCTCATCCAGTCGGGCATAATAATGCGAACATTGTGCCCCAGCGCTTTCCCGATGGCTGCAAATGCAATTCCGGTATTTCCGCTCGTGGCTTCTACAATGGTGTCACCA
This sequence comes from uncultured Bacteroidales bacterium, assembly GCA_903875045.1. Classification (GTDB taxonomy): domain Bacteria; phylum Bacteroidota; class Bacteroidia; order Bacteroidales; family FEN-979; genus CAIVAT01. The sequence goes on from CAIQUS010000225.1 coordinate 46,468, forward strand.
TGTTTGATCCGGTTTTCAGCGTATGCGCGTTCAAGGATATACAGCGCCATGCGGTCTTTGATGCTGCCCGTTACATTATAGTGTTCCGATTTGGCATAAATGACCCTTTTTTCACCTTTGTAATTGAAATTGATGGCAAGCAGGGGAGAGTTCCCGATGAGTCGCCACAGATCGATAAAGCGGAGTTTGAATTGATTGTCGATTCCGGTATTCATAATTGTCATTTTATCCGGGTTGGATGTGTGAAGTGATTAATTGATGCAAAAATAGGAATATTCGGCAATCTTCGTATTACCTGAGGTTTTTTGAAACAGTAATAATGGCCCATTCATTTACCCGGGTTCGCTGAGTTACTATTCAGCCAATGCAAAACTTAGGTAAAAATAATCTGGGTTTGTAAACCGCCGCACATTTCATAAAACTGCCCAACAGTGAGTACATCCTTCACACCCTCCCAAAGATCATCTTTTGTAAGTTTAAACATGTCCATGGCTAGTTTGCAAGCGTAAATTTCGCCGCCACCCGCTTCAATCATTTCGAGAAATTCTTTCACGGGCGGAATGTCTAATTTTTCCATCTGGCTGCGCATCATGGAAGAAACTCCGGCTTCAACACCTGGAATAACGCCAAGCAATGTTGGAAAAGGAAGTCCGCCAGGCATCCGCATGGCCGGGTTGCCAACAGTTCCGGTATGCAGACTGTTCATTGTTTTTTTTGTAATGGCATCCAGCCCGAAAAAAGTAAAGAAAACCTTGGTTTCTATACCTTCCATCACGGCGCCGTTGCTCATGACCAGTGCTGCATAAACATCCTCAATGGTGCCCTTGGCACAGATGAGACAGACTTTTTTTAAAGGAAATTCTTCTTTAGACATTTTATAAGTTTTAGTGGTGAGGGTGTGTTGTCCGGTATTCTTTAGAACAAACCATGCTTACACGCATGATGAAGGTTTTGGAATGCCCGCAATTTTAGCGGCTTTTTTCATTGGAGCACCCGGAAACAGACCATAGAAGCCTTTAATGTCAACGATTCCCGAATTCCCGACCGAACGAATCGTTAAATTGTCCCCTTTGGCAAATCGTTCCCGGAGAAAGTCCAGAACCGCAAGATGTTTATCAGTTAGTTGAATTCCTTCCTCTTTGGCAACTTCTACTGCCAATTCTTTGGTCCATTGTGCCGGATTGGTGAAATAACCCTCTTCATTTACATCGACGGTTACACCTGCAAAAGTTTTTTGTGACATAATAGCGATTTTTGAATTACGATTTTTGATTTTTGATTTACGATTTACAAACGACAAATGAAAAATACTATAGAATCCTTTACCATTTTACCATTTTACCAGTTTACCCGTTTACCTGACCACTTGCCCACTTGCCCACTTGCCCACTCGGTCACTCGGTCACATGGTCACCCCTTCTCCACTCTCATCGCCTGCACAAGTCTCAGCGTATACGACAATGATTTCCGGACATCAGGCGAATTTAGCTGTTTTATCAAACCGAAAATTGATTTGTTATCAAGTTTATCATCCATTTTAACTTCAGCAAGGGCTTTTGAGGCATTGCCAAGGGCGGCAATGACATCCGGCCGGGTCAGGTTCCTGATGATATCAAAATAACCTTTCTGGTCGAACTCATTCATTTTATTTACTGCATCCAGGCCCATCTGATGAAGGATCGGAGATAAATCTTTCATGAAATCCTTAGCACTTTCAACCATCTCAAGCATTTCATAAAACGTATCGATATTCTGAAGAAGCTTGATCAGGAGCATGGGTATTCCACTGTGATCAAAATCCACCTGCGATTTATCGAGCATCACTACAGTATGATGGAAAGCATCTTTTGCAACGATACTCAAATCTGCCACTAGATCATCAAATTCTTCGCGATTCCGCTTCTGCTGCTCAATGCTCTCGAGGATCAGATCCATCTTCCGGTTGAGTGCACTGATTTGCTCCTGAATATTGTTTTCTGACATAACTCGTTGGATTACATTTTTTTACCAGCCATGGTCATTTTTGAATCTATGGGCATCTCTTTGCCTTTCAATAAAATATGCCAGTAGATCCAACGGAACATCAGTTTTCCGTAATGGTTCATGCGGGTCTCTTTCAATAATCCGAAAGGCCCGATACCCGGGAAAGGGAATGATCCGGGCAGAGGTTCGGTATCATAATTAAAATCGATGAGGGCACCCTTGCCAAAACCTGTTTCAATGTAGCAATTGGAATGGCCATCGAAGGATTCTGTAAACGGTCTGTTTTCAATGGCGCACATCAGGTTTTCAGTCAGTACGTCGGCTTGAAAATGAACAACAGATCCGGCTTTGGATGTGGGAAAATTGCCGGCATCACCGATGACAAAAATATTCGGGAAAAAGTCGGATTGCAAGGTGTGTTTATGGGCTTTGGCAAAATCCATTTCATCGCCCAGGCCGCTGCGGCCAATCATGGCATCGCCCTTATGAACAGGTACCGTGACCAGGCAATCAAACGGGATTTCCCGTTCATCGTACGAAACAAGCGCTTTTTTTTCATTATCAACTTTTTCGAGGTAAAAGTCGGGAATAATGTTGATGTTTTTTTCTTCCAGCAAAGCACCGAGCACCTTCGATGCCCTGGGTTTGGTAAATGCGCCGGACATAGGGGTTGAATAGGATATATTCACCTTGTTGCGAATACCACGCTCAACAAAAAAGGCGTCGGCAAACATTACGAACTCCAGGGGTGCCACAGGGCATTTGATGGGTACATCTGCAATATTGAGTACCAATTCACCTCCCGGCCACGTTTTAAAGAATTCAGCCAGAGCTGTTGCACCTTCAATGGTGTAAAAATCGAAGACATTTTTATGCCACAGCGGTCCTTTGAGCCCCGGGGTTTCATCGGGTACAACCCTGGTGCCGGTGGCAATGATCAGGTAATCGTATTTGAGAGAAGTGCCATCTTTCATAATAACATGGTTGCTTGCCCCGTCAATACGGTCGATCTCCTGAAAAATCACATTCACACCAAGCGGGAGAAAACTTGTTTTCGGTTTTACAACATCCTGCCTGGTATACATGCCAAATGGTATGAATAGAAACCCTGGCTGGTAATAGTGGGTCTTGTGCTGATCAACTATGGTGATGTCCCATTCATCGCGCGCCAGAATTTTCCTCATTTTGTTGGCCATGATGGTTCCACCTGTACCAGCTCCAAGGATTAACAATCTTTTCATGATTTGGTGAGATTAAAGCGGTTTAATTGTATGCACAAAAATACATATATATTATTTGCGATATAACCCAATGTTATAAAAATAACAATATTTATATTCAGATTGAATATAAAAAAGGTGGGTTTAAGGTGAGTGTGAAATAATTAACGATAATTTCCCTGGGTCAGGGATAGGAGAATTGTAATAAAAGGAGCTGAATTTTAAACTTTTTTCTCAGCTTGATCGGCAGGAGTGGTTTTATCAGCAGGCTTTTTAAAATCTTCCTCCATGCCTTCCATTCCATCTTTGAAACTTTTAACCCCTTTTCCTAATCCCTTCATGAGTTCTGGAATTTTCTTCCCACCAAAAAGCAGGAGAACTACAAGGGCGATAAATATCAGCTCCGTGGTGCCTAGTCCGAAAATTAATAAAATGCTTAATGTCATGGGGTCGGGTTTTTAATGCGTAATGCAATGCAAATATACAAACTTATATACAATTATATCCGTGATTTAAAAAAGAGGCAGGAATCACCGTAACTGAGAAAACGAAACCCTTGCCGGATGGCATATCCGTATGCCGGTTTCCAGTCATCACCAATCATGGCGGCAACCAGCAATAAAAGTGTGCTTTGCGGGAAATGAAAATTGGTGATGAGACCGCTAAGCAATTTAAATTGATATCCGGGAACAATCATGAGCTGGGTCTCTCCGGAATATTCATCCAGATTATGTGCTTTAAGATAGCTGAGAAGGGCTTCGAGAGATTGCTGAATCGTGATGTCATTTCCAGGGTTTTCCCGGTAAGGATCCCATTGGGATACTTCGGGGTGGGCCCGGGTGCCTTCATGGATCAATTTGACGCCAAGCCAGTAAAGGCTTTCCAATGTTCTGGCGGAAGTGGTTCCGACAGCGAAAACAGGTTGGTCCGGGGCACGCAATAATTTTTCGATCAGGTTGCGCGATACCACCATTTTCTCATGGTGCATCACATGATCACTGATCTGGTCAACACTCACGGGCCTGAAAGTCCCGATACCCACATGAAGTGTAACGTGTCCGGTTTCAATTTCTCTCGCATGAAGGCGGTCCAATACCCGGGTTGTGAAATGTAACCCTGCCGTGGGTGCAGCCACAGAGCCTTCATGGGCGGCATAAATGGTTTGGTAACGGTCATTGTCTGATGATTCAGCCGGTCGGTTGATATAAGGTGGCAACGGGACCATTCCCATCATTTCAAGAATCTCAGAAAATGTTTTCTCCGGCGGGTCCCAGCTAAAAGATATTTCAAAACACCCGTCTCCGCAATCGCGGGCCATTTCAGCCCGCATGGTGTAACTCTTACCATTAACTAAGCACTCGCGAAGGAGTAGGCCTGTTTTCCATCGTTTCAGGTTCCCCACCAGACATTTCCAGGTTGATTCGGATTGCTGATGAAATGCTTCCTGAATTTCACGTGTCGGGGATATCGGTTCAAGGCAAAATATTTCAATCTGTCCACCTGTGGATTTTCTGAACATGAGCCTTGCCCGGATCACCCGTGTGTTGTTAAAAACCAACAAACTTTTAGCCGGCAGATATTCGTCGATGCCTGAAAAAAGAGCCTCACTGATCTGGCCCTGCTGATATATCAGAAGCCTGGATGCATCACGTTCTGCCAATGGAAACTGGGCGATCTGTTCGCCTGGCAGGGTGTAATCGTAATCTTTGATACAAATGGTACCGGGGTTGAACATCAGGATGTTTTTCCGGCAAAGGTCGCGAAAAAATCAGGATTTGTCAGTGTTTGGCCGAGTTGAAAAAATTCGGTTTATAGGTAATCATAAAGTAAGCATACTGGGCAAACCGGGCTGTTCCGGTTTTCAGACCATTGTAGGTTTCCATGGTAGCAGTTGGCAAAAAGAAACAATAAGCGGCATTCAATTCAAGATTTGCAATGGGTTTGTAAGTATACATAATGTCAATCTCGGATCCAAGGCTTTTTGAAACGGCAACGTATGCGTAAGGCTTTGTTTTTGTGGGTTTTGAAAGGTATCCGTTAGGAAAGCTGAACCAGCGGTACGTGATTTCTAACGCCATTTTATCATTAAAATTTATTGTTGCCCGGCCATACAGGTCATTTAAGCCCGGGCTCAGGTTGTCTTTTGTAAGACTGTTAAAAAGATCCATATACCCATATCCACGGTGAGAGGTTCCGTACAGCGTGCTGAAACCGGTCAGTTTGGTCTTATATGTTGTCGTATCCGAATAATTGTTGCCACTCAGATGTTCATACCCAACCTGTAGTTTCAATGGTTTGAATATCTGGTAACTGATCCATGCCGCATAGAAATTTGAACTTAATTTTCTTCCGTCGCGATAATGCCCGCCCTGGTAATAACCATTCAGGAAAAATCCCCATTTTTTATCAGTGAACAGTAACCCGGCACCAATGGTTGCCCTGGCATATAGCTGATCGGTAAATTCCTGGGTAGTGGAAGTGGTGACAGGTGTTTTAATAATTGTAGTACCGATGATGGAATCGTATTGGTTACGAATGATGAGGGTGTCTGATTTGGTCGTGGTTTTTGTGGTGGTGATGCTGTTTTTTTGAAACGCATCGATCACCCCGAGAATGGAAAGAGAGAATTTATTGTCCAGGAATTTTTTATTGAAATACAGGTAACTCATGTATTTATAATTTTTTCCCATGATGTAAGAATTCATATAGGCGCTTACAGGAGCAATATTATTGACTGCAAATCCGGCATCACCTTTCATTGTTCCGAGGGGGCTTTCATACTGCGCGATGACAATATCGTGTGTGGCTCCCCACATGCTCCAGTTCGAAACGCCGAATATTCTTTCGTCGTCATAAGCCACTTCCATCCGGCCAATTTTGACACCAAATGCAGGATTAAAATTGTATTTGAACCACGCTTCGTAAATATTCACTGTGTTTTTTGAGATCGTATCCGATGAGTAGTAATTCTGGCCAAAAACCCAGGCATCGTAGAGTGAGAAACGGGTAGTGATCTTTTCATTTTTATAATCAAACAAAAGCCTTGCCCTGCCAATGATATCCGCATAAGGGGTTTTAGAAGAATCGCGGAGCGACATATAGCCATCACGATACTCCCCGCGCATTTTAACCTCCCCTGAAATGTTGAATTGGGCCTTTGCACCCGAAAGGATGATCATAAAAATACCTGCAATCAGAAAGCTTCTTTTCATCAGTTGGTTCATCATAAATAAATTTGAATTTAGCCATTTTATCCGGCCGGGCAAATATATAAAAAAATGCGATATGTTGAATTTTGCCGATTGGTTTAAAAAGGAACCGGCCATCAATTTCAGAATGATTAAAATCTAACATTGAGTCCACTCCGATAACAGTGAGAACAAATAATTATACCGCAGAGGGCCGCAGAGCTTTTTCGCAGAGGGCCGCAAAGTTTTAATTATCTGCGAGTTATCTCTGTGGATCTTTGCGTTTTCTTTGTGTTCTTTGCGGTTTAACATTTTTTTTAAATGGTAATTTGATGAATAAACGACTTTTCGGAGGGGATTCAACAATAGATTGGCTGAAAAAATAGGTAACTTAGCGGGAAATTCCAAATTATGAAAATCAAACAGCATATTCCGAATACCCTTACAATCATGAATCTTTTGTGTGGGTTGATCTCATTGGTGTTAACATTCGAAGGAAATTATGTGTCGGCTTCCCTGTTTGTTTTTTTGGCTGCCGTGTTTGACTTTCTGGATGGCAATGCAGCCCGTATCCTCAAAGCCCATTCGGAACTGGGGAAACAGCTTGATTCGCTGGCCGATATGGTTTCTTTTGGTGTTGCCCCGGGAATTATGATTTTTCAGATGATCTCCGTTAATTGCACCGGGAGTTGCAATATTCTGGAGCGTATGCAAATAACGCCCTACTTTGCGATGCTTATTCCCGTTTGTTCAGCACTGAGGCTGGCAAAATTCAACATTGACCTGCGACAGGAGGTTAATTTCATTGGAATACCAACTCCGGCCAATGCAATTTTCTTTGCTTCCATCCCTTTGGTCCTGTATGTTCAACCCGGTATGTTCAGCCTCATCCACCTGGATTTCCTTGTAACATTCTTTTCCAACACCCGCATACTGACCATCCTTGCGGTTTTCTTTTCTTATCTGCTGATTTCGGATTTTAAAATATTTTCGATGAAGTTTAAAAGCATGGCATGGCACGGGAACGAGTTGCGTTATGCATTTCTGATCATATCCTTTATACTGTTCATCCTTTTTTTCCTGGCCGCCATCCCCATCATCATATTATTATACATTATGATGTCGATATTTTTTCAGAACTTCATCGTAGAGTAGCTGTTAGCGCAATTCAAAATTCTGGCCCAGATAGACTTTCCGGACATGCGGATCATCAGCCAGTTCCTGACCGGTGCCTGCCATAAGGATCGAACCTTCGAATAAAAGATAGGAGCGGTCTGTAATGGAAAGGGTTTCGTGAACATTGTGATCGGTGATGAGGACCCCGATGTTTTTCTCTTTCAATCTGGTAACGATTTGCTGGATATCTTCCACCGCAATCGGGTCAATGCCCGCAAAAGGTTCGTCGAGTAACACAAACTTCGGATCAACCGCCAGCGACCGGGCTATCTCGCATCTCCGGCGTTCGCCTCCCGATAAGGTTATTCCCATGCTTTTACGCACATGCTGCAGCCCGAATTCGTCGAGTAATTTTTCTAATCGTTCTCTCTGCAGATCTTTGGTAAGACCAGTAAATTCAAGGATTGACCGGATATTGTCTTCAACACTGAGTTGCCTGAAGATGGAAGCCTCCTGGGGCAGATAACTGATGCCACGCTGCGCCCTTTTGTACATCGGTTCTCTGGTAATGTTGACGTCGTCGAGAAATACTTCTCCTGACAAGGGTTTGATGAGTCCGACAATGATGTAAAACGAGGTGGTTTTTCCTGCGCCGTTAGGTCCGAGCAATCCTACGATTTCTCCCTGGTTCAGTTCGATGGAAACCTCATTCACCACCGTGCGTTTCCTGTATTTTTTAACTATTTTTTCAGTCCTGAGGATCATGAAATAGGTTTTATTTGAGTAAATGTTGGTTTCCTGCGGGCAAATTTAGAAAGAAAAGAATAACGATATGAATAAACCGAATTTTGAAACCTCTGGATTTCTCTCGTCATGAAGGTGGCTCATCCGCCAAACCGCATCGATTTTTACAATTTTAAAAATATTTTCAATCCCGACGCCTGCTTCATAATATGGTTTGCCGGAAAAGGACCGCAGGTTTCCGGGGAAGCGGGAATATTGTGCGTTTTTTTCACTCAGTGTGCCATAAACAGCACGAACGTGCGCAACTTCACGCCATTTCAATTTTCGGAACAATGGGATTTTATTGAAAAGCAATCCGCTGAAATGATGGGTGTAAGATGCACTGATCCATGAATCGCTGACAAATTCGTAATAATTCATCAGGTTCGCAGAATTATCATCATAAAAAAATGTTTGGTTGCCATCATGTATCCGAAGCAGGGGGTAGGGCAGGATTCCCCATATTTTTCCTGCTTCAATGATGTATTTTGACCATCCGATGGTCGCAAAATTAAACCATTGTGATACATTCAATACCAGTTTCTGGTATTCATAATCACTCTTAAATGCCTGTGGTACGCCATACGTGAAACTTAACTGGGCAATAGGGTACACCGAACTGATTGTAACACGCGCAAATTCTGCCGCCAGAAACCGTTCATGGAATGAAATTCTGGTATCGAATTGTATTTCAGAGGTATAAATGGAGTTCATAAAAACCGGAGTACCCCCCTGGTCGGGAAAAACTATGAATTCAGTCGTACCAAGGGGGAAAAGTTCACGATGGATAAGGTGCAACCTGTTGATAAACCCGGTATGCCACTCATGTTCATAACAAACCCGGTAATCGCGCACCATGGTGAGTTTGTTGTTTGGTCCGCGGTGAAAGAGCGAGGAAAGAATGTTGTCGTTTGAAAATGCCGTCGGACTTGAGCCTAATTGCTCAATGTCATATTTATAACCGGCGGTCAGGTCGCGGCGCGGATTCTTGCTGAACATATATATGAGGTCACCTCCATATTTGAATGTCTGGTCGAGGGTGCCGTACGCGAGGTAACCTTCAAGTTGTATTATCTTACTGAACCTGTTTGAGGTGCGCATCCCAAACCGAAAACGTGCACCCTCATTGCCGTTATAGCTGAAAAGCTTAGAATAAGGGCCGAGTTCAAATTTACCCCACTTAAGATACCCGGTAAAAACAGCATATAAAATATCAGTATATGATCTGAATAAAGGCATTGATTTTACAGAGTCTACCATGGTATATATTCCCTGTTCTTTCCGGCTCAGTTTTTCATGCCTGATCGTGTCCCAATAATCTTTTGACCTCAAAGTTGCATCCGGATCGATGAAAACATCATTCGACACCCTGAAAAATCGCTTGCTCTCAGGGACATCGAATTGAAAATTTCTGTAAAAGGTAGTGCGGTGACCAAAGAACCCCAACGTCTTGTCTGAATTATCCAGGATGTTGAAATCAGCATTTAAAATATCTTTGGTCAACATCCAGAACATATTGTCAGTCCACTCAAACTCCTGCTCAATCTCCAGATCATTGATGAAGTTGACATTGGCATCATCGGCGATGCGCATCTGAAATTTTTTGATAGCGAACGAGGTGTCACTGACCCACAGATTTCCTGAAAAGGTCAATTCTTGTTTCCTTCGTGGCTTAAACATGATATGATAGCACCATTTATTCGCAATGAAGGAACTGTCAACAAGATAGAATTTATAATAATCAATGGCGAAATCTGCAATGGGGCTGATAAAATTCTTCTCGAAGAGGGGGATAAAGTTCTTATAAATATCAACCTCCTCAGATAAATGGCCGAAAAATTGAGAAACACTGGCATTTTCAAGTCCGGAAATGGAAGAAGCGGTGATAATCTCTTTTTTTGAACGGGGTGATTTCCTGAAATAAATATCCGACATGGTTTCGGAAATCAGCACCGGAAGATAGGATTTGCCATTGAGTGTGGAGGTGTCAAGGTAATTCCAGACAAAGTCAAACTGCTTAAGGATTTTACGGTTCCGAAACTTTTCGCTGATATTGTTTGCATCGAATTGTATTTTTGTATAGGCCTGGTACTGGTATGTTTGAAAGGACTGCAGGTTGTTTTTATCCTTGTTCCGGATCACTTTTTCAAGGAGAATCTCCGCCGGATTTCCTTTGTATTTTATGGTGAGTTCCGGAAGGTTCAGGTTTTGTGGCAACAGTTCGAAATCAATTGTTTGAAACTGGTTGAGCTGAATTTTTTTCGTACGCCCGTTAAACCCGATCAAAAATGCCCTGACTGAATCGCCATTTTGTTTGAACTCGAGCGCATAATTTCCATTAAAATCGGTCAGCGTACCGGCAGTCGTTCCTGGTATGATAATGTTGACAAATGGAATGGCTTCATTCGATTGCCCGTTTCGCACCGTACCCATTATTTTTGTTACTTGCGCGAACGAATTGAGCGGGCAGAATGCCCAGCAAACAAGCAGAAAAACAACCTCCTTCATTTTATAGAATTCCTTCACGGAGGATATCGTGAAGGTGAATTACCCCCTTGTATTTTTGCTTGTCGACGACCAGAAGTTGCGTGATATTATTTTCCCTCATGATGCCCAGTGCATTCACGGCAAGTGTGTCAGATGCAATGGTTCGCGGATTTTTTGACATGATGTCGGCCGCATGGAGGATACTGATGTCCGTGTTTTTTTCGAGCATCCTGCGAAGGTCCCCGTCTGTAATGATCCCGAGCAACGTTTGGCCTTTCAATACAGCTGTTGCGCCGAGTCGTTTTGATGAAATCTCAATAATGACCGTTTTAATGTCGTCATCATGCTGAACATATGGAGCCGGATTCGCAGAATACAGTTCATTGACTTTCAGGTAAAGCTGTTTGCCGATGGCCCCACCAGGGTGAAGTTTGGCGAAATCTCCGGAGGTGAAACCACGCGCCTCGAGCAGGCAAACCGCCAGGGCATCGCCCATGACCATTTGTGCAGTGGTACTCGAAGTAGGGGCAAGGTTAAGAGAACAGGCTTCTTTGGCAACCATTGTATTGATGACATACCTGGCTTGCCGGGCAAGGAAAGATTCTTTTTTACCAACCATTGCGATGAGTGAACTGCCAAATTCTTTGAGCAGCGGAATCAGGATTTTTATTTCAGGGGTCTCACCGCTATTGGATATGCAAATCACAACATCTTCCTTTTGTATGGTCCCCAGGTCACCATGAATGGCATCGGCTGCATGTAAAAAACTGGCTGGTGTCCCTGTTGAATTAAAAGTAGCCACGATTTTTTGTCCGATGATCGCACTTTTTCCGATTCCGGTCACAATCACCCTGCCTTTTGATTCAAGAATCAGGGCAATACTGCTTAAAAAATCCGTGTCAACAGATTTTGTTAGATTTGAAATGGCAGTTGCTTCATCAGTTATTGTGTTGATTGCGACCGCTTTTAATGCTTTAATGTTTTTCAAAGCACAATTTATTTTTAATTATTTGGTTATTTCCAAACGTTTATACTTACATTTGTATATAGGCTCATTAGAAAGTTACATGCTGACTTGAGCTGAACAAAAGTACTAAAATTAATTCAAGGCAAAAAATGGAGGCCAAAAAGGACGAACACCAGTTACATGAAGTATTGAAGAAAGTGTTTGGTTATGATAGCTTTAAGGGCAATCAGGAGGCTATAATCAAAAGTGTTTTGGCAAGCAATGATACCTTTGTCATCATGCCAACCGGCGGGGGAAAATCTTTGTGTTACCAACTCCCGGCGATGATTCTTCCCGGAACAGCAATAATTGTCTCCCCCCTTATCGCACTCATGAAAAATCAGGTTGATTCAATCAGGAGTTTCGGTACAGAGAACAATGTAGCTCATTTTATGAACTCTTCGCTCACAAAGCAGGAGATCACACAGGTAAAGCAGGATATTGTGAGTGGCAGTACCAAACTGCTGTATGTAGCGCCTGAAACTATCACCAAAGAGGAAAATATAGAATTCCTGCAAAATATCCAGATATCATTTTATGCCATTGATGAGGCACATTGTATTTCTGAATGGGGCCACGATTTCAGGCCGGAGTACAGGAGGTTGAGGCCAATTATAGATGCAATAGGGCAGAAGGTGCCTGTTATTGCTCTAACTGCAACAGCCACCCCAAAGGTTCAGCAGGATATTCAGAAAAATCTGAATATGCTCGATGCCTCTGTATTCCTGTCTTCATTCAACAGGCCAAACCTCTATTACGAGGTTCGCGCAAAATCTAAAAATGTCACCAAGGATATCATTAAGTTTATCAAGAGCCATGCCGGTAAATCGGGCATTGTGTATTGTTTAAGCAGAAAGAAGGTTGACGAACTGTCAGAGAGTTTCGTGGTGAACGGGATAAAATCATTGCCATACCATGCCGGCCTTGATGCATCAACCCGTCGCCAGAACCAGGATAAGTTCCTGATGGAAGAGGTGGATGTGATTGTAGCTACCATTGCTTTTGGAATGGGCATCGATAAACCGGATGTTCGCTTTGTAATCCATTACGATATGCCCAAAAGCCTGGAGGGTTATTACCAGGAGACAGGCAGGGGAGGACGGGATGACGGAGAAGGGAATTGTGTCGCTTTTTACAGTTACGATGATATCCAGAAGCTTGAGAAATTTTTAAAGGGCAAGGCAGTGGCTGAGCAGGAAATTGCGAAGCAACTTTTAATGGAAACGGTATCATACAGCGAATCCTCTGTATGCCGCCGCAAACAACTGCTACACTATTTTGGGGAAATTTACACAGAAGATAATTGTCAGAACTGCGACAACTGTATGCATCCAAAGAAAAAATTTGAAGGAAAGCAATATGTTCAGCTGGTCCTTGAAACGGTAATTGCTGTAAAACAGCAATTCAAGAATAAACACATTATCAACATAATCCTTGGGAAGAGTGCTGCTACCATCAAGTCCTATAAACATAACAAACTTGATGTTTTTGGCAAAGGGTCAGACCATGATGAGAAATTCTGGAATGCGGTAATCCGGCAAACGCTGATTGAACGCCTGCTGACGAAGGATATTGAAAATTACGGCTTGTTGAAAATCAGCCCGGAAGGAACCCAGTTCCTTAAAAGTCCTCATTCGATCATGCTTGTAGATGACCATGATTTCGAAAATCCGGAGGATGAGGAATTGTTTGAAGCACTCGGCTCTAAAAGCAGTACGGCTGATAAAACATTATTTGCCCTGCTGAAAGATCTCCGCAAGGAAATTGCCCGCAAAGAGAAACTTCCCCCTTTCGTCATTTTTCAGGATCCTTCACTTGAGGATATGGCCATCCAGTATCCGGTAACTGTTGAAGAGTTGAAACAGATTACCGGTGTGGGATCCGGCAAGGCCTTGAAATACGGGAAACCCTTTCTCAGCCTGATCAAGGACTATGTTGAGGAGAACGAGATCATCCGCCCGATGGACATGGTTGTGAAATCGGTGGTAAATAAATCCGGGATCAAAGTTTACATCATTCAAAGCATCGACCGAAAGGTAGCATTGGAGGATATTGCCCTGGCCAAAAATCTCAGTTTTGATGAACTGATCATTGAAATGGAAAGTATTGTTGGTTCAGGAACTAAGATTGATATCAAATATTATATTGACGAATTCGTTGACCCATATCACCAGGAAGAAATATTTGAGTACTTCCGGAAGGCTGAGTCTGACTCCATTGACGATGCGCTGAAGGAGTTGGGTGAAGATGAATTCACAGAGGAAGAGATCAGGTTAATGAGAATAAAATTCATGTCAGAACTAGGAAATTAATCAATTCATTATGGAAGAAGAAAACATCGGGAACATTGACCCTGTCAATGAGGAAGTAACCATTGCCGGGGGACAAAGTGAGGTAGTTCAGCAACTGCCGGCCAAACAACCATTTTTTAGTTTTAATTTCAATACTGTTCTGGGTCTGATACTATTATTGGGATTGGTCGTATTGTATGTTCTTCATTTTACAGGGCGTAATACTTCCGGGGCTCCGACTCCGCTTACTGTTCAGAAAGCTTCGGGAAAACAGCTTTCAGTGGTTTATATTAATACCGACAGCCTGAATGCTCATTATGAATATGTGAAAATTCTGCGCAAAGATCTGGAAGGGACTGGAAAAAGGTTGCAAACCGAGGTGTTGGCCGAGCAGGCAGCTTTGGAAAAAGAGGCAAATGAGTTTCAACGACAGGTTGCGGCCAATGCAATTCCTGAAGAAAAGGCCAAGGGAATGTATGAACAACTGATGCAGAAGCAGCAGATGCTTATGCAGAAAAAGGAACGCTATTCCCAACAGATTGCAGAACAGGAGATGAATATGAATATCCGACTGATCGACAGTGTGACGACCTTCCTGAAAAGATTCAATCGCCAGTACCAGTTCGATTACATCATGGCCTATAAAACCGGTGGTGAAATTCTTGTTACCAACGACACCCTTGACATTACAAGATCGGTATTGGAGGAACTAAACAAAGAATACCTGCAGCGGAAAAAATGAACATTACGGCCCGTTTCCTCCTTGCGCTCCTGATCTGCACCATGGTTGCCGCGTGTAATGGGAAAAAGGATTTTGTCGTATCAGGTGAGGTGGTTTCAGCAGATTCACTGATTTCACCCGATAAAATGATCCTGATTTTGTCTGATGTTCATATAATTGAGGCTTCCATGCTGATTGGCCGTAATGAAGGCAAGGAACCGGACGGCAAATCGGAACTTTATTACCAGGGCATCTTTCGAAAATATCAGATCAGTCAGAGACAATATGACCTGAGTTTAGCATACTATCGCAAGAACCCTGAAAATTTTGCCAAAATGTATGATAAGGTAATAGAGATCCTGGAGAATCGTCAAAAAAAGATCCCTCCGCAGAAGTGATTACTGCTTTGTGTAAATTGCAATGGCATTTAGGAGGTTAGCCCCATCGTCAAGTGTGTAATTCCAGTTGATTTTGGAACCGGATAAATTTCCTGAACCATTGATCTTTAAACCTGTTCCAATAACCTGATTGGCATCAAGGATGATGGAAGATCCGGCGATTTCTGCCCCGGCAGGTATACTTGAAGAACCGGTCCCTGCAAAGTTGTAGATAAATACACCACTGGATGAACCAGGGTCGGCAGAGATGGTCACTTCGTATGAAAGTTTTGTATATGATTCAGTAACATTCCATTTGCCGAGAAATGCTTCTCGGGTCGTACCGGGCGTGTCTGTTGATTCTTTGGTGCAAGCTGTTATAACTACGGCCAATACCACGACAGCCATGACATTGGCAATGAGACGGATTTTCTTGGTTATGATTGAGTCACCTTTCATAGACTTGAAATTATATAGTGTCTGTTTGATGGATTTAATGATATTTTTTACAAATATACTGATAATCTTGTCAGCCGGATTATCATCCTTTTTTTTCTTTCCGTACTTGGGGCAACCAATAGCAATATTGCAGTAAAAAAACTACATTTGCATATTCATGTTGTAATTTTTAAGAAAGGGCAATAACCATGATTGATTTAAGAACGTATATATTCCTGGATTCTTTACAGTTACAGATGGCCTCTTATTTATCAACCGTATCAAGAGGGTATTTGCCCGTTGCCGGACAGGCTTGCTGTATTATTGAAATAGCGCCCGGAATAGAGATCAATACACTTACTGACATTGCCTTGAAAGCCACACGAGTGACACCTGGCATGCAGGTCGTTGAAAGGGCTTATGGAATGCTGGAAGTGCATTCCGATAGTCAGGGAGAAACCCGGATGGCGGGAGAAGCTGTACTAAAGGCCATCGATAAAATTGAGTATGACCGGATTAAACCCAGGATTCTTACGAGTCAGCTTATTAAAAACGTCGAAGACCATCATGCGCAACTGATCAACCGGACGCGAATGGGCATGATGCTGTTAAAAGGTGATACCTTGTTTGTGCTTGAAGTTGAACCTGCCGGCTATGCCTATTATGCTGCCAATGAAGCAGAAAAATCTGCTCATATCAACATCGTCGATGTAATGGGATTCGGTAAATTCGGAAGGGTTTATATAGGAGGAAAAGAGGCAGAAGTGCTGGAATGTAAAACAATTGTCGAAAAACGTCTTGCAGAAATATCAGGAAGGGAAGATTACAAATAATAACCAATATTATACTAAAGGAGAGATTCTTATGAATGATAACACGTCTGAAGCACTGGGAATGATAGAAACCCGTGGTTTTACAGCTATGGTCGAAGCATCGGATGCGATGCTCAAAGCTGCCAAAGTGGAATTGATCGGCTATGAAAAAATAGGCGGGGGATATGTCACCGCTATTGTTCGTGGCGATGTTGCATCTGTAAGGGCTGCGGTCGATGCCGGAATCCAGGCAGCACAAAAGGTCGGGGAGCTTGTTTCATCTCACGTAATTCCAAGGCCACATCAAAATGTTGACAGCACACTTCCATTGGGAAGAGGTCCGCTGAAAAAATCGTAAATCGTAAATCGTAAATCGTAAATCGTAAATCGTAAATCGTAAATCACCATGGTTTTGGCTAGGGTTGTCGGTACAGTTGTTTCCAGTCATAAGGCCCGGAAAATAGATGGAATCAAATTTTTACTTCTTGAAAAAATAGACCCTGTCTCCATGAACGGGAAGGGTGATTTTGTTGTTTCCATGGACAGTGTTGGTGCCGGAGTGGGTGAAATCGTTTTTTATGTTTCAGGCAGCAGTGCCAGATATACCGATGTAACCGAAGGAAAACCATCAGATTCTGCCGTTGTCGCCATCGTTGATTTTATTGAAAAAGATGGTGTTTATACATATCAGAAATCAGGTAATTGAAAAATGATACTTGCTAAAGTAGTCGGCACAGTCGTGTGCAGCTCAAGAAATGACGGGATAGCAGGCGCACGTTACCTTTTGGTCGAAAAAACAGATCAACACGGCGGTAAAAAAGGCGATTATCTGGTGGCACTCGATATGATTGGTGTTGGATATGATGAACTGGTACTGGTAACAGAAGGAAGTCCCTCAAGGGAAACTCCTTTCACGGTAAATAAACCGGTTGATGCGTTGGTTGTGGGTATTGTTGATATGATTGATGAAAATGAAAGGGTTATATACAGGAAATAATGAGGGGCAGGGTGGATTGATGGTTTTAGGCGTTTTGGAGTTTAGCAGCATTGCCATTGGCATTAAAGCACTGGATGAAATGGTCAAAATAGCACCGGTCAGAATAATCGAAGCAAAGACCATCTGTCCGGGAAAATATCTGATCGTATTCAGCGGGGATGTTGCGTCTGTTGAATATTCCTTTAACAAAGGCTGTGAAACAGGAAAAAACTTCATCGTCGACAGGCTGTTCCTTCCGATGGCCCATCCTGATGTAATACCTGCCATAGGGAAGGTTGTTGCCACCGATGATTGGAATGCCATTGGGATTATTGAAACTTTATCGGTGGTATCGGGTATTGAAGCGGCTGACCTGGCAGCAAAAAAAAGTAATGTTAAAATAATCGAAATAAGACTCGCCATTGGTTTCGGAGGCAAATCGTATGTTAAATTGGTTGGCAACCTGGATGCAATGGAAGTGGCGCTGGAAGCGGGCACAGCAAAAGCCAGGTCGAAGGAGCTGCTCTGTATGTCAACCCTGATCCCACAACCCCACCCTGAAATAAAACCATATTTCCTATTAACAGGCGAATAAAAGATGGATAATCTTGAGAAAAACATACGCCAGCTGGTACAGGACGTCATTCAGGAGATGAACCTCTTTCCCGTAAAAGAGAAAACCAATCCTAAAAATGCAGGAGTGTTTTCTGATATCAGCGAAGCCATCGATGCCGCTAAAACAGCCTTTGGTACACTCATTAAATTGCCTCTTCAAACACGGAAAAACATCATCTCGAAAATCAGGGAAGTCGCGCTGGCCAACAATGAAACCATATCGCGAATGGCATTCGAGGAAACCGGAATGGGAAGATGGGAAGATAAGGTCATAAAAAATGCATTGGGAATTGCCAAAACACCCGGTGTGGAGGATATTGTTCCTGAATCTTTTTCTGACGATGACGGATTGACCCTGGTTGAAAGGGCTCCTTATGGTGTAATTGGTTCCATAACACCGAGTACGAACCCAACCGTGACCATTATAAGCAATAGCATCGGTATGATCGCTGCCGGGAATGCGGTGGTTTTTAATCCGCATCCATCGGCCAAAAAGGTGTCAGCCTGGCTGATCAGTCTGCTGAATAAGGCCATCACTGACGCCGGTGGGCCGGCAAATCTTCTGACTTGTATTGATTCCCCCACCATTCAATCTGCCAGGGAGTTGATGTCTCATCCCGGTATAGCCATTCTTGTTGTTACCGGAGGTCCTGCCGTAGTTGGCGTTGCGATGAAAAGTGGTAAAAAGGTCATTGCTGCCGGACCCGGAAATCCCCCCTGTGTGGTTGATGAAACCGCTGATTTGGCAAAAGCCGGCAGAGATATTGTAAATGGTGCAGGTTTTGACAACAATGTGATTTGCATTTGTGAGAAGGAAATTATTGTTGTAGCCTCTGTTGCCGACCGGTTAAAAGATGAATTGAAGAAAAATGGCGCTGTTGAATTAAACGCTGACCAGATTGAAAAATTAACTAAACTCGTTATCAGTGAACCCGGTGGCCCAGGCAAAGAAGGAATGGCAGAAAAGAAGTTCATTGGTAAAAATGCCGATGTTATAGCCAGAGAGATCGGGCTGATGGTTCCGCCAACGACCAGATTATTACTTTGTGAAGTAGGAAAGGAACATCCACTTGTATGGACAGAGCAATTGATGCCCGTTATGCCCCTGGTTCGTGTAAAAGATGTTGATGCGGCCATTGATCTGGCCGTGGAATGTGAACATGGCTTCAGGCATACAGCCATCATGCATTCCCTGAATATTGCCAAGCTTAGTAAAATGGCTAAAGCAATGGATTGTTCAATTTTTATAAAGAATGGACCCAGCTATGCGGGTTTGGGCTATGGTGGCGCTGGTTTTGCCTCTTTTACCATTGCAAGCCCTACAGGAGAAGGTGTTACCAGGGCCAGGACCTTCACTAGGGAACGACGGTGCACGCTTGTTGATTATTTTAGAATTATATGAAATTAGGAAGAGTCACCGGCAGGGTGGTAAGTACCATAAAAGTGGAGTCATTTGAAGGAGTTAAACTGCTTCTGGTCCAACCACTTGATGAACATTTGGTGCCTTATGGGGACCCATTGGTCGCATTTGATACGATCCAGTCGGGAATGGGCGATCTGATATACTATGAAACAAGTAAAGAGGCTGGAAGGGTTCTTGAAACTCGCATGAATCCGTGTGACGCAGCAATCGTTGGCATTGTCGACCATGTTTTTCAGGAGGATCGTTCATGATACTGGCAAAGGTTACCGGGAATATCGTTTCGACCATTAAAGCCACGGGTTATGATGGCAGAAAAATTTTGATTGTTCAACCCATTCACCCGAATGGGGACGCATGCGGCAGATCATTTCTCGCCGTTGACACTTGTCAGGCAGGTACCGGGGACACTGTGCTGATTCTGGAAGAGGGTGGTTCGGCAAGGCTGATCCTGGGTGAGCCGGATGCATTCACCATAAAAGCCGTTATTGCCGGAATTGTTGACGAAATTCACTATCAAGTTAATGTGTAAGCCGGGTTGAGAAGGTTAAAGAAATACAGACGCATGATCATAGGTCAGGATAAACAACGCGAAAGAAATGAACATCCTCGTGTCAGGGGAGTAGCCATCGGTGCCGATCATGGGTCGTATGATGCCAAGGAATTGCTCAAGCGATATCTTGAAAGTGCGGGATATAAAATGGTTGATGTTGGAACGGATAACAGTACGGTAAAAGTTGATTATCCTGATTATGCAGTTGCTGTGGCCAGAAAAGTAGTGAGTGGCGATTGCGAGAGGGGAATCATGCTGGATGCTGCAGGGATTGGTTCCTCCATGGTCTGCAATAAAGTTCATGGCATCAGGGCAGCTTTATGCTGGAGTGCAAAAACGATTATCAACAGCAGGGAACATAATAATGCCAATATCCTGACAATGGGGACTGCACAGCATCCGATGGAGGAATTATGTATCATGGCTAAATTGTGGCTTGAAACAAAATTTGAAGGTGGCAGGCATTGGCCCAGGATTAATAAAATGATGTCAATAGAACGCGGAGGAAAATAAAATGGATCAAGATGAATTGATTGACAGAATTACAAAGGAAGTAATTCAAAGGCTTAATAAGGCATCCATATCACAAGGAAAAACCGAACAGGACACTGTCGCTGCATCATCAAACCAGAAAATTTCTGCAGCTGAACTGGCAGGTTTTATAGACCATACGCTGTTAAAACCGGAAGCGGTTGTTTCCCAATTTGAACAATTGTGCAGTGAAGCCGTGAAATATAAATTCAAGTCGGTTTGTGTGAATTCTTCATGGATTCCGCTTGTAGCCAGAATCCTGAGGGGAACCAATGTTAAAATTTGTTCGGTAATCGGGTTTCCCCTGGGTGAAATGGATACTCGGAGCAAAGCATTTGAAGCACGGAATGCAATTGCCAATGGTGCACATGAATTGGATATGGTGATCAATGTAGGTGCTTTGAAATCGGGTAATTTAAAACTTGTTGAAGAGGATATCAGGGCAATTAAAAGAGCCTGCAGAAGTACTTCTGTGTTAAAAGTTATCCTGGAAACTGGATTGCTGACCGATGAGGAAAAAATAATTGCCTGTGAAATTTCGAGGAAAGCAGGAGCTGATTTTGTGAAGACAAGTACCGGATTTTCTGGTACCGGCGCTACGGTACACGATGTTGCCCTGATGCGCAGGGTCGTTGGACCTCACATGGGGGTCAAAGCCAGCGGAGGCATCCGTAATTATATGCAGGCCGTTGATCTGATTCACGCCGGAGCTAACCGGCTGGGTTGCGGTTCAAGTGTAGAAGTGATAACCGGCGCCCAATCCCGGGGAAATTATTGAACCTCGCTAGATAAACACAATTTTTTTTATTTGGTTGTTTCATTTATATGATGTTTCTTTGTATAATTAATTATGTTATTAAATAAAAACATTAATCCATTGAAACAGCATGTAGATACAACAACAGAGCAGGTCATTCTGGAAGCAGCAGAGAACTTATTTCTGGAAAGGGGTTTCGCATTGACCTCAACAACTGAAATTGCCCGCATAGTCGGTTGCAACCAGGCGTTGGTCCATTATTATTATCGAACCAAGGACCAGTTATTCGATGCAGTCTTCGAAAAAAACGCGGGTAAGTTTGTTTCATCTTTCCTTCAGCCCGTTGAAGAAAATATTTCATTCGAGGAAAAAGTACGTAAGAAAATAGAGACCCAGTATGATATTCTGAAGGCGAACCCCAGGCTGCCATTTCTTTTCTTCAATGAATTAAATACGAATCCCGGGCGGCTTAAACTTCTTAAAGAAAAAACCGGTGATCTTCCCGGTTTACTTTTTTCTGCGATGGAAAGTGAAATACGGACCGAAATCGAAAAAGGGACTATCCGTCCGATGACCGCAATGGATCTCATGCTGACCATCTTTTCCTTGAATATAGCATTGTTCCTGGCAAGTCCTGTCCTGAAAGCTATTACGGGTATGACCGAGGCAGAATTTCAAAATCTTATCGAGGGCAGAAAGCGTGAAAATGTGACAATAATATTAAAAAGTCTGCGTCCATAAATAAATTAATAGAAATATTAAATAAATACATTAAATCTTCAATAATTCAAGTTGGAGTCCAATCCGAAAAGTCGTTTATTCATCAAATCACCATTTAAAAATTTTGTAAACCGCAAAGAACACAAAGAAACCGCAAAGAGCCGCAGAGATAACTCACAGATATTTATAACTTTGCGAAACTCTGCGAAAAAACGCTGCGGCCCTTTGCGGTTAAATAATTTGTTAGCAGACTTATCGGAGTGCCCTCAAGTATATGAATTGAAAATTTAGTAAAACAGGGACATTATATTTGATATGTCAGCCCTTCGGGCCTTTGATTTTTCCCAGCCGTATAGCATCATTCCTGAAGGATGATATGATCGTAGATGAACATTGTTGATTCTCAACAAAATCCCGAAGGGATGACATGATTGTAGGTGAAACTGCTGGTAATTGAAAAACCCTGAAGGTGCTTCAGTGATGATGTGCTTAGAAACTAAAACTCAACCCCAGACTTGGCATCAAAGGCATCTGGTCAACGCGGGTATAAGAAATACGGTCGAAGTAGAAGATGTTTTGCTGGTTCAGCGCGTTAGTTACGCTGACGTTAATTTCCAGTTTGGCTGTTTTACCCAGAAAAAAGATCTTTTTTAAGTTAAAGTCAAGCCGGCTGTAGTAGGGCAGCCTGCCGGAGTCGTAATCTGAATAAAGAATTCCGAGGGTGCCATTTTCGGTGGTATAATTGGTCCCCATGTTGTTAAAGTTGATCTGCTCATAAAACCCTCCCGTTTGAGTAAACGGAAACCCGGAGCCGTAGTTATACCTCACATCAAGTTCCCAATCGTTCCTTTTACCCCAATTGAATGTGGAAACCACATTCAGATTGTGACGACGGTCGTAAGGTGGAACAAAATCATTGATACCATCGTTGCGGTTTATATAACCGAGGGAATAGGTTACCCAGAAATGGATCTTTTTCCAATCGTATTTCAGCGAAACATCTACGCCTTCGGCATCCCCGGTTTCATAAGAAAAATCCTTCTTGTAATAATCAGGGATTTTAGCATTTTCCGGAGTGTCGTCATAAATTTTATTCCTGTTAAGCGAAGTCAGCCTCGGATAGTATTTATAATAACCTTCAACATTCAAAGAAAGATTGGCAAATAAATCCCATTCAACCCCAAACACAGCCTGATTGCATTTTTGCAATTTATTTGTCGGGCTGCTAATAAATCCATAAAACAGGTTTACAACATCTTTATCATACGTTGTGCTGATCAGATTTTGAGAGTACATGCCAGCAGCCATTTTTATCCGGAAATTTTTGGCCGCATTGTATTTGATGGCCAGACGGGGTTCAAAGGATGCAGCAGAAATTGAGGCATAATATTGAAACCTGAGGCCGGGTTCCACAATTAATTTCCCTGGCATCCATTTATATTTTACAAAAACCGATGCCTCCGTTGAATTCTGTGTATAGTCGATCCGCCTGTTTACAATGTTGTAAAAATCCAGAATGGTTTTATATCCCGAAAGTTCCAGTCCGTATTTCAGTGCATCCCGACCAAAAAAGTAGGTGAAATTCAATCCCCCGTTAAATCCTGCGATCGAACTTGACCGGGACGATTTATTGATTTCCTTCAATTCAACTTTGTAGTTTGAATAGGCAAAATTGCCTTCAATTAATACCGAACTTTTTCCGGGGATGGCCAGGAAGGTTAATCCTCCTCCATACGAATTCCAATTGTAGTCCTGAAGGACCTTATAGTTGACATTATCGGAAAAATTGAATCCGAAAATGTTTACTTTGCTTCCGTTCGGGGCATTGACTGCAATTTTTCCATATATATCCAGATAATTATACGGAAGCCCGTTCTCATCAATATATGAATAGAAAACCTTGCTCGATTGCGCCAGGTATGAATTCTTTATGGAAAACAAGAATGTAGCACTTGCATCATCCTCATTTTTTTGCTTGTGGATAGGTCCTTCAATGAGGGCTTTGGCGCCAAAAGTACTGATGTCAAATTTACCGGCAATACGGTTTTTATTGCCATCCCGGGTGGTAACGTCCATCACTGATGATAGCCGACCTCCATATTCGGCACCAAAACCACCGGTATAAACATCCACATTTTTCAGGATATCGACATCAAAAACAGAAAAAAGGCCGATCGAATGAAAAGGGTTGTACACGATCATTCCATCGTACAGCACTTTATTCTGGATCGGCGGGCCTCCGCGGATGTATAACTGGCCACCCTGGTCACCTGAGAATATAACCCCCGGGAGAATCTGCAGGTACTGAGCCAGATCGGGCTGACCACCGATTGAAGGAATCGATTGAATTTCTTTTGGGGTTATTTTGATGATGCTGGTTTGCGTTTCCCTGACTTTGTCCTGGCGGGCCGCTGAAATGTTAACCTCATCCAATTGCACTGTTGACTTTGTTAAATAAAGTTTTTTAGATTGCAGGTCGTTAACCTTAACGGTGATCGGTAATTTTAAGGTGTCAAACCCAACATAAGTGACCATGAGGAAGTATTCACCCGGCGGAATTTTGGTGATGGCAAAATATCCGTTAGCATCAGTTGGTGCACCAATGGAGGTTTTATACAAATATACGTTTGTGAACAAAACAGGTTCCCCTGTTTCCTGTTCATAAACAAACCCGCGGATGGAGCCGTTCTGAGCGTGAATTTGTGAGTTAAAGAGAAGGAATAGCGTAACGAGTACCGTGAGGTGAAAGAAAATGTATGGAAACTTCATAAGCTGCAGAAAGTTGAATCGGGTCTAAGGGGCAAAAGTAGGTATAATCATCGGGTAAAAAAAACAAAAACACTGATTGGTTAAAACCCGGGATTTGAAAAATATTCTTATTTTTGTCAGGATTCATTTTTTTAACTTCGCTATGCAGAAACAATTGTTTTTGGGGGATGAGGCAATTGCCCAGGCTGCCCTCGATGCGGGTTTATCTGGCATTTATGCCTATCCCGGAACTCCTTCGACTGAAATTACTGAATTTGTCCAGAATTCGAAATTTGCCGCTGATAATCATATTCATTCGAGTTGGTCGACCAATGAAAAGACAGCCATGGAATCAGCACTAGGAATGTCGTATGCCGGAAAACGAACCATGGTGTGTATGAAACATGTTGGTTTGAATGTCGCAGCCGATCCGTTCATTAATTCCGCCATTACCGGTGCCAATGGAGGATTGATTGTGGTGGCTGCCGATGATCCCTCGATGCATTCTTCACAGAATGAACAGGATTCAAGGTTTTATGGAAAATTTGCGCTTGTTCCGATTCTCGAACCCGGTGATCAGCAGGAAGCGTATGATATGGTTCATTATGGATTTGATTTTTCGGAAAAATATAAAGTCCCGGTCTTAATGCGCATTACCACCCGGATGGCTCATTCACGTTCGGGAGTTATACGAAAACCTCAAATCAGAAAGCAAAATGAGTTGAAGATGCCCTCTGATCTGCGGCAGTTTGTTTTACTCCCCAATATAGCCAGAAAGCGTTACAAGAACCTGTTAAGTGATCACACTCATTTTATTGCAGAGTCCGAAGCTTCACCTTTTAACAAATATATTGAAGGCCCTGATAAATCCCTTGGGATAATTGTTTGCGGTATTGCATATAATTATCTGATGGAAAATTTCCCCGACCGGATTGTGCCAAACCCTATACTTAAAATCGGCCAATACCCGCTGCCCTACAATCTGGTGGAAAAAATGGCCGATGAGTGTAGTGAAATCCTGGTGATTGAAGATGGTTATCCCGTTGTTGAGGAGTTGCTGAAAGGTTATCTTGGCCGCGGTTTGAAAGTAAAAGGACGGCTTGATGGAACATTGCCACGTGATGGGGAGCTAAATCCAAATCTCGTAGCTGTTGCGTTGGGGAAGCCTGATACTTATGGGATACCCGTTCCGGAACTGGTCGTAACCCGGCCACCCTCCCTGTGCAGCGGCTGCCCGCATATTGACTCCTATTATGCGTTGAGCGAAACACTGAGTTCATTGTCCAACGGACGTGTTTTTTCCGATATCGGGTGTTATACGCTGGGTGCATTAAAACCTTACGAAGCCATTAACTCATGCGTTGATATGGGTGCATCCATTACCATGGCGAAAGGTGCTGCTGATGCAGGATTAATACCAGCAGTGGCGGTGATTGGTGATTCCACCTTCACCCATTCCGGCATGACCGGGTTACTGGATGCCATCAATGACAAGTCGCCTATCACCATTATGATCCTTGACAATGGCACCACTGCGATGACAGGAGGCCAGGACTCACCAGGATTCGGAAAAATAGAAGATATTTGTAAGGGACTGGGTGTGGAAGAGGCGCACATCCGCATCCTGAAACCACTGAAAAAATACCATGATGAAAATGTTGCCATCATGAAAGAAGAACTGGCCTATCCTGGGGTTTCTGTAATTATTCCACGACGCGAATGTATTGTCGCCATTGACAAACGCATTCGTGAAAAATTCAAGAACAAGTAAATTTAATACTGATGAAAAAAGATATCATTTTAGCGGGTGTCGGAGGACAGGGAATTATCTCTATCGCCTCTATCATCGGTTATGCAGCGCTCGAACAAGGTATGTTTCTGAAACAATCGGAGGTTCATGGTATGAGTCAGCGGGGGGGCGACGTGATGTCGAATCTTCGGATTTCACACAACGAGATTGCCTCAGACCTGATACCCTTTGGCCAGGCTGATATGATCATTTCGATTGAGCCACTTGAATCGCTCAGATACCTGCCATATCTTTCAAGCGAAGGCTGGGTAATTACCAACACCCGTCCATTCAATAATATACCCAATTATCCTGAAATGGATAAAGTTATGAGTGAGATTGCCAAAGTTCCTCATCATATCGCGCTTGATGCTGAAGCATTGGCCAAAGAAGCTGGCTCTGCAAAGGCCACCAATATCGTTATTCTGGGCGCTGCTGCCCCTTTCCTGGGAATGGCCTATGAGAAATTCGAAAATGCCATCCGTTTTATCTTCCGGAAAAAAGGAGATAAGATAATTGATCTGAATTTGAATGCATTGAAGGCAGGTAAGGATTTTACAAATAACCATATTTAATTAATTCGTACCTTTGCACGCTTTTATTTATATAGAAATATAGACAATGAGGTTTTTACAACGTAAATTATCCCATTATACCGAACCACAGAAAGTAGAGAAGATGGGGCTCTACCCATTTTTCAGAATGATTGAATCCGATCAGGATACTGTGGTTACCATGAATGGAAAAAAGGTGCTTATGTTTGGGTCAAACAGCTATCTTGGGCTCACAAATCACCCTAAAATAGTTGAAGCTGCGATCAAAGCGACTGAAAAATACGGGACAGGTTGTGCAGGTTCGCGTTTCCTCAATGGCACACTCGACATTCACGTTGAGTTGGAAAATAAATTGGCTGAATTTGTTGGAAAACAATCAGCTCTGGTATATAGTACTGGTTTTCAGGTTAATCTTGGAGTAATTCCCACAGTAACCGGGCGCAATGATTACCTGCTGATCGATGAACTTGATCACGCCTCCATCATTGAAGCAACAAGGCTTTCCTTTGCGAAAGTTTTGAAGTTTCGTCATAATGATATGCATTCGCTGGAAACTGTGTTGAAACGCTGCGAACCCAACCGCATCAAGCTCATTGTGGTTGATGGCGTTTTCAGCATGGACGGTGACATTGCCAACCTGCCTGAAATTGTACGGCTGGCAGAAAAGTATGAAGCAACCATCATGGTTGATGATGCCCACTCCATTGGTGTACTTGGTAAGAATGGCTCCGGAACTGCAAATCATTTTGGCCTCACTGATAAAGTCGACCTGATCATGGGTACATTTTCAAAATCACTTGCGGCGCTTGGTGGATTTATTGCCAGTGATTTTGAAACGATCAATTATATCAAACATCATTCACGTACCCTGATATTCAGTGCATCAGCTACGCCTGCCTCTGCTGCCGCCGTACTTGCTGCACTCGAAATCATCAAGTCAGAACCCGAACGCATTGACCATCTCTGGGAAGTGACCCATTATGCCATTGACAATTTCAGGAAATTGGGATTTGACATCGGGAATACCGTCACACCTATCATTCCTTTATACATTCGTGACAATCTTAAAACCCTCACCATCACGCGTATGCTGCTCGATGAGGGAATTTTTGTGAATCCTGTGGTGGCTCCGGCCGTTAGCAAGGACAATACATTGATCCGCTTTTCCCTCATGGCTACCCATTCGAAAGAGCAAGTTGACGTTGCATTGGAGAAATTTGAGAAACTGGGGAAAAAGCTCCACATTATCTCAAAATAAGCCTGATGACTAAAACCAACGAGATTGTATTAACAAAAGTAGCCACAAAAAAGGAACTTAAAAGGTTCATTGCCTTTCAGAACCAACTTTACAAAGGAAATAAATTCTGGTGTCCGCAGATGCGGATGGATGAAATAAACACACTGAGCAGGGATAAAAACCCTGCTTTTGAATTTTGTGAGGCTGAGTATTGGATTGCCTGGCGGGGTAAAGAAATGGTGGGGCGTATTGCCGGCATCATCAACCATAAAGCCAATGAGCGATGGAATGAAAAGCTGGTACGCTTTGGCTGGATCGATTTTATTGATGAACTGGAAGTTTCACGATTGCTGATAGATACAGTAACAGCATGGGGAACATCTAAAGGAATGAATGGCATTCATGGTCCATTAGGGTTCTCGGATATGGATAATGAAGGGATGCTGATCAAGGGTTTTGATGAATTGGCTACCCTTGCATCGATTTACAATTATCCCTATTACGTGGATCACATGGAGAAATTGGGCTTTATCAAAGCCGCTGACTGGGTTCAGTATGAATTTGAGATTCCCCCCACCATTCCTGAAAAGGT
Organism: uncultured Bacteroidales bacterium; assembly: GCA_903875045.1. Lineage (GTDB taxonomy): Bacteria > Bacteroidota > Bacteroidia > Bacteroidales > FEN-979 > CAIVAT01. The sequence goes on from CAIQUS010000225.1 coordinate 75,382, forward strand.
TGACCGTTTATCATTACTGGTGCAGGAAAAATATAAGCTTCGGATCCTCAAAGCAAAAAAAGCAAAAGAATTGCTGCCGTATGCCCCCAAAATGTTTAAAACCCTGAATGCAGCTTTCAGCGAGCTTTATGGTTATACAGTCTTGACGCAAAAACAGGTGGATATGTATATTAAAGCCTATTTTGGTTTTGTCCGCCCCGAATTTATCTCCTTTGTGATTGATGAACAGGATGAAGTGGTTGGGTTTGGTGTTTCCTTGCCATCACTTACCAGAGCGCTTCAAAAATGTGATGGAAAGCTGTTTCCGTTTGGCTTTCTCTACCTATTGAAGGCAATGAAGAAAAACGACACCATTGATATGTATCTGAACGGTGTTCGGCCTGATTATCATGCTAAGGGAGTTAATGCTCTGTATTATAATGAAATGCACAGGGCCTATATCAAATATGGTATTAAAAAAGCTGTTACCAACCCCCAGTTGGAGGACAATGCCAAAGCACTGACCATCTGGAAAAATTTCAATGGCAGGCAGCATCTGACGAGGAGGTGCTGGATTAAGCATTTGCACGTAGGTGAGCAGGTGAACGGGTGAACAAGTGGGCGAGTGGGCGAGTGGACAGGTGAGCGGGTGATCAGGTGATCGGGTGATCGGGTGAGCGGGTGAGCGGGTGAGCGGGTGAGCGGGTGAAATTGTCAACCTGAACTCCGTAGGAGTTCCATTCTGGGTGTGCCGGGCATGTAGTAATTCTAAAGGGTGCGGGGAAGCAATTTCCCAAGTCCCGAAAGAGCCGTAATGACCGGAATTTTATAGCCGAAAGCAAG